>CAJQNS010000139.1 GCA_905479735.1 uncultured Desulfofustis sp.
GGTGTAATTTTTTCAATACGGATTTCAGTTCCTCAATTGTCCCTTTGGCCTGCACTAATTGCTGCAGGTCGACATGCAGGAACTTTGGCGGCACCATGAACTCCTTTTCGTAGGGTGAGTTGATAGGTTCACGGGTGCGAAACTCAAACGGATTTTCGCTTGTGGTAAGCCCTTCGAACTGGGGAATCTGCAGGTTAAAAGTGCGCTTGATCCGGGAGACAAAATTTATCTGCTCTTTGGTCGGCTCATCTGAATCGATAAAAAGGCAGTCGGTGCCATTTTGCCAAATTTCAGGCCGTTTGAAAGGTGATTCAATCCGTGGTATCTCTCCACGATTGATCTGATGGGCAAAACCAATGATATGAGACTCACTCGCCTGACGAAACACCTGAGTGAGGTGAAAAGAGGGTACCACTCCTGAGGCGATGATATCGTGTAGAACATTGCCTGCACCGACAGAGGGAAGCTGGTCGGCATCGCCAATTAAGAGCACCCGGCAAGCGCTCGGTACCGCAGACAGCAGTGCAGCGGTAAGCGAAATATCGAGCATGGAGCACTCGTCAACAATGAGGAAATCCGCTTGCAACGGGTTCTCCTCGTTGCGCACAAAGCCTCCGCCCTGCCACTCCAGCAAGCGGTGCAGTGTTTTTGCCTCCCGTCCGATCACCTCGCCCATGCGCTGAGCGGCCCTGCCTGTGGGTGCCGCCAGCAACACCCTCTGCTGCATAGCCTCAAGAAGACGGACAATCACCAGGGTGGTGGTAGTCTTGCCGCAGCCTGGACCACCGGTAAGCACCGAAAATCCATGCCGCACCACCTGGCCCACCGCCTCGGCCTGCTCCTCGCTCAATGTAATCTGATGACTGGAGCAGTATCGTGTAATCCAGTCTGTGACCTTTTTGGTATCGATTTCCATTGGAACCCGGAAACTGTTGACCCTGCGCGCTACCGTTTCCTCATCATAATAGAGCGTTTTCGAGTAGTAGCAGAGTTCCGGTTCTTCGTTCGTTGGCCTGAGCGCGCGGACTTTCAGATGATTCCGCTCCTCCATAAAGGTTAGTATTCCCCCTATCCTTTCCCCCAGATCCAGAGTGAGCAATTCTTCAACCGCCGTCCTGATCTGCTCCGACTTCAGATAGCAATGTCCCTGCTCACGGCTTGCCGCCAGGACATGCCTTATTGCGGCGATAATCCTTTCGTCGCTATCTGGGTCGAGGCCAATGCTGAGCGCCACCTTGTCTGCCGAGAAAAATCCGATACCATAAAAATCATTGGCCAACCGGTACGGATCCTCTGTGACCATCTCGATGGCTCTGTCACCGTATTTCTTATAGATCCGTACGGCAAAGAGGGTTGAAATCCCATGCCCCTGCAGAAAGATCATCACCTCCCGGACCATCCGGTGCGCCCGCCAGGCTTTCTCTATCATCTCCAGTTTCTTCCTGGCAATGCCGGCAACTTCGGTAAGGCGCTCGATCTCCTGCTCGAAGATATGCAAGGTATCACCCTTGAAATGCTGAACGATCTTGCTGGCAGTCTTCGGTCCCACCCCCTTGATCAGCCCAGAGCCGAGGTATTTCTCCAGCGCTGCCGCCGAGGCAGGCTTTTTCTCAATGGCATCCACCGCCTTGAATTGACGGCCATATTGCGGATGAAGGGACCAGGCACCATGAAACTCCATGGTCGCACCGGCAAAGACCTTGGTTTGATGTACGGTGACAGTGAGCTGCTCACCTGGATTGTTATAGGACTGCACCCGCAGCACGGACCAGCCGGTTACTGAGTTGTGATAGGTGACCCGTTGAACGATTCCCTGCAGCTTTTCTGAGATAAAGACCATACGGCAAAGAAAACCATATCACGGCTGTTTCGTTAAGAGTCTTTTTAGGCATACAGATAAGGAGGTTTGAGGTAATCAATGAAGGGTGATGACTATAACTGAGATTTTTCAAGGCAGCTTTAAGTTTTCAAGAACAAACCTATCCATTCATCCAGCTTTCCGTTTACAGCTATGATTAAGACGATAAACAGAAAGAAGTTTATCCAACCAAGACTCGCTTTCGAACGGAAGTTTACCTTTGGGAGTTCTAACGCCGCGTAAGGCAGCCGTACATTTTTGGTTCACCAAAGAAGAGATTTACATCCTGCCATGGCGAAGGATCGACAACAGAAGCCAGAAACCCATTACTCCGGCGAGAAGAAAGCCAATCAAACCGATAATGGGTATGTCGTTCCATTTGGGTGGAATCCCTGACAGAATTATAAGAGATGACCCTATTATGAGGGAAGCCAGGACGATGGCAAAGGAAATCCTATTAGACACCTGATCAAGTGCAACTCTCAGGTCTGATAGGCCACGATGCTCAAATTCAAGTTTCATCCTGCCCTGCCGAAGCTGTGACAAAATAGATCGGAGTTCTTCCGGCAGGTCTCGCAACAGATCAATGTACTCTGAAGTTGCTAGTCCAGCCTCTTCGGCTATCCTGTTGAGACGCAGCCTGTCTGATTTGACCTTTTTCATAAATGGCTGAGCCAGCTTTAGCAACTCCAGATCGGGGTCGAGAATACGCCCAACCCCTTCAACGGTAGTTATCGCCTTCATCATCAGATAAAAATTAGGTTTGAAGAAAATCTGATGTCGAGAAACGAGTTCAAGCAGGTCCTGTAAAATCTTGCCCGCGTCCAGTTCTTTCAAGGGCAGATATAAATACCTGTCAAGCATTTCAGACAGATCACGACTTAAGGCATCCCTGTTGATGTCTTCATAATGGTTTGTCAGTTTGAGAACGCTTTCCATCACTTTGCGCTCGTTTCGTGCAACTATGTAAAGCACTAGATCGGTGAAATCATCACGGTTCTGACGACTCAAGCGACCCATCATGCCGAAATCAAGGAAACAGATAAGATTGTCAGGCAGAATGAAAATGTTCCCGGGATGCGGATCGGCGTGAAAAAAACCATGAACGAAAATCTGCTCCATAATCAGGTTGGTTCCCCTTTCAGCAACAAGAGGCAGATCTGTACCCTGCTTGCGAAGCTGATCTACATCAGAGGCTTTCACCCCTTGAATATTCTCCATGGTCAGAATGCGCTCACAACTTAGGTCCCGATATACTTCGGGAACATAAATTGTTTTGCTTCTTTCAAATTGTTTCGCGAATCGTTCGATATTTCCTATCTCAACCGAATAATCAATTTCCTTTGAGATAGTCCTGGCAAACTCTTCAACAATTGAGGTTGGCCGATGTCCCTGTAACTCTTCAAGATACTTCTCCATCAGGGCGGCAATATGGGCGAGTATTTCAAGGTCTACAGCGATAATTTTTTCAATCTCCGGACGCTGGACCTTAACAACAACTTTATCCCCGTCCCGGAGCACACCCTCATGCACTTGGCCAATAGAGGCTGCAGCAACAGGTTCACGTTTAAATTCTGCAAAAAGCTCTTCCGGCTTATGTCCCATTTCTGCAAGAAAAATCGATTCTACATCCTCATAAGAGAAGGGAGGGACGTCATCCTGCAGTTTGGCAAGTTCGAACAAATATTCAGGGGGAATAAAATCAGACCTGGTTGAAAGAACCTGACCAAACTTGATGAAAGTTGGGCCAAGCTCTTCAAGAGACATACGTAGACGTTCCGGTCGAGAAAGCTTGTCTATCTGTTCCCTCGGCTTGCGGTTGATCATTTGCAGACCGCTTTCGAGGTACTGGTCGATATGAAGCCTTTCAAGGACATCACTAAAACCGTATTTGAAGAGGACACGTAATATCCCCTGGTACCGATTCAGATGCCTGTAAGTTTTGTTGATCGCTCCTATCTTTTTTATGCTGAACATAAAAGGCCCTGCAGACTAATCTTCTGCACTAATCCTCTCCAGCATTGCTTTTAGTTCTTCAACCTGGCTTTTCAATTCTGCAATGTCGTCAGCTGTTGCCACATTCTGTTTTCTCAACTGATCAGTAACGGCATCTTGTATCTTTTGTTCAATCTGATCTTTTGCTTCTTCTGACTTTTTGAACATCTCCTCTAAGAGTTGCTTCCCTTCTTCCTGGGTCACGTTACCTTTTTCAATTAGGTCATTTTTCAGCTCTTCAAGTTTTTCCTTGGTCAAAAAGGCGGCACCTGCCCCAATGTAAAACATGTTTTTCAGAGTTTCTTTCATATCATAACCCTCCTTCTATTGTTGACTATAATGACTTTCATTCTTCTCCTTAAAACATATAACCATTAACCTGATGATGCGATCTTCCATGAGAAGATTAATTAGTGAAAGTAAGTTCAATGTTAACGCCAATCTTCTCACCATAATTCGCTCAAAAAACGAAGGTATAGATCTTGAAAAAAGGCAATTATCCATTCCTAATTCAAGAAAAATGTTACTCTAGTTTCCATCCGGAAACGAGGAATTTTCTTCAAGATCGAGGCGAGCGAGAAATTTTACCGCAGGCCGAGTCGATATCCCGAGGATAAAATTTCGAGCACAACGAAGATATTTTACAAAAGGGCCGTTTCCGGATGGAAACTGTCTATGGGCGCAGCATATGCTCCAGTGCTGCTGCAGCTCTCCATCCTGACATGGCAGCTCCCTCTACCCGTGGACCGCCAAAGGCATCACCAGCCAGAATTAGAGGGGGCATAAGGCTGATGACCAGGTAACGATCTTGGTCGACGCGAACCGGTTTTGCATAACGCCACCCATGCACATGGAACTCACTGATCCCCGCGCCGATTAATGATTTAGCCGCCTCGACCAGCAGACCGCCGCTTTCCTGTCGGTCCGAATGCCAATGATCCTCACTGAAATGTGGCGCTCCATGAATAGTTACGGCGGGTACCTGAGATATGCCTTTCAAGTAGTTGTCTGCCAGCCAGCTGATTGGGCCGTTGGTAAATTTCACTCCGCCTGGTGGACCGATCTTACTGCGATCATTGAGAGTAGCGAGAACCGCCAGACATTTTTCGTATTTGATGCCTGTTAGCCGTCTGGCAATGTTGACAGGTAATGTTATGCCGCTGTCCTTGAGCAGATCAAGAATTTGAGGGACCGGCTGGGTGAGCACTACCGCTTGTGCCTTAATTATCTCGCCGGAGCATATGTGGGCAGACCAACTGTTGCTTGCCCTCTTGATTGCAGCCATCTGATAGCCAGGTCGAAGTTGCAGCGAGCTGGCAAGGTACTCTGCAATATCTGTCATCGCAGAAATGCCACACCATCGAGGATGGATTTGCTTGTCACCTTGCCGTGAACTAAACCATTGTTTTAATAATCCACGGCTTTCACATTCATCCATCAGCGAGAGAAAAAGAGGCTCCCGGGCAGTCATAAACTGGGCGCCATAGTCGAACTGGGCCCGGCCGATTCTTTTACTGGCCAGGCGCCCTCCGATTTTGCGGCTTTTATCTATTACCAAAGTATCATAACCGCGATGCTTCAATGAAGATGCAGCGGCCAGTCCGGCCAGGCCCGCCCCGACTATAAGAATATCGGTGGATAGCATAGAAGTAGTCATTCACGTGGGTCGTATGAAAATAGCTTCTGAGTCGTAAAAATTATAGCCCCGCTTGTCTTGAACTATCAGAAGGTTGATGGAAGCTCAGTGTGGCAAGGTTTTACCTTTTTTCTTCAACAGATTGTGGTTGTGTATAGAGTTCAATTTTTCCTGACTATTTGTTTGCCTCAAAAACCCTGAAAATTAGACTACATAAAAATTTCAGCCATAATTGGTATGCATAATAATAGAATTTGCACAGATAAATAATAATCTATTCACATCAATTCCTAACAGAAATACTTCATCATCTGGTATATTCAGCCAAACCAGTACTGACACGTTCGCAGTTTGAAGTTTTTTTTACAACGGGGATAACAGCAGTTTGTTATCCCTACCCACTGCGGGTCAGCCGGACCGCGAATATGAGGAAATTTCAGCATCCCGGCTGTGCCCGCCAACGATGATGGAGGCAACATGAATGTCATCGAGGCTTTGATCGACCATCATGGCACCCTGAGGCAGCTGTATCGACAGGCGGAGGCCAATCCGGCCCTAATCGATACCTTTATCCAACACCTGATCGTCCACCATACCATGGAGGAGAAGTATTTTTACGATCTCCTCGAGGGATTCGAGCAGGCCGA
>CAJQNS010000140.1 GCA_905479735.1 uncultured Desulfofustis sp.
CTAAGCTGGGCAATATCCGCCTGAGTATGTATCATTCGGGCAGTGTCCCGCTCAATGTTGGCCTTCATAGAGACCACGTCCATTGTGGTGAGGTGCTGGTGAAAGAAGTACACACCCAGATTGTTGGCCTGGGAAAGATGCAGCAGTGCCTGGAAAAGAATATCGATACCCTGTATCTCGAGGAACCGATGGCTCCCGGTACTACCCACAAGCCGATGTTTGACGAAAACGGCAATTACCCATGGCATCAATATGAGACCATAACACCGGCAATCTTCATGGCGATAGAAGTACTGCCCCCAGAAGCCGAGGAGGCCGGTTGAGACAATCTTTTGATGGGTTGTCGAGACAGAGAGCGAAACATGGCTGACAAACTCCTCCCCGATGATTTATCATTTGAGGGTCCATTCCCCCATTTATCAAGAAGACTTAGAATCGGTATCGTTGGTGGCGGCCGCATCTCAGTAACTCAGGCAACGGCTGCACGGCTCACCGACTATTGGGAAGTGGCGGCCGGAGCATTGTCTTCGGATCCCAACAAGGCAAAATCCAGGGGCGAGAAGTGGTTTCTGCCGGAGGAACGCTGCTATTCTTCCTTCAAAGAGATGGCCCGTGTCGAGGCAGAGCGGCCCGATGGGGTCGATGCGGTGATGATTACCACCCCCAACCATGTGCACTACGATGCGGCCCGCACGTTCCTTGCAGCAGGTATTGACGTCCTCTGCGACAAACCCCTGACCAATGAGTACTCCGAAGCGGCCGATCTCGTTCGGCTTTCCAGGGAATCCGGCTGCGTGTTCGGAGTGTGTTATGTGATGGCGTCCTTTCCGATGGTGCGCCAGGCTCGGGAGATGGTGCAAGATGGATTGATCGGCAGGGTGAATCAGATTCACGTTGAGTTCATGCAGGACTGGATGGTCCCAGATGACGTGGGCGAGGCCGACCATGTAAAATGGCGTCTCGACCCGGCAAAATCGGGCGCCACAAGTTGCACAGGCGATATCGCCACCCATGCCCACCACATCGCCTCGTTCGTGTCGGGGCTGACGATGACTGAGCTGCGGGCCGAGATGCATGTCTGCGGAGCACCAAAACTTCTCGAAGACACGGTCATGATGATGACCCGCTTTGACGGAGACATACCGGGAACCCTGATTGCGACCAGACTCGCTTCCGGCAACCGTGGCGGCTTGCGTCTTCGCGTCTATGGAAGTGAGGGGGGCATCGAATGGGATCTGGAAAAACCCGATCATCTCAAATTCAACCGCTACGGCGATCCCGACTCCATACTCAGTCGGGGGCAGGGGGCCGGCATTACCCCAAGGGTTGAGAGATTTGTCCGATTAGCTCGAGGCTTCTCAGAAGGAATGATCGAGGCCTGGGCTAACCTGTATACGGAATTTGCGATGGCGGTTGCCGTCCGCCAAGATGGAATTAAGCCGCCGCCGGACTGGCTCGATTTTCCTGGAGTTGAGGATGGGGCAAGGGGCGTGCAATTTGTCGATGCGGCGGTGAAATCGAACGAGTCGGGTGGCACCTGGGTGGAAATCGCCTCTCCGATCGACGCCTTAGTTCAGAGGCGCAGCAATTGACTCAGCAAAAGAAATTCTAGCTGCTTTTGGGGGATAATTGCAGAGCAACCCTTTTTATCTATTTATTCTCCTGAGCAGACAGAGTTGAGCCAACGCCGGTGTTCAGGGTCGTCGTCGGTTTCACCCTCCGCTGCCAGTTCCGGTGTCTCCTTCAGAGCAATATTGCATTCGCAGAGCGCCTTGATTATCCTCTCGGTATCGATGTGAAGATTTTCATCGATGGACTGTGAGTAGATAGTTGCTCCGTTCAGAGACACGCTAAGCTGTTCACCGATTCGCTCTTCCAGCTCGACCGCTGCACCAAAACTGGCGCCAAGCAGCTGCTGCAGATTGTAGGCTTTAAGGATACACCCCTTCAGCGGGGGATAGACAACGGTAATTTGTATCTGTACATGTTCTTCTCTCATCTGCTGTCTCTAAAATCGAGAACGATCTTTGTATAATTGCCCGTCGAGGCATCGGCGAAGGCCTTTTTATACTGGGCGAAGGGGATGATCTCCGAGAGGACTGGAGCGATGTTGAAGCTGGGATTTTTCAGAATTTCAAAGGCTTCTTTAAAGTCTTGCTTGGTATAGATGATTGAACCCAAAATAGACAGCTCAGATCTGGTGACATTAAGTGAAGGGAAGCTGACTTCATCGCCGGTGAGTCCCAGGGTAATCATTGTTCCCCCGGGCTTTATCAATGTAAAGGCCATCTCGATGGCGGCCTTCGTCCCGGCAGCTTCGACGACGAGATCAAATTTCTGGTTCTTTACGTTCTCAGGATGAAGCGTACCTATTGACGTGTAAAAGCTTTTGGCTTTGTTCATCTTGTCCTGATTTATATCGATCGCGGTTATCTCTGCACCCAGATATTCTAAAAGAGCTATGGTCAGAAAACCTTCGGTGCCGCAGCCCACAACCGCTACCGAGGTCCCTTTGGTGATCGTTGCTTTTTTCAAGGCGTGGACAATCACGGCGAATGGCTCTGTTAATATCGCCTTCTCGCTGTTGAGTTCGGAAGGTACGGGGACGAGAAACTCTGAGTCAACGACGATTTCCTGGCCAAATAAACCGTTGACCGTAACCCCGAAAATCTTTTTCTCAGGGCAGATATTAGTCTTTTCCTGCTGGCAGAATTCACAGATTCCGCAATAGGTGTTGGGGAAAGATATAACTCTGGTGCCGCTCTTAAAAGGGGATTTTGGACCAGCTTCCACGATCAAGCCCAAAATTTCGTGCCCAGGGCGGCACGGATAGTTTGCATAGGGCAGATGGCCGCCGTAAACTTTTATGTCTGACCCGCAAATCCCTCCATAGATTGTCTTTATCAATGCCTCGCTGTCCCCCAGTTGATCGATTCGGGCAGATTCCCTCAGCTTCAACCGACCAGGTTTTTCCAGGTATAATTCATCCATATTTACTTTCTCCGCACTCAGGGGATCGGCTATGGGAATCGGAGCAGTCTTTCACAGCAGTATCACTGTATCAACTGATCCAGTGTGGCAAAAAAATACGGGAGAAGCAACGAATTGTTCTCCCGCAGCTATGGTGCAAGAGAACTTGCTTTCAGGACCTTAATCTTACTATGTGCTCACATGACTGACTTTTTTACCCGGTGAATAAATATCGAGAATATTCCAATGCCCTGAGGTCGGTACCGGGTTGTTGATCATCGGTACGTCGAGCACCACCGGTTTATTGAGCTTGACAGCCCTCTCCAGTGCCGGTTTGAATTCAGCCGCAGACTCAATTTTTATTCCCTCGATTCCATATGCTTTGGCAATCTCGGCATAATTTGGAGAGGTGGATTCACCATTTTTCGTGAACACGGTTCCAAACGTCGTCTGGTAGTGAGCTTTTTCAAGCCCGGCAATGGTGCCGAAGGCATCGTTGTTCATAATCAGCCAGATAACCGCCACACCGTCATGGTGTGCGGTGGCAAGCTGGGCTGGATTCTGTCCGAATCCTCCATCTCCGATCAGAGCGATGACAACCTTGTCGGGCGCCGCCAGTTTTGCCCCGATGGCGGCTGGTCCGCCGAATCCCATGGTGGCGTAGCCGCCAGGGATGAGGATACTGCCCGGCTCGTAGATGGGAAACTGCTGACCGACCCCATTCTTATTCCAGCCTACATCGGTGGTGATGATCGCATCACGGGGCAGCACCTCCCGCACCTCTGCGAGAATGCGCTCGGGCATCATCGGGAATGCATCACTTAATTCCATTTCGAGATTGCTCGCCTTGAAGATCTGCCTGACCTCACCGATCTCCTCTTTCAGTTCTTGGCGTTGTATGCCCTCGGGGTATTTTTTCCGTGCGACTTTGCAGAGCATACCCAAAGCCTGTTTGAGGTCGGCGACTACGCCGATTTCAACCGGATAGTTACGCCCGATCTCAGAGGGTTCAATATCGATCTGGATGAGTCTTGTTTTAGGGATATCAAAGGTAAACTCCGGATACCAGGAACTGGCATCTGCCTCCTTAAAGCGTGACCCGAGACCGAGGATAAGATCGGCGTTCAGGCAGGAGTCGTTAATGTATCGAGTTCCCCAGAATCCGGTCATCCCGAGAGTCATAGGGTGGTCATCGGGGAGGGCACCTTTGCCCATCAGGCTGTGGGCCACTGGAATGTTCAAATGATCGACCAGTGTTTTTAATTCGTCGGTTGCCTTGGCCAACAGGACACCGCCCCCCACGTAGAGCACCGGCTTTGAGGCTCTACCGAGAAGGTCGACAATTTCCTCTGCGGTTTCCTCGTCCATCGAGGGTTTTCTTAGTTCCTTGGTGTTCTGCAGCTGGCGTTCAAAAAGGCTGACGTCCACTTCTTTTGAAAAAATATCCATCGGTACGTCAACCAGAACCGGGCCGGGTTGTCCGCTCTCCGCCAAGGTAAAGGCTTTCTCCATTATTTCCGGGAACAGCTCGGCTCGTTCGACCCGCCAGACGCGTTTGACAAAAGGACGATATATTTCACACTGGGCGCCGTCGGCGTGAAGGTTGACCTCCTGATGCGGGTGTTTCCCGTAATAGTGACTCGGTATATCCCCAGCGATGACAACCATCGGAATACAGTCAAGCGCGGCATTGGCTACACCTGTGGCCGCATTGGTCATGCCGGGGCCCAGATGGCTGAGCACCACAGACGCCTTGCCGGTAATTCGAGCGTACCCATCGGCCGCATGAGAGGCAATCTGCTCGTGACGGACATTAATGAATTGTATGGAACTTTTTTCCAAGACTGAGAGAACCGCTATATTGGTGTGTCCGCAGAGCCCGAAAATGTGCTTGATACCTCTTTTCTCCAGATACTTCACCAATTGATGCGACACAAGCTCTTTCATAACCCCCTCCATCGGTTTCCCAGTCACTACCAGGTTTCGGTGTTGTTGAATTCCCCAAACAACTCTTCATCGCTTGGCTTGTCTTCGGCAATAGGCCGGGCCACCCAAGTATAGTTCAGATAATGCTTCAGAGAAATATTCTCGTTGGTGATATTGCCGGCCCAGACGCCGCAGCCCATGCTCGAGGTCATCGGCATGCCGTTGGTAAAGCTCCCGGCGTTGGCCTTGGACTGGGGCTGCCTGACCATCATTCTGCTCACCGGAGCAATCAAGGCAAGCTGATGAATATGATCATCGTTAAATGAATAAATTCCGCATGAGTGGCCTTTGCCCTGGGTCTCGTAGATTTTGGCCACCATGTCCAGCGCATTTTCGAAGCCGCTGTATTTGAAAATGGATAACAGGGTGCCAAGTTTCTCCGTGGAATATGGATAATCTCTGCCGATTTTGTCTTCTTTTACGATCAGAAACTTCTTGTCCTCGGCTAAGGAGAACCCTGCTTTTTCGGCGATCTGTTTGGCCGGGCAGGCAATGGTGTCGATGGTGCGGTGACCGTCTGTCCAGAGCACCTTCTCAAGCTGAGATTTCTGCTCGTCGGAGACCAGGTAGCCGCCTTCCTTCTGCAGTTGCTCTAAGAAAGCATCATAGATGGTTTCTTCGACAATCAGGTTGCCGTCCGCCGAGCATCCGGAGCCGAAATCGGACATCTTGCTGAGCATGCTGTTGTGAGCGGCTTCTTCTATATCGGCTGTTTCATCAATTACCATGGTAGAATTGCCCTGACCGGCCGCATAGGCAGGTTTGCCGCACATGTGGGCCGATCTGGCCATGGCGGGCCCGCCGGTGGCAATGGTCAGGTCGCAGATGGCCATCAGTTCCTGGGCCAAGGGTATGGACGGCTTCTCGGCACAGACATAGAGATCTTCCGGCAAACCAAGATTTTTGAGTGCCCTGCGCATTACCCGTACGGTTTCTATAGTTGTCTGCTTGGCCCTTGGATGTGGTGAGAAAACCACTGAATTTTTGGCTTTGAGCGCATATATGCCCATACCGGGGGGGGTAAGGGCCGGGTTGGTGGTTGGCACCAGTGCCGCGACCACGCCAACCGGTTTGGCATATTTTACCAGCCCTTTCTCAGGAATTTCCTCGACGATGCCCACGCTTTTCTGGCGCAAAGCATCGCGGAGCACACCTTTAATTTTAAAACGTTTATTGGGACGGCCCTCCCAATCACCCAGACCGCTCTCTTCCACACCCATCCGTGCCAGTCGGGTAAAGGTTTTCTCATTTGCCGCCGCCCAGGCTACCGCCTGAATGGCC
The DNA here is from genome assembly GCA_905479735.1 of uncultured Desulfofustis sp. GTDB lineage: Bacteria > Desulfobacterota > Desulfobulbia > Desulfobulbales > Desulfocapsaceae > JABDQA01. Next base: position 6,238 of record CAJQNS010000140.1, read on the forward strand.
CGGTCAACTTCGGCCTGAGAGAGGTGGTCTATCTGTTTCTGGGCTGATCGGGCCCGGGCGAGGAGTTCCTGAGCGTATTGTTTCTCTTCCTCGGTAATTGCTCGTGCCATGATATTGTCTCCTTGATAAGGGTCCAGCAAAAGGATCGAATATTGGTTGATTCAGGTTTTCACTTTGGTGAGATTTACGCTGTTCTCAACTGATCGATCTCTGACCATTAAAGTCTTTTGATTTAAGAAAAATAGAACGCTATTCTGCTGAACAGGATACTCTCGGCGCGGTTGGCTGTCAATAAAAATATTCCACGCTTTGGGGAGCATAAAGTGACCTTTTATAACGCAGCAGCCCGTTTTTGACAGGTGTCAGAGATACAGAGCGAGAAGACTTCTGTGAGCACAATTAATAACAATCAATGGGGGTAACAGTCTGAGTCGCCACATAGGCCGAATCTTCGCACCGAGTCGACAGGTGAAAGATGGGAGAGATGAATCGCTCTACGATTCAGTTCCGTTTAGATCCCAGATGCAGGGGCAGGCCTCAGCTCCTCATCACTGCAGGATGGGTGCGCCCAGCAGTTCCGAAATCTTACGGCTGGCCTCCAAAAGCTTGTTAGCAATTTCAGTCTCCCGTTCTTTTGAAAATCGCTGTACCGGGCCCACAACTGTGAGGACCGATTCGACTTTGCCATCGTAATCAAAGACCGGAGCGGCGATAGCAGCGACCTCGAGTTCTCGTTCCCCCCTGTTGACCTCGTAGCCGCGCTCTTTGATTGTTGCAAGTTTTTTTGCCAGAGCCTTCGAACTCGTTATCGTTTCCGAGGTGAATTTCTCGAGCTTGGGCTGGCTGAGGATCTTCGTCGACAACTCCTCTGGCCCATAGGACATGAGAATCCTCCCGGCGGCAGAGGCATGCAGTTCCATCTTTTCTCCTTCCTGAATATCGAAGACAAGCCGGGACGGGCCGTATTCTCTTGACAGGCAGATACAGTTTTCTCCGTCAAGATGGAACAGGGCAACAGATTCACCGGTGCTGACCGCCAGTTGTTTCATTGTTGATTTAGATAGGGTGATAAGCGAGTTGGTGCGCTCATACACCTTTCCAAGAGTCATGAGCTTAGGACCAAGCCGGTAGCTGGAGGAAGGCATACGGGTGAGAAAACGCAAAGCAACCAGGGTGCCGCACAAGCGGTGAATCCGACTTTTATATAACCCGGATTTTTCGCTCAACTCGCGCAAGGAGAGTTCCGGCTCCCTGATGGTGAAGTAATCTAAAATTCTTAGAGCGGTCGCAAGGCTGTCTACGATCGGTACCGATGAGGTGTTTTTCTTTACTTTTTCTGGGTTGGTCTTCTTGGTCATGGGTAGTTTTGTTCGGGGGGGGGAGGGTTCAGCTTATTACTTTCAGCAGATAGCATGCGTAAGCGTTACATTTTTGTCTTTACTATCGTCAATGCTCTTTTACCAGATTTTTACTATACATAAAGACATAAGTTCAAGGCGCCCATCCAGGTAAGGCACGAGTGAGGAACCGGCGGAGCAGCCTGTTGGCGCTGTGAGCAGGCACCGCAGCGAGTAAGGCCGCCTGGTGGGATGGATTGGACTTATGTCGCAATGTACAGATTAGTCACCGTTATCATATTCAGCATCAATCCAGAGGCATAATTTTTTAGTTTTCCAAGGACGTTCTTTCTGTCGATATGTTATTCTTCTGGAGAGAATAACCTGTTTGTGATCGGATAACAATTGATAATGAAAATCACCTGATCAAGGATAGATAGTTTCAGCTCTCTTCAGTGCGAAGACTCAGGTCCGTGTTACAGAAATATCAGACTGTAAAGGCCGGAGAGCGGATAAGGAAAGAGTTGACAATAGGTTGGAGCAAATATATCCTGCACATCGTAATTGTGTACTCCCAGAGAGAACTAATGCGTTCATTCCTCGAAGCCCGCAAAAAAACCTAACCTGGCTCTAGGGTGAGCGAATCAGAATAGGATAACAACAATTGGGTGTGAGCCGTGCAAGACTTAGATTCACAAACGAGCATACTCCTTGAAGACGAAGCGCTGAGAGACGGTCTCCAGATAGAATCACAACTGTTTACCGTCGCTCAGAAGATCGAACTTTTTAAACTGCTCAAAAGTGCCGGGGTCAGGAGAATACAGGTAGGATCGTTCGTGCACCCCAAAATCGTCCCGCAAATGGCAGCCACCGATGAGTTGATCAAGGCTCTTGGTAAACAGCACGACACCGTCATATCAGCACTGATCCTGAATGACAAGGGGTTGGAGCGAGCCTTGGCGTGCTCGGTGCCCCACGTAAGCATGTCGGTATCGGTCAGTGACACGCATAGTCGGAAAAATGCCCGTAAGTCAGCTGCTGACGCCCTGGATTCGATGGTTGATCTCATCAAAAACGCCAGAAACCAGGGACTCGAAGTGCGGGCTGGTTTGCAGAGTGCCTTCGGGTGCGTCTACGAAGGCTCGATTTCCGAGAGCGCGGTACTTGCTGCTGCAGAGAGAATGATGTCTGCAGGTGTGGATGAAATCAACCTGGCGGACTCAACCGGAATGGCCAATCCTTTAACGATACGATCCCTGGTACACAAGGTTTCCGAAAGGTTCCCAGAGACTCGGATCTCCCTGCACCTCCACGATACAAGAGGGCTGGGGCTGGCGAACATGTTCAGCGGCTATGAAGCCGGTGTCCGAATATTTGACGTATGTGCGGGAGGATTGGGCGGTTGCCCTTTTATCAAAGGAGCGGCGGGAAACGTTCCCACAGAAGACGCCGTACACATGTTTGAGTCTATGGGAATCGCTACCGGAATTGACCTCAAGACTTTGATGGGAGCCGTCGACTTCCTCGAGCAGGCCCTGGAACGTCCGCTTCCGGGACGTATGAAGAAGGTGTCGAGTTCTGAGCCGATTTGTAATAGTTGAGCAAATAACTTACATTACCCCTGTGCTGGCCCATCAGTTGGCGAGATAATCTAGCTGGCGTCAACCATCAGACAACGGAAGACTGTCATGAGACAACAGAGTGAAGTACAGGTAATAGTTCGAGGTTCAGTTATCGGCGGTCCACAACCGCTTATTTGCCTGCCGCTGGTAGGTGATACTCGAGCCAAGGTTCTCCAGGAGGCCGAGGCCCTGGCAAAACTGCAGCCTGATCTGCTGGAATGGCGCATAGATGGCTACAACGATGTTGATAATATCGCCGAGAGCCTGTCGCTCTTAAACGAGATGCGCGCTATCATCGGCGACACCCCTTTGATATTTACCTGCCGGATAGATCTTGAAGGCGGGATGAAGAAGTTATCCCGTCAAGTCAGATTAGAGTTGAACAGTGCGGTTATGCAAACCGGCGATATTGACCTGATTGATATAGAGCTCTGCAACGA
>CAJQNS010000141.1 GCA_905479735.1 uncultured Desulfofustis sp.
TCTGCTGAGCCTAGTCGCAGCGGCACCTGGCGACTGATTTTACATACATGCTGAAACCCGTCGTTTCAGTTCCACAGCTGCGGCAGCGCAGCAACTATCGGAAATGAGATCGTCGGTGGTCCGGAACTAACGGATATTTCAGCTGGTTTTGCAGCAATGCCTAGTGCTGTGAAACCATTTCCTGCCGATGGCTTTTCCTTCCCTATGCTATGCCCGTTGCCTGTGATCGGGCAGTCTGTGATTGATCGATAGACAAAGGATGTGTTTATGGATTTGCTCAATCATCCCTCCATATTTGTGTCCGCCGGACTTCTGGTGGGCCTGATTCTCGGTTTTGTTTTGCGCAAGCGCTTCGTTGAAGGGCACCAGCAAAACATCAGAGAGCAGGCCAAACAGCTGATCGAGACGGCCATTGTAGAAGCGGAACAACTTAAAAAAGAGGCTCAGCTTCAGAGTAAGGAAGACGCCTATCATGTCAAACAGGCCGCTGAAGAGGAACTCAAAGCCGACCGGCGTGAACTCAAAGATGAGCGTCAACAGCTGAAGAAATCCCGGGATCAGTTAAAGAGTGAATGGGAGAGCCTTGACCGTAAGCGTAGCGAGGTCCAGTCCCTGGATAGCAAGCTGGCCAACAGGGAGCTCGAGATTGAAGACAAACACAAAGAGGTAGACAATCTCATCGGCAAGCAGCGCTATGAATTATCCAGGGTGGCCGGGGTCAGCCAGGATGAGGCCAAAAAAATGCTGATGGCCTCGCTGGAAAGCCAGGCCCGTATGGATGCCGCCAAGCAGCTGGCGAAAATAGAAAACGAAATGAAGATGGAGGCGGACCGCAAGGCAAAAAATATCATTGCCCTTTCCATCTCACGCTATGCCGGAGATTATGTGGCGGACAGGACCGTGTCGATGGTCCCGCTTCCCTCCGATGAAATGAAAGGTAGAATCATCGGCCGGGAAGGGCGGAATATCAGGGCGATAGAGGCTGCTACCGGAATCGATATCATCATTGACGATACCCCGGAAGCAGTAATCCTGTCTGGATTTAATCCGGTGCGAAGGGAGATTGCCAGACTGGCCCTGCACCAGTTGATCAACGATGGGCGCATTCATCCGGGACGCATCGAGGAGGTGGTGGCCAAAGTTACCAAGGATTTGGAAACAGACATGCGGGAAGCCGGTGAACAGGCAACCTTTGATGTTGGTGCCCACGGCGTTCATGTCGAGCTCATCAAGATTCTGGGGCGTCTCAAGTACCGCACCAGCTACGGCCAGAACGTCCTGCAGCACTCTCTTGAAGTGGCATTTCTGGCTGGTATCATGGCTGCGGAACTGGGGCTCGACGTCAAACTGGCCAAGCGGGCCGGCTTGCTCCATGACATAGGCAAGGCGGTCGATCATGAAGTAGAGGGTTCCCATGCCATAATTGGTAGGGACCTGGCCAAGAAGTATGGTGAGCAGGAAGAGATATCCTACTCCATTGGCGCCCACCATGAAGATGTGCCGATCCTGAGCGTACTCGATGTGCTGGTACAGTCCGCCGATGCCCTTTCAGGGGCGAGGCCCGGAGCCAGAAAAGAGATGCTGCAGAGCTATGTCAAGCGGCTCGAAGACCTCGAAGCGATAGCCAACTCCTTTGATGGTGTAGACAAGTCATATGCCATCCAGGCCGGGCGGGAATTGCGTATCATCGCCAACTCCGAGTCTGTGAGAGACAGTGATGCGGTGATGTTGAGCCAGGATATTGCCAAATCGATCGAAGAAAAACTCACCTACCCTGGACAGATCCGAGTGACCGTCATCCGGGAAACCAGGGCGGTTGAGTACGCAAAATAATTAGTCAGCAACCAACGATAACAAGTCAATATGATCGCGGTAGAAGAGCAACTGGAACTGATAGAGCGGGGAGTGGTCGACTGTATTTCCCGGGAAGAACTGAAAAATAAGCTGGCGAGATCAGCCAAGACTGGCAAACCTCTGAAAATCAAAGCCGGGTTTGACCCCACCGCTCCCGATCTGCATGTGGGTCACACAGTACTGCTCCAGAAGATGAAACATTTCCAGGATCTGGGCCATGAGGTCTACTTTCTGATCGGTGATTTTACCGGCTTTATAGGTGATCCGACAGGTAAATCAGAAACTCGTAAACCTCTGACCAGAGAGGATATTGCCAAAAACGCTGAAACCTACAAGGAACAAGTCTTCAAGATCCTCGACCCGGAAAAGACCAAGATTGCCTTCAACAGTGAATGGCTTGGAAAAATCGACTCATTTGACATGATCCGGCTGGCCTCTGAGCTCACTGTAGCCCGGATGCTGGAGCGTGATGATTTCAAGAAGCGTTTTGAGGGCGGCAGGCCGATTTCTATCCACGAATTCCTCTATCCGTTGATTCAAGGTTACGACAGTGTCGCCATGGAAGCCGATGTCGAACTTGGCGGTACTGATCAGCTCTTCAACCTGCTGGTCGGTCGCGATCTGCAGCGCTCCCGGGGACAGGAACCGCAAATCGTCTTGACCATGCCGCTGCTCGAGGGCCTTGACGGAATCAACAAGATGAGCAAGTCGCTTGGCAACTATATTGGCATTACCGACCCAGCCAACGATATCTATGGTAAGACCATGTCGGTTACCGACGAGCTGATGTTTCGTTATTACGAACTGCTCAGTGACCTCACCAGTTATGAAATCGACAAGTTGAAGCAGGGACTCGAGCAGGGTACACTGCATCCCAAGGAAATCAAGCAGAAGCTGGCCCGCGAATTAACGGCCAGATTCCATTCGGAAGAAGAGGCGGTCCAGGCCCAGCAGAATTTTGAGAATGTCTTTGCCAAGCATGATCTGCCGGATGATCTGCCCGAGTTTAAGCTGAGTTCAGACGAGCCGGTCTGGCTGCCGAAACTAATGGTCGACAGCGGGATGGTTTCTTCAACCTCCGACGGCAGGCGGATGATCAAACAGAATGCGGTGAGCATCGACGGCGAAAAGGTCGGTGACACCAACTTTGCGGTTGAACCCGCAGGAGATCTCATTCTTAAAGTCGGAAAGCGGCGCTTCTGCAAAGTAGTGTTCGACTGATTTTAATTCTCTTACTTCATTCACATTAAACCCATCTCCGGTTTAAACCCGGTAAGCACGGCAGTGGGCTGCCACATGCTGCTGCTCTGCGGCCTTATCGCCGCAGCAGTAAAAAGTCGATGGGATGACGGCCTTCGGCCTGTGGCCATCGACGAGCGTTTTCACTGCTGCAACGGGCCTCCGCGATGCAGCCTGAGTCAGCCTGCTGCCGCAAAACACCTTTCGTTCTAAGCCCTTCAACAACCCTTGGAATAGCAAACGCCTGAGCTGGTCCAACTCGTTTTCAGAAAAAAAGGGTCGAATCACTAGGATTCGACCCTTTTGCTAATAGTGAGCGCGGTTAACGTCTATGCCTTTTCTAGCTTTACCGCGCAGACTTTGGTTTCAGGTATCTTGGCCACCGGGTCAAGCGCCGGGCTGGTCAAGACGTTGGTAGGACTTTCAGCGAAGTGAAAGGTCATCGATACCAGGCCGGGCGGACAGATTTTGGTGACCTTGGTTTTGGCCTGGGTTTGACCTCGGCGAGAGGCAATCTGCACCATCTCGTTGTCTTCGAGGCCGAGGCTGGCTGCATCCTTGGGGTTGATTTTCAGGAACTCCTCACTATCGAGTTGTTCGAGGCCGTCAACCCGGCGGGTCATGCTGCCGGTATGATAATGGAACAGGCTGCGGTCCGTGGTCAGCAGGAACGGATACTCTTCGTCCGGGAGTTCTGCAGAATCCCGGAATGAAAGCGGCATAAACCGAGCTTTGCCGCTGGGAGTACCGAACTTCTCAGTATGCAGAGTCGGAGTACCCGGATGGTCCTGGGTCGGACACGGCCACTGCAGACCGACATCTTCTATCCGCTCATAGGTAATGCCGCCATAGCTCGGGGTTAAGGAGGAAATCTCTGCCATGATCTGAGCTTCGTCTTCAAAATCGAAGCCTTCAGCCCCCATCTCGGCGGCTATGTCGGCAACAATCCGCCAGTCCGGTTTGGCTTCGCCGGGAGAGTCAATGGCCTTGCGCACACGCTGGATGCGGCGCTCGGTATTGGAGAAGGTCCCGTCCTTCTCGGCGAACGACGAGGCCGGAAGGACCACATCGGCCAGCTCTGCGGTTTCGGTCAGGAAAATGTCCTGCACGACCAGGAAATCAAGACGATTCATCGACTCGATGGCATGGTTAGCGTTGGCCTCACTGAGATAGGGGTTTTCCCCAATCAGGTAGAGGGCAGTGATTTCGCCATCGTGGATGTCGTCAAAAATCTCCGAATGGGTTAATCCTTCCTTGTCGGAGAGACTCACACCCCAGGCAGCCTCGAACTTCTGCTTATTCTCGGCCTTGGCGACTTTCTGATAGCCAGGATAGACATCGGGCAGGGCACCCATGTCACAGGAGCCCTGGACGTTGTTCTGGCCGCGCAGCGGATTGACCCCGGCAGAAGCTTTGCCAATGTTGCCGGTGACCAGAGCCAGGTTGCTCAGGGACCAGACGTTGTCGGTTCCGTGGCAGTGTTGGGTGATGCCCATGCAGTAGAGAATCGATGACGGGCCTTCACCGGCATACATCTTAGCTGCCTTGCTGATCAGCTCGCCGGGTACCCCGGTAATCTTCTCGGCGGTGGCCAGATCGAACTCTTTGAGGGAGTCGACGAAACCGTCATAGTTTTCACAGCGGCTGCTGATAAAATCCATGTCGGCCAGGCCTGCATCCACGATCACCTTGATCATGCCCATAACCAGAGCGACGTCGGTGCCGGGACGGTGCTGCAGATGGATGGTGGCGTGCCGGCAGAGATCGATTTCTTTGGGGTTGGCGACGATCAGATTGGCGCCTTCCCGGGCAGCCTTCTTGGCCTGCAGGGCCAGAACCGGATGGGCCTGGGTGGTGTTGGTGCCAATGGCAAAAATGGTTGAGGCTCCACTGATTTCAGCAATCGAGTTGGTCATTGCGCCGCTTCCCAGGCTGGTGGCCAGACCGGCCACAGTTGGGGAGTGTCAGAGCCGAGCGCAATGGTCAATATTGTTGGTGCCCATCACCGCCCGGGTAAATTTCTGAATCAGATAATTGTCCTCGTTGGTGATTCGGGCAGAGGCCAGAGCGGCGAATTTGTCTCCTTTACTCTTGGAGAATTTATCGGCCACCAACTCCAGCGCCTCATCCCAGGTAGCCTCTTCGAGCTTGCCGTTTTTCTTGATAAGCGGTGTCTTGAGGCGTTCGGGATGATTGATGAATTTATAACCAAATCGGCCTTTGACACAGAGTGAACCCTTGTTTACAGGATTGTCTCTGTCGCCCTGGACACTGACCACCTTCTGACCGCGGACACCAAGCATGACTCCGCAGCCGACACCGCAATACGCGCAGATGGACTTGACTTCACGCATCGGCTCCTGAGCGCCCTTGGGGGCCAGTGCGGCAACCGGACACCTGACCACGCATTCCCCGCAGGATTCACAGCGCGAGTCGGCAATCGGTTTAGCACCAAGGGTGGAGATAAAGCTGGCCACGCCGCGTTGGGCGTAATCAATGGCGTTGATGTTCTGGAGTTCGTCACAGGTACGAACACAGATCCCGCAGAGGATACACTTGCTGTGATCTACGTCGAAAAACGGGTTGGATCTGTCAATTGGAATGGCCCGCACCTTACGCCGATAGCGGTTGAGGCCTTCCGGGGTGATACCGACATAATGGGCCACCCGCTGCAGTTCACACTTGCCGTCTGCCTCGCAGGTCAGGCAGGTCATCGGGTGGTCGGCGACAATCAGTTCCACGGTGTTCTTGCGGATCTGCTGAACTTCGGGGTCCTCGGTGCTGATGACCATGCCGTCCTTGACCGGCTGCTTGCAGGAGATGGCGATCTTCCAATCGTCCATCTTCACGACACAGACCCGGCATAGCCCGGCCGGCTTTAAATCAGGGTGATTGCAGAGGTTCGGGATATAAAGCCCGTTGGCCTGGGCCGCCTCCAGAACCGTCATTCCCTGGTCAGCACTAATCTGCAGTCCATCTATGGTTATGGTGACTTTACTCATGCAGGCACCTCCGTTTTCTCTTTGGCTGGTACAGGAATTTTCGGTGATACGCAATCAACTGCGCTGAATTTATTCGGGCATTTTTCCATACAGACCCCGCATTGTATGCAGAGACCCTGGTCTATCACATGCACCTCTTTTTTCTCACCGCTGATTGCGCTTACCGGACAGGCCCTGGCGCACAGGGTGCAGCCCTTGCATTTGTCTTCATTGATTCTGAAGGAGATCAGATCCTTACAGACTCTGGCAGGACAGCACTTGTCGTTAATATGCGCTTCGTACTCATCCTTGAAGTATCTGAGTGTGGTCAGAACCGGATTGGCCGCCGTCTGCCCCAGTCCGCAGACTGACCCGCCGTGGATCGAGTGACTGAGCTCGATCAGCAGGTCGATGTCTTGTTTCTTGCCTTTGCCCGCGCAAATGTCATTGAGGATTTCCAGCAGCTGCTTGGTTCCGAGCCTGCAGGGCACGCATTGGCCGCATGATTCCTCTTCAGTGAAATTGAGAAAATAGCGGGCCACATCGACCATGCAGGTCCGCTCGTCCATGACCACCATGCCGCCGGACCCCATGATCGAGCCGGCTTCATCAAGTGAATCGTAGTCGATGGGCGTATCCAGCAGCGACTCGGGCAGACAACCGCCCGAAGGACCGCCGGTCTGGACCGCTTTGAAGGTCCCCCCCTTAGGGATGCCGCCGCCAATGTCGTAAATGATTTCCCGCAGCTTGATGCCCATCGGGACCTCAATCAGGCCGGCGTTAACGATGTTGCCGGTGAGCGCGAACACAGCCGTACCAGAACTGCTTTCGGTTCCGATACCCTTGAACCACTCGGCACCTTCTCTTATGATGTCAGGCACATAGGCGAATGATTTAACATTGTTGAGCAGGGTGGGTTTATCGTAAAGCCCGACCTCGGTGGTTCTCGGCCGGGGAGCAACCCTCGGCATTCCCCGCTTTCCTTCGATTGACAAGGTGAGGGCGGTGGATTCGCCGCAAACGAAGGCGCCCGCGCCCTGAAACACTTCGATATCGAAATTGAAACCGGTGCCCATGATATTGTCGCCGAGCACCCCGTATTCTTTGGCCTGTTCGATGGCCTTCAGGAGCCTGACGACGGCCAGGGGATATTCAGCCCGAACATAGACAACACCGAATTCAGCCCCGATCGCGTAGGCGGCGATGGTCATGCCCTCTATGACCGATTGGGGATTTGCCTCCAATACAGAACGGTCCATGAAGGCGCCGGGATCTCCTTCGTCCCCGTTGCAGACTACGTATTTGGGGGTGGCCTTGGCATTGCGACCGGCTTCCCATTTTCTGCCGGCTGGAAAACCGCCGCCACCGCGTCCCCGTAAGCCCGAATCCTTGACAATCTCGATGACCTGTTCGGGAGAGAGATCCTGGAGGATCGTAGCCAGGGCCTTAAAGCCGTCCACCGCAAAATATTCTCTGATATCTTCGGCATCGATGGTCCCGCATCCGCCCAGCACGATGCGCTGCTGGCGGTTATAGAAGGGAACATCGAGTTCGGTAGTGGCGTGACTGCCATCGTCTTTTTCGTAGAGCAGGCGCTCGACCACCGTGTTTTCATCCATGGTGGCGGTGACGATTTCCTCAACGTCCTTGGCTTTTACTTTGGTATAAAACGTGCCCATGGGTTCAACGCGGACCAGCGGTCCCATCTGGCAGAAGCCGTGACAGCCGCTGGTAACGGTTCCTGCTTCGCTTTCCTGACCCTCAAAAAGAAGATCAACATTGATGTCGATGCCCCTCTCACTTATCACACGCTTGAATTCCTCATATACCTCGAGCGATCCACCGGCAATACAGCCGGTTCCCGCACATACGAGAAAACGAAGTTTCCGCCTGGCGAATGCAGCCTGACAGTAGTCTCGCATTTTCGCAACATCGGCTGGTGAGTTTACCTTCTGCATAGTTTGTAAACCTCCTTAATCCTTGATGCTTTGTTCAAGAATTTTGTCAATTTTGCCGGTTTCCACCTGGCCGTGAACGTGATCGTTGACTACGACCACTGGAGCCAGGGCACAAGACCCTACACAAGCCACCGTTTCCAGGCTGTGTTCATAATCCTCCGAGGTCATTCCACAGGCAAGACCAAGCTCCCGCTCGAACGCATCCTTGACCCGGGCAGCTCCCTTGACGTGGCATGCCGTACCAGTGCATATCTTGGTCTGATTTCGGCCACGCCGGGAAAAGTAAAACTGGGCATAAAAGGTGGCAACACCGTAGACGTGACTCTCCGGCGTCCCTGTGAATTTGGCAATCGCCATCATGGCCTCTTCAGGCAGATAGCCAAGCTCTTCCTGAACCTTTTGAAGCATTGGGATCAAGGCGTCCTTCCTCCCCTCATAGGGTGAAAGTACTGCACTCAAACGTTCTTCCATCGCGCACCCTCCTTTTACCTGGTTTCCAAATCAAGCATTTGATTTACAGTTTTTCTACCAACGATATCCGTTAGCCGATACACGCAGTCAAATCTTTGCCATCCTATCAGACCTTCCCGCCCGGTGCCATATTTTTCAAACTGGAACAGGGGGAAAATTGGTCATCGCAGCCGAGGTCAATTAATGGCTGGTGGCAATGGACAGTCGGACCACAATAATTATTGTGTTGCTCAGCTGATTGCACTAGGATCGATCGGGATGCGGTCAAAACCTCAGTCGTATGAAACAATAAACAAAAGCAAACGGGACAGAGGAATATGTGTCAAATAAGTGTGGTGATAGAGAGAGACGGTGTTGAAGAACTGGTAATGGAAGATGTAACCAACCTGGTCGTCGATTCTGACAGCCTGCAGATTTCCACCCTTTTCGAAGGTCCGAAATCAGTTGAGCAGGTGGTTATTCGATCCATAGACTTTATGGCTGGCAAGGTGATGCTGGAGAAGACCGGCTGACAGCCAGGCGGGGTCACGCTTCAACTGTTAGCACAATCGTTTGAAAAATCCAGAGAAAGATGGGAGAGTCGAGATGGATTCAACAGAAAAATTACGGGTTCTGCTCAAACACTGGATCGAGCATAATGGGGGCCACGTTGCTGAATTTGATAAGTGGCGTAAGACCATGTCTGAAGAGAACAAAGAGTCCATGGCCGAGGCCCTGGGCAAGGCAATCACCCAGATGGATGAAGTCAGTGGTACGCTGCAGGCGGCACTTGATGAGATCGGCGGGGCGCCGGACTCCTCGGAGCATCACCCCCACCATCATCACCACCACTGAGACGAAAGCAGCCAATGGCTGCTGGCGCAGCAGAGAACTTACCTGGTAGACCGGAGGGAGCAGCGTCCACGGCGCCCTCCGGGCAAGATTGTTTAGCGCTGGATTGATTCGCTATTCAACCTTGCAGGCGGTCGAGTCAAACAGTGAGCTGCAGCCTTTGCATTTAACCTGTTTCCCCATCTCATCCGAAAAAATTTCCTGCTCTTGGCCGCAGTCAGGACATTTTACAATCACTTCACTCAACGATTTATTGCTCTCAAAACCTGGGCAGTGCGTATCACTCATCGATTCTCTCCTTGGTTGAATGGTTGGCTTGAGTGGTAGTCGAACCGTCAGTCGATTCTTCTTTCTCCGATCTGAAGAAGATAATACAAGAAGATCGGAATTTGCAGTATAATTTCGGATCACTGCATGCTAGACAACTGTCACATAGATAATAATTATGTTTTTGACAGATGTAACCGGTTTGTCTGTCAGGATGGTTTTTACAAGTACCCATAACCCAGCGTGTAAAGCTATTATTCTCTGAAATAATTGAAAAACGAAAATAGTATATTCATTGATTGCGCTGGGAACCAATAAAACTTTCTAACGGGCGGAAAAGTGAGTGCCGGCGGTTACAGCCAACGGTGTTGCAGGTCTGAATATTTTGTGATAGGTGATAGGTGAAGCCTGACATGGTGATTCCTCTTACCTACCCGTAGCCGATAAAGGAGTGAGTTATGTCGATCATCTGTATCTCCCGTGGAAGCTATTACCGTGGCAAGGATGTAGCAGAAAGGGTTGCCTCCATCCTGGGGTACCAGTGTGTTTCCAGGGACTCCCTTCTGGCCGTAAGCGACGAATTCGATATCCCCGAAATAAAGCTGACCAGGAACATCCAGCATGCCACCCAGATACTCGAGCGCTATTCATTCGGTCGGGAACGCTATGTAAATTTTATCTCGGCGGAAATTCTCAAGCGCTTGAGAAAGGACGATCATGTCTACCATGGCCTGGCCGGGCAATTCTTCGTTAATGATATCTCCCACCTGGTCAGGATACGGGTCATAGCAGATCTGGATGATCGAGTGAAAGCTGAAGCTGAGAGGGAGAACATCCCCGAGGATAAGGCCCGAATGCAGTTGAAGCATGACGATGAGCAGAGGCAGAAATGGGCTCTGTTTCTCTATGGAGTCGATATCGCTGATCCAGCCCAATACGATCTTACGGTCAATGTGTCAGCCTTGGGTGTTGAAGATTCTGCAGAGTTGATCTCTCAGACAGCAAAACTTCCCTGTTATCTGACCACCGAAGAATCCCAGGGAAGCATCAACGACCAGGCTTTGGCGGCTGAGATTCGAGCGGCTCTTTTCGATTTTCCTTTAGCCGGAGTGTCATCCCGGGAGGGCAGGGCCTGCGTCAATGTAAAAGCCCCTGAAGAGCAGGCTGATCAGATCCGAGCCCGGATCGAGTCGGCGGTCGGTGGGATAGTAGATCTGGGAATGGTGGATATTCGGGTTGATCCTTTCTATTGAAACAGAGGGGAAACAGAGGGGACTCAATACCTATTGTGTCCCCATCTAAAAACAGTGCTTAACCCAGATCAAAAAGGGGACACAATAGGTATTTTGTCCCCATCTTATCGGGGATTATATGCTTCTCTGGGCTGATCTCAGAGTGTTTTTCATCAACATACAGATTGTCATTGGTCCAACACCACCCGGTACCGGTGTAATTTTGCCGGCAATTTCTTTGGCTTTGTCGAAATCGACGTCGCCGCGTAATATGGCTTTGCCGGTCTTTTCGTTTTTACCGATCCTGTTGACGCCGACATCGATTACCGTCGAACCTGGTTTGATCCATTCGGGCTTTACCAGGTTTGGAACACCGGCGGCAACAACAAGAATATCAGCCCTTTTACAATGAGCTGCCAGGTCAGCGGTGCCGGTGTGAACGATGGTAACTGTGCTGTTGGCGCCGATCCCTTTTTGGGCCATCATCATGGCAATCGGCTTGCCGACGATGTTGGAGCGGCCGACTACTACGACTTCTGCGCCTTTAGTTTCTGTACCGGAGCGGACGATCAGCTCCTGAATGCCTGCCGGGGTGCAGGGTAGAAAACGAACCTCGTCGCCGCCAATCATCAAGCGCCCGACGTTTACCGGATGAAAAGCATCGACATCCTTGTCCGGGTCAATGGCGTTGAGGACTTTCTTGTCATCTATATGTTTGGGCAGAGGGAGTTGCACAAGAATGCCGTTAATCTCCGGATCGTTGTTGTATTTGTCGATCAAGGCCAGCAGATCTTCTTCGGAAATATCCTCCGGCTGATTGTCCTGGATTTCATTGAAACCAAGGTTGAGTGCAGTCTTGACCTTCAGCGTCACATAGCTGATAGATGCGGGGTTTTCACCGACGAGAATGGTGACCAGGCCGGGAACCTTGCCTGTCTTCTCTTTCATCTCAGCCACTTCCTGCTTGATTTCCTCAAGAATTGTTTTGCTGATTTCAGTACCGCTGATAAGTTCTGCCGTCATGGTGTTTCTCCTCCTCTAACTGGTTTGGGTGACGATTCGATGACTACTGACAACCCGGAATGAATGTCTATTTGTTCAATCTCTTCATGGCATGCGGAAAAGTTCCCGCCTGGCGTGATATTGAACAGCTATCCAAAAATTGCAGGGTAGCCAACTGCCTTGATCATATAAGAGATGAAACGCTCCTTTGCTCTCCACCTGTTTTTTTCCCACACCACCGAAAATATGTCAACCTGATAGTAGTGATGCAGGCAACTATTTAGCGCCTTGAATTCTATGGCAGATCTGCTGGATCGCTGATTTGAGCTGCTGTCTTATCGGCGATTTCCATATTTCTCGTAGGAGATACGGTCATAGAGTAGCGATTCACCATCCCGGCCGGGTTTCTCCTCGGCGCTGTAGCCGATTGCAACGATTGCCTCAACCGACATATCTGGATCGAGGTCCAGAATACTTTTTACATAGGTTTCCGAACCGGTCTGTTCATCATACTGACGTTTTCTGATCTGAATCCAGCAGCTTCCCAGACCCAGATCTGTAGCGCTCAGGTGCAGCAGCAGCGATGCTATTGAAGTGTCTTCAACCCAGACATCGGACTTGCCGGGATCGGCACAGACCACGATAGCCAGTGGGGCGCCGGCCAGAAAGGAGGAGCCGTGGGTCTTGGCGCGAGCCAGTTCTCCAATGGTGTCTTCATCGGTGACGATCACAAACTCCCAGGGATTGAGTCCCCGGGAAGAAGGAGAGCGCAGCACCGACTCAATCAGCACTTCCAGTTTTCCCTCTTCAATCTTCTGATCGGTGAATTGTCTGATACTTCTTCTCTTGCGTAACAGATCAAGCAGCATGATGTTCTCCGTCTTCCTGCGTTGTTGTATTTTGTCTTTAAGGGCCAGGCCTGGGCGATCTTCTTGTGAACCTATTGAGCCGGGCTCTGCCGAATCGTCTGATTCCTCTCTACACCAGAGATTGTAGATATAAAACGAGAAGCCTATGACCACCGAGCCACAGAGCACAGCAGGTATGGGGCCGATGAGATCGGGCAGGAAAAAAACCAGCATCAGTAGAACGGCCAGGATATAGAGCATCGCTCTTGAGCGGAAAAATTTATTCACGGTGGCTCCGGACGGTTCAGGCAGTGGTTCGCTTCCAGATCTCCTCCGCAGACTCAGGAATCGGGCTGAGATTCACCTGGTGTGCAGGCATGGTTTATGACTTTGCTCAATTCTGGGTCTCGGCGATCGTCTATTGAAATGGCATTATAACCGGATAGTATGGTTTTTACATAATAATTTGACTTGTTTAGAGAAGTTGTCTTAGAATGTACCAATAAGTGTCGGGACGGGTATCATCAGCTGATAAGAAGTTTATAAGTTCTCTTCCATTGGGTTAGAGTAAAATCAATTCTTGAAGAACGATCAGAACAAAGAGCAGTCGAAGCGTTCGGCCTTCCGCTTCAGGTGCAGCAAAGAACCGGTTACCTACCGGACTGCCTATGATGAAGGAGAAGCACTGCTGAAAAATATCTCCACCGAGGGGTGTGCCCTGGAATGGGCCACCAGCCCGCCGGAACCCGATGAAAAGATACTGTTGATAATCGAGCTACAGAACAAAGATGCCGTTGTCGAAATTCAGGCCCAGGTTATTAGGGTTGAAGATAATGATTTCGCAGTCAAATTTCTTTTGATCGAGCCTGCAGCCAAAACCATGATTCGCAACTATTTCTCCAGAAAATTGAGGGGAAATTGAAGCGGGCATGTGATAAATGGAGATCTAGGCAGGTCGTGATAAGCAAAGATAATTCTTATGGACCAGTATATAGCCAGGCAACCTATTCTCAACGTCCATAAGAGACTTTATGGTTACGAGCTCCTCTATCGGGGGGCGGAGCCATATACGCTTGCCAACGTGAGCGGCAATCGGGCAACCGCAAGTCTTCTGTCCTCCACCTTCCTGACCAGGGGCATTGATGAGATATCGGGACTGAGACCCTGTTTCATCAACTTCACCCAGGACCTGCTCGAGCGGAATCTGCCGGCCGCATTTCCTAAGAATCAGATCGTTGTTGAAATCCTCGAAAATGTCGAGCCCACCGATAAGTTGATTGCTGTATGCAAAAATCTCAAAAAGGAAGGCTATACACTTGCTCTTGATGATTTTGTCTATAATCGAAAGCTTGAACCACTCATCGAATGTGCTCAAATCATAAAAATTGATGTCCGGCTGACTCCGCTGGACACCATCACCCGGACGCTCAACAGGCTGCAGAATCACAAGATCAAACTGCTGGCAGAAAAAGTTGAAACCATAAAGGATTTTGAGAAAGCCAACAAAATGGGTTTTACCTATTTTCAAGGCTATTTTTTTAGCAAGCCAGAAAAGATCGAAATCAGGGAGCTTTCTTCGGTGAAGGTCAATCTCCTGAGATTGTTGGCGGAAGTCACCAGAAAAGAGACCACCATGGAAAAGCTGCGGGAGATTATTTCCGTGGATATCGCCATCAGCTACAAGCTTATGCGTTTTCTCAATTCCGCCTATTTCTATCGGCTGCAGGAGGTCAAGACTGTAAAGCATGCCATTGCTTATCTCGGAGAAAAAGAACTCAGGCGCTTTGTACTGCTGGTGGTCGTTTCTGAACTGGCTTCAGAACACCCGGGCGAGTTGACCCGTCTGGCTCTGGTACGGGCCAAATTCTGTGAACTATTGGGAGAGGCTAGCCCCTACAGTTCAAACTCCGGCGAACTGTTTATCATGGGCTTGTTTTCCCTGCTGGATACGATGCTGGGTTCACCGATGGATAGAGTCATGGACCGGCTGCCTATCGGCAGCAGCGTAAAAGAAGCCCTGAGCCAGCAGTCCGGCCCGATGGCCATGTTTCTGCAGATTGCCATTGCCTTCGAGAGAAATCAGCAGAAGAAGATTATTTCCCTGCTCAAAGAGCTTCGTATAAGCGGTAAGAAAATCGCCGAGTCCTACATGACTGCGGTAAAATATGCCAACGGCCTTCTCTGATGCAGATACTGACACAGCCCGTACATTCCTCTGCAGGAAGCACGGGCTGTGTTGTTGAAATGAAAAGTGGGTTGTAACGGGTTCTAAGTAGCCATTACCTTTTCTATATGTTTTTGATCCTCAAGAGGCAGATACTGTGTAAGCGGGCAGTTTCCGCAGCCTCCCTCAGGAAGGTCTGTGCCTCTGTGTATCTTTTCGATAATGGCAGTTGTCGCCGCCCGGCTGTCCGCATAAATATTATCTGAGCCTATTTCCTCGTACAACCCGGTTCGTTCCATGACATCAAGAACCTGACCTTTTACTCCGCAGACTGCGAACCCCATGCCGCCGCTGCGAATACGTTTGACCAGCATGGCCAGGGCCTCTTCACCGGAAGCATCCATATCGTTAATACCTCGGGCGTCAAGCAGGATATACCTCAGATCCGGCTGCTCGTTGCGGAATTTTAATACCTGCTCATCAAGATAACTGGCATTGGCAAAAAACAAAGCTCCGTCAAATCGGACAACGGAGATATGACGGCAGCCTTTAAGCCGATAGTAATCCGCGGCTTTAAGCACTTTCTCTTCATTCAGAGATAGGCTCGCAACAACCGGCCGCATGGATTTATAAAGGAAAATCGTCATCGACAGGAAGACGCCGACCATGATGCCTTTGTCGAGATGCGGGGCAAAATAGAGTGTTACGACAAAACTTAGAATGGCAATGGCCCCGTCATACCACTGAGCTTTCCAGGCGTGAACAAAACCTTTCACATTCACCAGGCCAATTACCGCCATCATGATAACTGCAGCCAGAACTGCCTGGGGCAGGTGATAGAGCAGTGGAGTGAAAAACAGCAGGGTTATGACCACCATCACTGAGGTAATAACCGATGAAATTCCGCTCACCGCCCCCGCCTGCAGGTTGACTGCGGAACGGGAAAAAGATCCTGATACCGCATAACTGGATCCGATAGAGCCGAGTATGTTGGCCAGTCCCTGGCCTATCAATTCCTGATTCGGGTCCAGTTTCTGCCCGGTCTGGGCAGCCATGGCTTTGGCGATGGCAATCGCTTCCATGAAACCGAGAAGTGAGATGATGATGGCGTAGGGCAGCAGTTTGAAGAAGGTTTTGGCGTCCAGGGAAGGAATTACAAAGGTTGGCAGACCTTCGGGTATCTTCCCGACAATTGCTCCGCCTCCGGTGTATTTTAATTTCGTCGAATCCAGTTCGGTGGAACCGACCGACAAACGCCAGGTGGTGCTGTCGGGATCGATACCGGCCGGGACAGCGCTTTTATCGTAGAACTCATAAGCGTCGCCAGTAGGGACCCCGCTGAATTTCATGTAGCGGAGTTCGGTGCGCAGATCTGAAGAGTGCTGCTTCATCTCCGCCAATTGGATTGATAGGATTTCAACCTCACCTTCAAGATTCACCAATGCGGGTGTTTTTCCTCCATGCCCCTCTTTAGAATGGGCTTTTTCCTCGTCTACGAGTAAGCCAATATCCGCACGCTGCTGGCCGATTCTCTCGATTTCCCGTACGGAGTGGTTGAACGCCTCGAGCTTCTGGCTGAATCCGTCAATCTTAACTGCATCGACGGAAACCATGGTGTCGTTGTTAAAACCGGTGAAATAGGAGATCAGCGTGGTAACGGCAACGGCTATGAGCACATTGGGAATGCGCGGATTGATTTTGCGCAGGCTGAACATGATTGCTACGGCGGCGATGCCGTAGAGCAGGGTCGGAATATGGGTGTAATCAACGGCAGCCTGGGCAACCCTAATGAGGGTCTCGTAGTGATGCTCCGCCTTATCTACATAAACCCCGAAAAATTTTGAAAACTGGGAGGAGGCAATGATAATGGCAGCGGCATTGGTAAATCCGTTGACCACGGGGTGGGAAAGGAAATTGACCACTAACCCGAGGCGCAACACACCGAGTGAGAACTGGAAAATTCCAACCGTCAAGGCGAGGACAATGGAGTAGGCGATAAACTCAGCTGAGCCTGCAGTTGCCAGGGGCTCCAGGGATGCTGCGGACATAAGGGAGACGACGGCAACCGGCCCGGTCGCCAATTGGCGGCTCGAGCCAAAAAGTGCAGCAACCATCGGCGGCAGAAAAGCCGCATATAGTCCGTAATAAGCCGGCAGACCGGCCAGCTGAGCATAGGCCATCGATTGGGGAATGAGCACAAGCGCAACGGTAATACCGGCGAGCAGGTCAATCCTGAATTTTCCGATACTGTAGTCTTTGAACCACAAGATAAATGGGAGAAATTTGTATATCATTGCATTTCCTATATTGGTAGCTTGGTAGCTGAAGTAATTTATTTCGGCAAAATCGAGACAATTCCGCTTTGCAGATCGTAATATGCGGCAATAACCTTGACCTTACCCTCTTCAACAAAATCGGCGATGATAGGTTCCGATGTCTCGATGTTTCTGGCAATATGGCAGGCTACTTCTTTTGAGGCATTCTCAATCAGGTCACCTTCGGCATCCTTGATATTTTTTATCGCAGTCTGAATCGGAGGCGCCAGGGTTGCCATGTGTCCACCGAGACTTGCGCCTTTGGCAACTGCAGTGATTGCGCCGCAGGAAGAATGTCCCATAACGATAATCAGGGGTGTATGCAGATAAGCAACTGCGTACTCAATACTGCCGAGTGTGTGGTCACCGATTATATTTCCAGCAACACGGACGATGAACAGATCGCCGATACCCTGGTCGAAAATGTCAACCGGAGGTACCCGCGAGTCGGCACAGGTGAGAATCGTGGCGACCGGTTCCTGCTGGTGCATGACCAACTGTCTACTCTCTTGGCAATGATTTGGGTGAAGAAGGTTGCCTTCAACGAAGCGGTTGTTGCCCTCCAGGAGTTTTTCCAAAACCTCTTCAGCGGTGGGGCGTTTGTTTGCATCTGGTCCCATCGTTTTTTCTCCTTGAATGTCAAAATGAAAATAAATAACCCGTTAGAAGCTCAAACATATCTATATGATCGCCCATCAAAATGAATGATCATTCATTTCCAATTGTGATAATCAACGATTTTTCGGCCATAAAGTCAAGGTAAAAGGTATTCTCCGCATAAAAATGAATAGCCTTTAAGGCCGGGTGAAACAGTGGATAGCGCAGCATTGTGGCTAAATTCGCCGCCTTGGTTCCATCGACTTTGATGTCTTTTGTCGTCATCATCTATTTGACATCAGGCAAACCGCTGGAATGATAAACCAGCGATGGGGAGCTGCAATGGCACCTGGGATATTTTTTGTTTGCAATGATCAGAAAAAATGGTTAAATGAGAGGTTAAGATGGGCATTTTTCCTTGCTTTTTGGTTCAGCGAGGAGATAACCATTATATCGGAAATTGATATCCGGCCTTTTGGAAAAGGCTTGGTAAAGATATGATTGGTAAGGGGTTACAGAAATCTGTAGCTCCTTTCTTTTTTATTTATTTTGAGATGCGTGGAAACGTCGGTGAAAATGAGGACCGGTGTGCAGGCAGATTGCAGAGGATAAAATAATGGCAAAAGATCTATCGAGAGTTCGAAATATCGGTATCAGTGCGCATATCGATTCAGGAAAGACAACCCTGACCGAAAGAATTCTGTTCTACACCGACCGCATTCATGCGATTCACGAGGTCAGGGGTAAGGATGGGGTCGGCGCCAAGATGGACTCCATGGAGCTTGAAAAGGAGCGCGGCATAACCATTCAGTCAGCGGCTACCTATGCATCATGGAAAGATGTGGACATCAATATCATCGATACGCCGGGTCATGTGGATTTCACCATCGAAGTTGAACGTGCCCTGCGGGTGCTGGATGGTGCCATCCTGGTGCTTTGCTCAGTGGGCGGTGTTCAGTCGCAGTCCATCACTGTCAGCCGTCAGATGGCCCGCTATAAGGTTCCAAGGATTGCCTTTGTCAACAAATGCGACCGCACTGGTGCAAATCCCGCCCGGGTTACTCAGCAGCTCAGAGATAAGCTGTCATTAAACGCTCACCTGATGCAGTTGCCCATCGGCCTCGAGGGAGAGTTTGAAGGTATCGTAGATCTGATTACCATGAAGGCCATCTACTTTGATGGTGAAAATGGTGAGACAATGCGTGAGGAAGCGATCCCTGCCGAAATGGCCGCCGAGGCAGAAGGGATGCGTGAAGCGATGCTCGAAGAGATCTCGATGTTCTCAGATGAGCTGATGGAAACCCTGCTTGAAGGCGGTGAAATCGACCCCCGATTGATTCACGATGCCGTTCGCAGTGGAACCCTGTCTCTTGAATTCACACCGGTTTTTATCGGCTCGGCCTATAAAAACAAGGGAATTCAACCCCTGCTCGATGCGGTTTCCTCTTATCTGCCGTGCCCCACCGATGTGGTCAACCATGCCCTTGATCTGGCTGATGAGGAAAAGGAATTTGCAGTCTCCAACGATCCGGACGACAAATTAATCATGCTGGCCTTTAAGCTCGAGGACGGACGCTACGGTCAGCTCACCTACGTTCGCACTTATCAGGGTATTCTCAAAAAAGGCGAAACCGTCTACAACAGTCGCACCGGAAAAAAAGTCAAGATCGGTCGACTGGTCCGGATGCATGCCGACGAGATGGAGGAGATCGATTCATGCGGACCCGGCGACATTGTCGCCCTCTTCGGCGTCGACTGCGCCTCTGGTGACACCTTTACCGCTGAGGGACTTTCCGCCTCGATGAGTTCTATGCATATACCGGAACCTGTTATTTCACTGGCCGTGATTCCGGTGGACAACAAGGCCCAGACCAATATGTCCAAGGCGCTTAACCGCTTTACCAAGGAAGATCCCACCTTCAGGACCTATGTTGACCACGAAACCGGTGAGACCATTATCTCCGGTATGGGTGAGCTGCACCTCGATGTTTACATCGAGCGCATGAAACGGGAGTACAAGGCCGAAGTCCAGGCCGGTGCGCCCCAGGTTGCCTACCGGGAGACCATCACCATGCAGGCGGCCTTCGATTATACCCACAAGAAGCAGACCGGCGGCTCCGGCCAGTACGGTAGGGTGGCTGGTTATCTTGAACCGCTTGAAGAAGGCGAGTACGAGTTTGTCGATCAAATCGTCGGTGGTGTTATTCCTCGAGAGTATATTCCTTCCTGCGACAAAGGGTTCAAGAAGAGTCTGGCCAAAGGATCACTTTGCGGGGCAGCCATCACCGGAGTCAGAGCAGTTATCGACGATGGTAACTCCCATTCCGTGGATTCATCCGATGTGGCCTTTCAACTTGCCGCCCAGGGTGCTTTCAGAGAGGCATATAGTAAGGCCAAGCCGGTAATCATGGAGCCGATCATGAAAGTCGCCGTTGAGGGACCGTCTGAATTTCAGGGTGCGGTCATGGGCAGTCTTAACCAGCGCCGCGGCATGATAATAGGTACCGTGGAAGAGGGTAACTACACGGTGGTCGAAGCGGAAGTGCCGCTTTCCGAGATGTTTGGTTATTCGACGACACTTCGATCACTGACCCAGGGGAAGGCAGAATTCACCATGGAATTTGCAACTTTCAAACAGGTTCCCAAAAGCGTCAGTGAAGAGCTTATAAAAGAATATCAGGAAGAAAAGAAAAACAAATAATTAATAAACGGGTTGGTTGAGAGGTGGAATCCCTGCGGCGGCCTGTTTCTGCAAATATCTATTGAGGAGTTAACTGGGATGGGAAAAGAAGATTTGATTACCTCCAATCCGCTGCGTGTGCTCGGGCTTGACAACAAGGCAGAAGAGGGAAGACAGAGTCTTGGCCTGGTAATGGCCCGCGCCGGTCTGGGAAAGACTGCCATACTGGTGCAGATTGCCCTTGATTCGATGCTGCGCGGCAACCGGGTACTGCACGTGGCGATCGGCGAAACGATCGAGAAAACCCGCGATCGCTACGAGGACATTCTCACCAAAATGGTGGAAGATCTCAACGAAGAGACCGAGTCAGACCTCTCCAGGCGCCGCATGATCATGACCTTCAAGGAGAATGTTTTCAGCCGGGCGATGCTGGAGGAGCGCCTTAAGGACCTGATCCAGCAGGACGTGTTCAAACCGGACTGCCTGATCATAGACGGTTACGATTTTGACGGCAACGGTCGCCAGGCTATGGAAGATCTCAAGCAGTTGATGGCCGAATTGGGCATTTCGGTAATCTGGTTCTCGGCGGTCAGCCATCGCGAAGATCCCAGAACCAGTGCCGACGGCGTCCCCGCACCGTGCCATACCATTGACGACCTTTTCGAGGTGGTGCTGGTGATCAATCCGCAGGACAGCGTCATGAAAC
The DNA here is from genome assembly GCA_905479735.1 of uncultured Desulfofustis sp. Classification (GTDB taxonomy): domain Bacteria; phylum Desulfobacterota; class Desulfobulbia; order Desulfobulbales; family Desulfocapsaceae; genus JABDQA01. Next base: position 21,146 of record CAJQNS010000141.1, read on the forward strand.
TGGATATTCTGCGCTGTGCCTATTGCGAGGTGGAGCCGGGCACAACCCTGCTTCTTGATCCTTCGACCATGCTGATTCAGAAGTCGTAAGACTGACCAGCAGCAAACGTCCGCAACGGCGGCAGACCATTAAAGCGGGCAGGGCTCCTCACAGAGCGCCCGCTTTTTGTGTTTTTGGTGATCGATATGCGTTTTCGTCCCTGCATAGATTTACACGAAGGCAAGGTAAAGCAGATTGTCGGTTCAACGCTGGTTGACGGTGACCCGGATCGGCTGCAGACCAATTTTACCGCCGATGCCGCTCCATCCTGGTTTGCAGAACTCTACAGGAAGGATGATCTGGCTGGCGGCCATATCATCATGCTCGGCCCCGGCAACGAAGAAGCGGCGACCCAGGCCCTGGCTGCCTGGCCTGGCGGCCTGCAGGTCGGGGGCGGTATTAATAGTGCCAATGCAGCCAGCTGGCTGGACAGGGGAGCCTCCCACGTCATTGTCACCTCCTGGGTGTTTCGTGATGGTCAGATCGATCTGGCCCGGCTTCGGCAGCTGGTGTCCGAGACCGGCAAAGAGCGGCTGGTTCTGGACCTGAGTTGCCGACAGCGCGATGAGAATTACTATATAGTCACCGACCGTTGGCAGAAATTTACCGAGGTGACCATCAACAAAGAGACGTTGGAGGAGTTGGCAAACTACTGCGATGAATTCCTGGTTCATGCCGCCGACGTGGAGGGTAAGTGCCGCGGTGTCGAAGAACAGCTGATAAGCATATTGGGGCGCTTCGCACCGATTCCCGCCACCTATGCGGGGGGCGTTCGAAATCTCGGTGACCTTGAATTGATCAACCGCATCGGCGAGGGTCGGCTCGATGCCACCATTGGCAGCGCCCTGGATATCTTTGGCGGCAGCTCGATCAGCTATGCTGAAGCGGTTCGATATCACCAATCAATCAATAATCCAGATGAGCAATCCGGATAAAAATAGCGAAGCAGAATCACAGCTAACTGTTCCACCGGGCTATGGTGAAGTCAGACTTCTTGTGCCTGAGAATCTGGCCGCCGCCTGGCAGCGATGTTCCTGGATTCTGGTCCAGGAAAAGGGGCAGACGAGGTTGGACAGCATGGAGGAGATGGTTCGTGATTTTCTGCTCAAGCACGGCTGTTGAGTAGCGGACTGTCTATCATAAGCACCGGTTCGTTCTCAACATTCTGGTAATTTAACCTGTATTTCAACACCGGAAACAAAATCCTCCCATCAATTTGAGTTATTCTTGACACAAGAATATTAGAAATGGTAGGTAGTGGCACATTGTAAAAAATAGGTGGTTAAACTATTGGAGTGATTCCATGCACCTAGTAAAAAACAATTTTGCCAAATCAGCTTGTACGGGACTACATGCGTCACGCTCTCGCCTTATCAATCCTTCTTTCCGCCTTCTGGCTGGTTAACTCCGGCCACTACACCCCACTTCTGCTCACTTTCATGCTGGCCTCGGTGGCCTCAATCGTTGCTCTGAGTCACTATATGGACATGGTTGATGGTGAGGCGCAGCCCCTCACTATCACCTTTACGCTGCCGATTTACCTGCTCTGGCTCGCCAAAGAAGTGGTTCTGGCAAACGTCGCCGTAGC
>CAJQNS010000142.1 GCA_905479735.1 uncultured Desulfofustis sp.
TGCTTTATCCAGGTGAGTTTTAAAATCAGCGCTGCTAAATCCAGCATCAATATAACGCCATAACTTATCTGTGTGTATTTCCAACCCTTGATAGCCTGTTTCTTTTGCTAAACGTATATCACTCACAATATTGCTGTACAGTGAACACATACCATGTAATGCAAACATCATATTCCACTCTCATTAAGTTCAATTCAATTGGATAAATTCTTTGTGTATTGCCATCTCTTCCCTCAAATTTCAAGCTACCATTGTTTCTCGCCACGAAATAAGTATCGTTAATGTATGCGGCTACTCATGTACAATATACGCTACGCGACAGGACACAAAAATCGTTACCATTTGCCCATTCCGTATGCGGGTTTTTTTAAAAAAACCAATGTAAATCTCCAATCTATTATCAATTTTATCGGCTCGATTAATCCCGATATCGTGGCCCTCGTTGAAGTGGATTCGGGTTCTTATAGATCAAATAAATCCTGCCAGGCCCAAGTCATTGCCGATAGCCTTGGCTACAATTACGTCGTAGAAAGTAAATATGGTTCTGACTCACTCGCCCAGAAAGTTCCCGTTCTTAAGCAACAGGCAAATGCCATACTTGCTCGACAGGGTCTTGAAGATTACCAATGCCACTACTTTGAACAAGGTGTAAAAAAGCTTGTAATCCAAACAGATATTCGAGCTGTGGCCATTTTTATTGTTCACTTGTCTATAAAATATCGACACCGACAAAACCAACTTGAACACCTCTATAGCCTCATTCAGGAAACAGATAAGGAAGTTATTGTTGCAGGGGATTTCAATACTTTCTGGGGAAGCAGGGAACTCAATTTATTTCTAGCGGCAACAGACCTTAAGAACGCAAATATTGCAAATATGCCATCCCATCCCAGCCACGCTCCGTACAGACAGATAGACTTCATCTTGCACAGTCCCGGAATTCGAATTGACAATTTTTATATACCTGATGTTCGACTATCAGATCACTCTCCACTTGTCTGTAACTTCTCCTGTATCCATACATAATTGCAGGGAGGAGAACCTTAAAACAGCTTCCCAGGAGCTTTCATTTTCCACCTCTGCAGCTGATTCAACCCAGCCGCCATCCTAGTCTTACTTGAGTGTTAATAGCTCCATCACAAAGGTCTTGTTTGAGCAGTCAGGAAAGAATCAAAAACTACCCCTGATCAGATGAGGAATGGGCAAATTGGGCTAACGAGAGGTTTCCTCAGGCAGGGTTCAACTATCTGGAAAATTAAGGAAATAAGCTATCAGGAAAAATCATAATTAGCCGAGCGAGTCCCTGCCGATAAAATTGCAATGGGAAAGCTTCCATTTCCAGCTTACTATTGGTCTTACTTATAAGAGATAGTCTGTGATCGAATATATAATCACTGACTGATCGGGACGTGTCCCCTTTCAAACGGAAGGTGGCTGTCATCCCTCGAGTAATCGATTTTTTCTCAGGGTGGATGAGGGTAGTTCTCCAAAGAGCAGTTTGTAATCCGCTGCAAATTGACCCATGTGCCAAAATCCCCATCTATTTGCCACATCAGCCACCTTTGTCTCATGCTCAGACAACTTTTTCAGTTCACTCCTAACTTCATTGAGTCGAATCCTTTTCAGGTAGTTTTTAGGAGAGAGACAATATCTATCATGGAAAAGGCGACGTAAACTCCTCTCACTGACCCCAACAGCTTGAGAGAGTTCATTGATAGGTAATAAGGAATTACCGTTCTTTTTAATAACCAGCTCTATTTTATCCCAGGCTCTCTTCATTGTATTTCTGGCCGGCTGCAGAGAGTTGTTGTGTTGTGCTGAAAATAGTGCCCGGGTAATAGCATGGAATGTCTGCTCCTCTATCCTCTTTCTAAAAGAGTCCTGGTTAAGAACTTGTGGAGCTTTCTCGATTATTTGAAAAATTTTTGAAAGAGATAGTCTCAACCTGATCATCTCTCCATCAGAGAGGTTCATGGTCTCTTGAGAAGAAATCTGTTTGTCGTACATTTCTGATTCCTTTTCAGAAAGAGATTTACTCCAGACTGCCTCAGGTAAGGTGACAGTAAACACATGAATATTTTCCCCCTTTGTCATAACATCATGCTCCGCTCCAAGTGGAAAGATCATCAGATCATTTTTCATGACCTTCTTTTTTCGCCAAACAAGCTTCGAGTCGACCCCAGATGAATAGATTGCAAAGGTATGCCCTGGTGGCGGATCTCCAACTGTAGTCTTGTGGCCATTGAACAGGAGGTAATTTAATTTCGCCTTGCCAAGGGAGAGTTGCTTGAGGGTGTTGATTGTTTTCCCAGTGCTAAGCTGGGTCATCTGCACATTCCATAACCTTGCATTATCTGCAAATGCTTCAAAGTCATCAAACACACGATCGATGTAAAAAAAGTCTCTCATTTTCTCTTGGTTGGCCGAATATTGATGTCTTTTCCTGTACCCAGGCATTATGTAATAATGATTACCAATTAAATATATATAAAAACTAATCACCTTAATGTAGACCTAAAACATTTGGGCCTGTCCTTTGATTGAAGTTCAAATGGTACACCTAATTCAGCCGAAGCATTACAGCAGAGACTGGTAAAAACATGGAGATTGCAACTATGTTCAAGATACGAAAGAAATCTATACTGGCTTGTGGCGCACTGGCAGGACTTATATTTAACGGTATAGCAGTTCAAGCCGCAGCTGAAGCACATCAAATTGTCCACGATGCGGAGTATTACATAATCGAAGCCCAGAACGGAAAGGCATGGGCTGTCGAGGACGGGGAACTCGATATCAAACTGGCCGAACTTCGTGAGAAACATGGCACACCTCCTAATATCATCCACTACATGTGGGACGACCAGCCGGTGATGTCATTTGGTGATCCGCTTTATCAGCAGATCAGGGGCTATGAGACGCCGAACCTCAACAAGCTTGCCAAAGATGGAATGTTGTTTTCTCGCATGTATACTGAACCCGGTTGCACGCCTAGCAGAGCAGCAGTATTGACGGGTCAGCTTGCCATTCGTACGGGAACTTGGGAGATTGGCTTCCCGATCGAGTATACAGGGATGGCAGCTGAGAACGTTACTCTAGCCGAAGTGCTTTCTGAGGCCGGTTACGCCACAGGTTTCTACGGCAAGTTGCACCTGGGCGACACTGAGGAGTCGTACCCGCACAACCAAGGTTTTGATGAAGCTTTCTGGGCGCTCTACAATCAGGTTACCAGCCTTTACAACACAATGGGCGAAGGTGCCAATGCCATTATCGGTATGAAGGAGGAGCTTCTCGCTGATAACCCATATCAGAGAGATCATACGTTTATCCAGGACGAAGCCTATGTATTTTACCTTGAGGGCAAAAAAGGTGAGTTGGCCAATGAATGGCGTGAAGGATCTCAAGAGCTACAGGACTATAAGGATTTTGATGTCGAATCACGTAAGCGAGCACTAAGTTTTATCAGAAGCAATGCCGAAGCGAAAAAACCCTTCTACGTTGCCTGGTGGCCACTCTACACTCCGTTTATTCCAGATGCGAAAAAAGTAACCCTGCAGAGGGGGCTTGTTGCTGAAAGCTACATGCGGGTGATCGAACCGGATATTGGAGAATTGCGCAAAATCCTTGATGAACTCGGTATAGCTGAAAATACACTCATCATTGCTATGGCCGACAATGGACCGATGACCCATAACCCTCCTGCTGGTTCCGGTTTAGGCGAGGGGATTTTCCGGGGCGGGAAGGGTGACTTTACCGAGGGTGGCCTACGTGTCTGTGCTGCTGCGCTGTGGCCGGGAGTAATCGAACCAGGACAGGTTGTTGGTGACATGATTCATGAGGTTGATCTGTTCACCACTTTTGCACGACTGGCTGGGGCCACGCAGTACATTCCTATCGATCGAGTGATCGATGGTATTGATCAAACAGCGCTGCTGGTAAGAGGTAATACACATGGACGACGTGATTTCAACTTCATCTATCAGGGTCCAGACCTGGCTGCTACCGTAAAGGATCACTACAAGATACACTGGACTTCGGCAGATCCCTCCCAGGCCAAGTCGGGCCTGACTGCCGTATACGATCTCTATAACGATCAACGTGAGGTCAATCCAATCGTAGTGGGAGGATTTCACATGAAGGAACCCTTCAAGAGGATGCGTGCCCGCCATGAATTGTGGAAAGAGAAATATCCGGATCGGCATCACAAACGTGCACCGGCCTATACAGGCATCGCCAATGCCAGACCTGCGACAATTGCCATTTCACAGCCTCCAGCTGCATTAAATGAGCTGCCCTACCCAGTACTTCAGTTTATCGAGCAATTAGACAACCTGCCATATGATGCGAGCGGTGATCCCGGCCCAGGGGAGTAAAGGATTTTGAATTAAATGACGAAACTGGCACAGTAGTCGGTCAGCTGCTGAACCATTTTTCCCAATCGTTATTAGAGATTAAGGATGTAATAGCGATTGGGAAAACTTCAATTGGATGATTATGTTTATGTGGCATTATCGCCTGTGTAGACAACTATTGTGGTCCATCGTCTATTAGATCAAACACACCATCGGCTATCAAAGTGCTATTTTTCTGCCAATAGAAAAACACCAATTCTAACTGGAAGAGTGATCCATTTCTTTCACCAAAAGTGTTGCGTCGTATTAAAAAACCTCTAATTACAGGGTTAATCGGTGGTTCTTTTCTCAACAAAATTTGTCGAGTTAATGTTTCGAGTAGTACTGTTTTGTTTTTTTCTTACCGTGATACTGAACGTTGCAATTGTGTCAGCAGATCAACCCATCGAGGTTGGAGTAAGTCTGAAAGTTCACCAGATTACTCAAATCAACCAGAAATCTGAAAATTTCAGTGTCGTTGCAACCTTGATAATGAAATTTAATGAACCGACACTGGCAGATGAGTCTGGTGAAAAGAAATTAGCCCGTCCTTACCTGGCCCCGAATTTTGCTAAGCTCTTGGAGGAGCGTGGTTTAACTTGGCCGGTGCATTCTTTTTATAATCTACAGGGGCGTGTGGATTATCAAACCCGGATAGTTACACTTGATGCTCAAGGAAATATCATTTACGTCGCTCGCTTTACTGCTACTTTTCAAGCACCGGACTTTGATTTCAGGCACTTCCCTCTCGATAGTCAGAATTTTTATATCAAATTGGATTCATTACCTAATGTGAATAGAATAAAATATATCGTCATTCAAGATTCGAGCGGCATAGGTGAAAACCTAGGTGAGGAAGAATGGAAACTCAAACACACTAAAACAGAGGTCACTACTCATAAAGAGTTCGGGGAGAACGCTTATCGATTTGTCTTAGGTTTTTCAGGCAATCGTCACTTAGATTATTACATCCTGCGTATATTGATTCCAGTGATCATCATAATTTTAGTGTCATGGTTCACCTTCTTTCTCAAAGACTACTCAAAGCGTATTGATCTGACGAGTAGCAATCTATTGCTCTTCATTGCGTTTAATTTCACTATTTCCAACGATTTGCCCCGCCTTGGATATATAACTCTGATGGACACGTTCCTACTGGCAACATTCGCCACTACAGGATTAGTTGTTCTTGCCAATGTATGGCTGAGAAGATTGCAAAATGTTGGTAAAGAAATGGTAGCCAGCAATCTAGACAGGATTTTCACCTGGGGGTACCCAATGTTTTATTTTGGTGGCGGCTTTCTTATGCTCATCTTGTTTTACTTTTAGATTACATAAGGATTTCAAATGGAAAGAGTTCCTTTGGCAATCCTAGCCATTTAAGAAAATCTTCAAGTTAATACTGTTCCTGATAAGGTTGTGAAGCCTCCCTTCTATGCAATTGAAGAGGCTTATATTGGCAATATTAAGTTCGATGCTCAGTTGCAGGAAATAACCTATCAATCAGCCTTTAACTAATCCGCTTCCTAAATTTTCAAGGTTACCGCTGTAAACCTTTCAGACTATGGTAACGATCCCTAAACCATTGTTCCCTATCGGTAGATATCATGTCTTTTCAAGGTTGCGGGCATTCACATAGCTGTAGATTAGTATTGAGAGCACAATCATTGTCGCAGATGATGAGCCAACAGCACGAGACAGCGGCAAGACTCCTGTAATTCCGGCATGTACACCAACAATACCGAGGAGAGTAACCACAAGGATAGTGGGTAGCAAAATCCATCGCCTCTCAAAGGGTTCCCTGTCTGCAAACAGCAGGAGTACACCCCATGAAAATGCCACGGCCGACATTAATCCCATCGGATAGACATATTGTGCCACCCCCATTCTGGAAGGAATGAGGCATAAGATAGCGACCACGAAATCTGCAACAGCTGCAAGCCAATACGACATTCTTAGCCATCTAATTGTTTTGTCCATAGCAGTTGCCCCGACAGATATGCCTTATAGTCCTTGATAGAACATGAAGATGAGCCCCTTACAAAAAAGATTTAACGATTTTAATAAGTGATCTGCTCGCCAGAATTTTCCTGTGTCCTTCACCTCCGGTTTCGATCAAGTTGACATGTTTGTGCCCTTCAACCATCTGCCGTGCCTCCTCGATGAAAACCTCTTGGTCATCGACATCGTGTACCACAAGCACATCTCCGTTGAATTTTCTTAAAGCATCTTTGATCTCATAATCTCCTGCCTTGAGAGGAAATTCCTTCTCCAGCTCTGCAATGACTGCTTCTTGAGCGCCTTCGGGAAGCTTGTAGTTCCGGCAATAATGGCTGACCATGGCATCAATGCCAGACGGCGAACTGATTAAAACCAGTTTTTCAACCTCCACCCGGTATCCGGATAAATTCGCCTGGCCACAGGCGGTGAATGCCGCAGCCGCTCCGCCGAAAGAATGGCCCACAAAACCATATATTGGACCAAAATGGTTCGAGATATGAAAAATCGCTCTACAGAATTCAGGCAGGCTTGACCGAGGATAATCCCCGTTAAATTCTGAATTTCCATGGGCGGGACCATCAAAGGCAATCACCCGAAACCCGGATTTTGCGATACTCCTTCCCAGAAACGCCAAGTGACTCGCCCGGGATCCCCAGCCGTGCACCATCAGGATGTTTTTACCCTCCCCCCAGGCATATGCTTTCAACGTTTGTCCTTCAAACGGAACATCATATTGTTCTGCTGAACGGGTCAGCTTCCGATCAATTTCATTTTCGGCATCAGCTGCAGGAGCGCAGAAGTGCATCATCACTCTGTCGTTAGCCAGCCCCTCTATATCCTTATAGTTGTTTGCATTATACATTGGATTGTCCTCCCGTTTTTCAAACATCTGAGATCGGATATTCTCCGTCATCCTGCCGGAACTACTTTTCCCAATGTTTGCGATTGTAATAGATGTCCTGGGAAGCCCGCATCACCCATTCGGGTGATTGCATGCTGATTAAATGAGTTTTTTCCGGACGGCGAGGACCGCCGCTTGGGTGCGATCGTTAACAGCGAGCTTCAAAAACAGATTGCTGATATGGCGCTTGACCGTGTTTCCGCTTATGGAGAGCATCTCCGAGATCTGCGGGTTGGTATAGCCGTCAACGATAAGCCGAAGTATTTCTGTTTCCCTTTTCGACAGTGGTTCTATCACCTCTTCTGATTGATCGGTGCTCGTTACTGGCTGGCCCTTATCCTCTCTGGACTGGAGCTTATCCGCAAGCAGACTGGCATATTGCTTATGCTTGGCAAGGCTGTCAACACGAGATGTAGTTTCAAAAATAATCACCACGATAGCCGCCACCGAACGATCTTTACCTCGGACCGGGTAGGCGTGAATTTCCCCCCAACGGGTTTTTCCATCTGGAAACAGATGGGAACGCTCGAGTACCACCGTATGTCCCTGGCTTTTAACCTCTTCCAGGAAGCAATTATCGCATACTTTGTCGCAGCCGTAAAAGGTTCTATAACAAATATCGCCGATGACCGAGTCAGCATTGCAGCTGTGAATTCTTGCAAGTGCTCTATTTATCCAGAGAATTCTGAAATCTTTGTCAAAAATTCCAAACGGCGCGCGAATGCTTTCAAGAATGGTTCCGCCGAGGCCAGAAAAGAGATCATCAAGTGCCAGTTCCCGGCCTTTGTTCTTTCTCTCTTCTTCCATTTCAACCCTATTACAAACAATTACCTTGAGGTTTAAGCCCTAGGCTCAAGGTATCGTCTGCCTGGTTAATTCGCAAATTATTTCTGCTTGGAAGGGATTGGGCTGTCCCAGACTGACTTTACAGTCATGTAAATTTGAGATTTGCAGAGGCAACTTCCATTCAATCGAAGTTGAAATGAACCAAGAATTTTTTCTGAGCACCCTTGCGGTCCGATTTTTGTGAAAATCTAACCTTGCCGGTGGAACCCTCTCGTAAGGAGCATTTGTCCCGATTCTCATATAATCAGGAGAAACAAAATGTTGACTGCTCAAAGTTACTTGAGAGAAAAGCTTGTTTGACTCTGGTATAGTGGTGCCTGCACCCGCTTACTCTGGAGCGATCACCGAGTCGGTTTGGCTCATCTGTTTCTAATCTCTGTCTGGTATGTCCCATGAGTAATCCACGCTACTACCTTCTTATTATGTTCATCTTTTTGTGTCTGGTCGCCCTGGTCTGTGCACTATTGTTTATCCCGCTCAAGCAGGCCTTCATGTCCAATTGGGGATTCAACGTGATCATTATAGGGGCCTTGTTAATTGGCATACTGCTGAATATTCGCCGGGTCATGATCCTGGAGCCGGAAATCAATTGGATCAAGATCTTCCGCACCGGCACCTCAGGTCTGTCAGTTGCCGAGAGCCCAGAACTTCTCAAACCGCTGGCCAAACATCTCGAAGGTCTGCACCGCGACAGATTCAGCCTATCGGCCCTATCACTGCGCACCGTGCTCGAAGGAATCAGGGGACGGCTTGATGAATCGCGCGAGATATCTCGTTATATCATAGGCCTGCTAGTCTTC
>CAJQNS010000143.1 GCA_905479735.1 uncultured Desulfofustis sp.
ACCGTCAAAGTAAGCAAAAGTCCGGCGATCATGCTTGAGGGCATGGACGATCTGGTGTTCGGCATTCATGTGGACCACGGTGAGGGGCGGCTCCACTTTCCCAACCACGATATCGAGCGGAAGATCCTCGACCAGTCTCTGGTTCCGCTGGCCTATGTCGATGACAACAGCGAAGCCACAGTTGTTTACCCGTTCAACCCCAACGGATCGCCGCATGGTATCGCCGGTCTCTGCTCTCCGGATGGCAGGCATCTGGCTATGATGCCTCACCCTGAACGGGTCTTTCTGCCCTGGCAGGCACACTGGCTGCCTGAGGAGATGAAGGACATTGTTGCCAGCCCATGGCTGAAGATGTTCTGCAATGCTTATGAGTGGTGTACTAAGGAGTGACCCCTGTTCGCTGACAAGCTTTAGCTGCCCGGGTTTCAAACACAGTTCTACCTTTGCCTGCCTGTTGATAGAAAAGAAATGTTTATAGAGCGTTGCTGAAGAAGGTTATTTTCTGCCCTTCTCCTTTTCTCGCATGATCTGTAGAATAGTGCGGTCGGTCTCGACCATACCCTGGTGGCTCAGAGTGCCAATGTTTTTTACCGTTTGCTCGGTGGACTGGCCGATGATGCCATCGGTGTCCTGGACGTTGATGCCCTGTAGTGAGAAGAGAGCAGCCTGCACGGCAGCTCCGGCGGCGGTGTTGAGTTTTAAGGCGCAACCTGCTTTGGCGCCGTCGCAGATGACGCCGGCCAGATCTTCCATAATGTTCTTGATGGCTCCGGCCATGTGTTCCACGTCGCCCCCCACCAGATAGGTGATGCCTGCCGTAGCTCCGGCTCCGGCTGCTACGGAACAGCCGCAGACCGCTGAGAGCCTGCCTGTATGGGCTTTCACATAGGCGGTGATGACGTGGCTCAGGCCTATGGCTCTGAGTACGGTTTCCTCGTCGTTAGCAACGAAATCCTTGATCGCCCAGATCGGCAGGATCGCGGTGAGACCATGGTTGCCGCTGCCGGCCGAACTCATGGCCGGCAGGTTGACCCCGCTCATCCGCGCATCGGCGGCGGCAGAGGTCAGGATCCGCGCAGAGGTGGCCATGTCCTTGACCAGCAATTTCTGCTTCAGAAGCCTTTCTATGGCTTTGCCGATTCCCAGACCACTACCGTACTTTAGCCCGTACTCGGCCAGCGTGACGTTATATTCGACCCCTTTTTTCAGAAACGCCAGATCTTCCTCATCGATTTCATCGATCATTTCGTAAATATCATCGAGCTTCAGGTCCATGAGCCACTCTTCAAGCAGAGCCATGGCCGACTTGCCTGAGCTGCCGGCCACTTTGGACAAAAGGTTCGAATCAGTGATTTCGATGTCATTGAGGGACAAGTAAACGATATTGTTATGCAACTCCTTGATCTCGGCAACTGCACTGTCACTGCCGCTGGTGATGACAGCTTTGACATGCAGCCCGGTTTCTTCAAAGAGATGGATGTCCACTCCTTTGCTGTCGATCAACGCTTTGGTCTTGTCGATTGATCTCTGGTCGACCGTGTCGAAGACTTCCAGCCCAATCGAAGGATTTCCTCCAAAGGCGCCTACTCCGGCTGCCACATCGAGACCGGTCATACCATCGGTGCCCGGGATGGCCACCGCCGTTCCGTTTTTATAAATATTGGGATCGACCCACAACTCAAGTCGATCGATTTCTTCTCCTTCCAGCAGCGAGGCCGCGGCAGCGCAGGCCAGGGCAATGGCGGCCGGTTCTGTGCAGCCCAGAGCCGGTGTGACTTCCATCTGAAGGATATCTTTTACAGTGAACGACATGATGAACTCCCGTTTACAAATGATTGATTGCCTGTTTGGCATGTATCTTTTTGAGATAATTATAAATTGTGTATTTTGACACGCCGGCGAGCAGGGCAATCTGCTCGACCGCCCCTTTGAACTGCAAGGCACCGCTTCGTTCGAGGATCTCGACCAGGTCCGTTTTCTCTTCGGTGGTCATGGTTGCGGGTTGTCTTCCGATTTCCAGAACCGCCTGTTGAAAAAGGGCCTCAATGGTCTCCGAGGGTGAATGGGCGAAGGTTTCCGATGAGGTTGAAACGGGCTCATTTTGCTCGGGCAGCAGAAATTGATGCAGCGCCTGGCTGGCGTTGAAGTATTCAGTGGTATCGAAGTTTATACAAAATGCGAAAATTGGTTTGCCGGTATTGTCAGAAATGAAAGTGGTTGATGACTTGAGAGTTCTGCCGTCCCCGGAAATGGTGCGGTAATTGTGAAGATCATCTGGCTTGTCGTTGGCGTTCTTCAGCATCTTCACCAGCAGATCGGTGGCCGGTGCACCTATTTCTCTGCCGGTGACCGTACCGTTTATGTAGATCAGAGAATTGTGGAGATCGGTGAGATCGTGGATGCAGGTTTCACAGTTTCTACCAAACATCGAGACGATCGATTCTCCGATTTGCTGCAGTTGCTTGAGAATCAAATCTCGTTCTTTCATGATTACTGCCTTTCGTATAGTTAATGTGTATATGTTCATATTATAGCAAAGCACAGGGAGGCGTCAACCAAATTTTGTGTAAAGACTAAAAGATTTGTTGAAAAGCATTTGTTGAAAAGCTTTAGGATGGACTGGAAGTGAAGCTCGATACTGGAACTTGAATGCGGTTCAGGCAGCTACCGAATCAAAGGCCGACTGGATGTGATCACAAAATATTTCGTCAATTCCTGACAGATAGGCCAATCCCCGGCCGTGGAGATCGATTTCGATTTGCCGTGCTTTCAACAGGTTACGCCAGGAAGAATGGTGATCCCCATCGATGTCTCTGAAAAAATGCATGCCGGCAACCATCAGGAAGGGCACACAGAAGACTTTTTTGTAACCCGCGTCACGAATCTTTTGGATTGTCAACTCAGGTGGATCGGCAGATTTTTCGATGGTGGCAAAGAAAACGTGGGGTCCGATCTGTTTATGCAGTTCGGCTTGGAGGGTGGCATAGGAAGAGCGACAGGGGTGATCGGTGCCGTGCCCCAGGATCAGCGCTGCCCCATGACCTGAGGTTTCAACAAGATCCTTCAAGGCGCGGGCAACACGGGTGAAATCATCGTCTCCGTGCAGCAGCGGCCTCCCGATTGCGGCAGAAACCGGTAGTTTGCCAGCTTCTGAAACAATCCTTTCAAACTCATGTCCTGGAAGTACATGCAGGGACTGGATGACGATTTTACCGGGATCCTTCAGCCCAGAGACAATCTCGACAAGAGAAGCCGGTAGTGCGGCTCCTTGTTGAGCAGAGTTTCTGCGCACCGTCGGAGAGGAGAAGGCCCAGTGAATGTGGCACCCGGGAAAACGAGGGGCAATTCGTTTTTCCAGGTAACCATAGGTTTCTTGGGCTCTTGTGGTTGTTCCGAAGGCGGTCAATATGATATGATTGTTCATAACTTTTTGTGTTAGCTTAAGAGAGCACCCTTGGAGTCACATCTCAGCGGATTACCAGGTGTTTGGTGTAAAAAAAAGGTTTTTTTTAGGGTGAAATGTCCGCGGACCAGGCTGCCGCCTTGTGAGAGCGTGATCATTGGACGTCGGCTGATGCTTGACAAAAATAATAACATAAGCTAGAAATTAAGACTTAAATAAAATACTTATTTCGCCGGTGCTTGGCAAGCGCTGGCTGGCAACATCAGTTAACACAATCGAGGAGGAGAGAATGGTAAAGAAAATTTCGGTTCTGGCTCTAGCTGGTCTGATTGCATTTCCGGCCATGTCGCTGGCAGGCGGCAGCGGCAAAGGCGGAGCGGCAAATGTTGACGACCTGGAGCGTAAAATTGAGGAATTGAGCAGGCAGCTCGATGAACTCAAGGCCCAAATGGGCAAGCAGGGAGAGGTGGACTCAGCCACCTCGCAGCAGCTCTCGGATCTTGCTGACAGCCTTGAAGGTTTTGATGAGCGCGCCGATGCCTGGGATCTGGCGGCCCGGTTCAATTTCTATGGGGATTTCAGGACCCGTCTTGATTATTACAATGCTAACACCGTATCTGGCGGATCCCTCGAAAACGACACCTTGTGGACCAACCGATTTCGTCTGAACATGCGGGTCAAGGCCACCGAGAATGTGGAATTCAAAGGGCGTCTGGCAATGTTTAAAGCCTATGGTATGCAGGCACCTTTTGAGAATAACACCAGTGACCCCATGCCATTTCCGGTTTTTGACGGCAATGTAACCAGAACAACCGACGACAGTGCCCTTTATGTCGATCGTGCCTATGTGAACTGGAACAATATCGGCGGCGCACCGGTCTGGCTCTCGTTTGGCCGCCGACCAACCACCGATGGCCCTCCGTCGCAGATCAGGATGGGTGAGGATGAGCGTCTGGCCACCCCGGCTGCTGCCTTCAACTATGCCTTTGACGGGATCACCGCGGGGTATGGCTACAACTGGGGCAGCGAGGATCTTGGTGCCGGCAAGGTACGTTTCTGCTACGGCCGTGGCTTTGAAGATGGACTGCTGGACGACGGCAATATCAATGATAGCGATTTTGCCGGAATTAACTGGGATATCCTCGGTAGCGGTCGCCGGCTGCTAAATTTTCAGTCTTTCGGGGTGTTTAATGCCATCAGCTATCCCCAGTTCAAAGATTTTCCGGACCAGATTTTGGCCGAAAACCCAGCATTTGGTGAACGGGTGAACTTGGGTAACATCTGGCACACCGATGTGGTCTGGCAGGATGAAGTGGCCAACTTCAACTACTTTGTCGAG
>CAJQNS010000144.1 GCA_905479735.1 uncultured Desulfofustis sp.
GGAAACTGGCAACCACCGATTATGGAGAAGAATTCACCTCTGCAATCTGCCATGGCAACGTTGCTGCTTTTCAGTTTCATCCTGAGAAAAGCGGTCCAGCCGGGTTGTCCATTTTACAGCGGTTTCTTAAGGATAAAGAGATACGTGTAGCCAGGGAAACCCATTGCACTAAGTCCCCCAGAACCCAACTCGCCAAGCGGGTTATTGCCTGTCTCGATGTGAGGAGCAACGACAACAATGATCTGGTGGTGACCAAAGGGGACCAATACGACGTGCGCGAGGCAGGAGAAGTACGTAACCTTGGGAAACCGGTGGAATTGGCGCACCGCTATTTCGATGAAGGTGCCGATGAGATCACTTTTTTGAACATTACCGGGTTTCGTGATTTCCCCCTCACCGATCAGCCCATGCTCAATGTATTAAAACTGACATCTGAGAAGGTATTCGTACCACTTACCATTGGCGGAGGAATCAGAGAGTTTACCGATTCCAATGGTGTCTTTCACTCAGCCCTCGATGTCGCCTCGGAGTACTTTCGCTCTGGGGCAGATAAAATCTCCATCGGCAGCGATGCGGTATATACCGTCGAAAAATTTATTGGTAGTGAGCAAGCGGATGGTTTAAGCTCAATCGAACAGATATCGCACGTGTACGGCGCTCAGGCCGTGGTGATTTCTGTAGATCCCCGACGGGTATACGTTAACTCCTCTGACGACACACCGCACCAGACGATCAAAACAGATTACCCGGGGCCCGGCGGCGAGATGCATTGTTGGTATCAGTGTACCGTTAAAGGGGGAAGAGAAGGGCGTGACGTCGATGTCATTCAGCTTGTCACCATCTGCGAGAAGCTTGGGGCAGGGGAGATTCTGCTCAATTGCATAGACAAAGACGGAACCAACAGCGGCTTCGATATCGAATTGATCAATCACGTCAAATCATTTTCGACCATACCCGTCATCGCCTCGAGCGGGGCCGGATCGGCCCAGCACTTTCAGGAGGTCTTCACCAGGACAGAAGCAGAAGCTGCTCTTGCTGCCGGGATATTTCATCGTCGGGAGGTAGACATACAGGAACTGAAGAATGAATTGACTGATCGTGAGATAATTATACGATAGCGGATCGAGTCTGTTTTTTACATAACGACATAAGTCCAATCCATTCGACCAGCTTCTCTGTTAATACCTTGTCCGCGGCGATTTTCGAATTATATTCTATTAGTACGCAAATATGATTATCAGATCTTGAATAGTGTACCACCACGTAGTATAAAGTAGCAGTTCAATTCCAGACTCTCTTTTGCAGAAACCTAATAATCGAATGCCAGGACAGTATTGTCTGGCTTTGATATAAAAAGTGTACTTTGACTTATTGATGTTAATTGAAACTGAGACAAGCAAAGTATAGTGAAAAAGGAGGCGAACGTCTGGAAGGGCTTGACCCTCCTATAAAAATCTAATAGATTCACTACGGCCTGAGTAAAATTGATGGAGTGAGGATCTGCTCTACTGGGTTTCATAAAAAGCCAAAGTATGCAACCTGACAGCCATCTTGATGACGTTAATGCACATTGTGACGTCTCCGGCCATTTTTCCCAGCTCGTCGTGAGTGTGGTTGATTCAGAGGTTTTGTTGTTAAAACGTTTTTGAAACAAAACTAACCCCCACCAAAAAACAGGAGATTAGTACTATGAACAAACTGAAATTCAAAGCAGCTGTTGTAGGTTTTGCCGCCCTTGCTCTCGGTTTAACTGCTGTGTCAGCTTCTGCGCAATGCGATAGCGGTGAAGTTGTTGTCAAGCTCAGTCATGTGACTGGCGGTACCACGCATCCGAAAGTCGTAGCCTCAAACAATCTGGCAGAGCGAGTAAACAAGGAACTGAATGGTGAAATGTGCGTTGAGGTTTACCCCAACTCCACACTTTTTGGAGATAGTAAAGAACTTGAAGCTCTGCTTCTTGGCGACGTGCAGTTGCTGGCACCGTCTCTGTCAAAATTCGGATCTTATACCCCTAAATTAGGTATTTATGATCTCCCGTTTCTGTTCAAAGACATGGATCAGGCAATCAGGTTCATGACCGCCGAGAAAGGCAAAGAGCTGCTGAACTCCATGAGTGATGTCGGCTTTGTTGGCCTGGGCTACTGGCTGTCCGGTATGAAATACTTTTCTGCAAACAAGCCGCTGCTCGTTCCTTCAGACGCTGAAGGTCTGAAATTCAGAGTTCAGACCTCTGATGTTGCCAAAGCGATGATTTCCGCCATGGGCGCATCTCCTCAACCGATGGCATTTGCAGAAGTTTACGGCGCCTTGCAGACTGGTGTCGTTGATGGGCAGGAAAACACCTGGTCGAATATCTATACAAAGAAATTCTTTGAGGTCCAGGACAGCACCACAGAGACCAGTCATCAGGTTCTAGCCTATCTCTTTATGACCTCAACAGACTTTCTGGAAAGCCTGAAGCCTGATGTCCGTGAAAAATTCCTGGCCATTTGCGATTCGGTTACCATGGAAGCCAACGAGAGCGTAAAGGCCAAAGAGGAAACAAATAAGCAGAACATCATCAAATCCGGCGGCAAGATTAACGAATTGACCCCGGAACAGCGTAAAGAATGGGTCGATGCAATGAAGCCCGTCTGGAAACAGTTCGAGAAAGGAATTGGTGCAGATTATATTGAAGCTGCATCTAAGTCCTAATCGAGATTAAATTCTTACTCAGGCCATCGCCACCTGGCGATGGCCTGAGTCTCTGCCCCTTTTTTCATCTTCAAGGAGGCTTTCATGGCGCACTGGCCACATGTGTATCTTTTAATTCTCATACTTGTCATTTGGGGATTAGAGAAACTCTTTCCGGATTTCGTCGACAGGGCGGAAGAAAACCTGCTTGTCTTTATTATCACCTCAATCATGGTTGTTTCTTTTGGCCAGGTTGTTGCGAGATACGGGTTTAATACGGGCTGGGCGGCAGCACTTGAATATAATACGGTCGCTTTCTCCTGGCTCATTCTCTTGGGAATGGGCTACGGAATAAAAGTCGGACTCCACCTTGGAGTTGACATAGTATTGAACGCGGTCCCCAAGAAAATATCGAAAATACTCTCCTTGTTCGGTGCCTTTGCAGCAATGATATACGGTTTGCTGCTCCTAGATTCAACCTGGCTTGCCATGCTCGGTGTTGATGTGAGGGGTGGTGCAATAGAATACTGGTTGAAAATGTGGAAAGTGGGCATCGGCTCAGAAGAGCTCCGATATCCATTGTTTATGCAAGAGATGTTCGACATTCAGCCACGTGTGCACCGCTGGCTCGTGCTGGTCGTCCTTCCCATAAGCCTTGCTTTATTGTCATTCCGTTCACTACAGGCTTTCATCGATATCTGGCGAGGGAAGAGAGACACCTTAATCAGCGGCCATGAAGCCAAAGACCTCGTTGAAGAGAATCTGAACGTACTACAAGACTAGCCCAAAGAAAGGGAAATTATGGAAGCATTGATACTATTCATCCTGGTACTTACTCTCCTTTTCCTCGGGTTACCCGTAGGTATTTCTTTAGGGTTGTCGTCGATATTGTTCATCACCCTGTTCTCTCACGATTCACTCTCGTCCGTTGCTATCTCACTCTTTGGGGCTGGTCAGCATTACACTCTGCTGGCAATACCTTTCTTTGTTCTTGCTTCCTCTTTTATGTCGACGGGTGGTGTGGCCAAACGATTGATTACCTTCGCCATTGCCAGTGTTGGTCATTTTCAGGGTGGCTTGGCGATGGCTTCCGTCCTGTCCTGTATGATGTTCGCAGCTTTGTCCGGGTCTTCACCGGCGACCGTAGTGGCCATTGGTACCATTGCCATCGCAGGGATGAGACAGGTCGGCTACTCAAAGGAATTTGCCGCCGGAATCATTGCCAACGCCGGGACCTTGGGCATTCTTATTCCGCCTTCAATTGTCATGGTTGTGTACGCTGCCGCCACCGATGTTTCGGTCGGCCGAATGTTTTTAGCTGGCGTGATACCAGGATTTCTGGCCGGCGGCATGCTTATGCTGGCAATCTATGTTGTTGCTAAAATCAAAAAATTACCCGCTGAGGAATGGAAGGGATTCGGAGCACTGTTCAACGGTGCAAAAGAGGCCAGCTGGGGATTGTTTCTCATCGTCATTATCATGGGTGGCATATACGGGGGTGTCTTCACCCCGACCGAGGCTGCTGTCGTAGCAGCCGTATACTCTATATTGGTTGCCTTATTCGTTTACAGGGATATGGGTCCCCTCAAAGAAACACCCTGGGTAATGGAATCTGATAGCGAAGAAGCGCGGGCAGGATTCAACGGCTCAGTTTATGCGGTCTCCTTTTTTCTGTTCTGGATGATAATTTCTTTCTTTGCAACGGCAAATTCCGAAACTATTACCGCCTCTGCCTCTCAAAGAGCAATCGTCGGTATCATCATAGGCTTGATTATTATGGTAGTCAGCTATGTACAGCAGAGCAGGAAACAAAACATTTCCATTATGACCTGTTTCTTATCTGGAATGTCGGTGTGGAGACGAAACCTCTGGCTTCTCGTAAAACAATTCTTTCCTGCCCTGTTTGGTTCTGAAACTCGCAAAACGATTCTGGACGGCACCAAGACTACGGTGATGCTGATGTTCATCATTGCCAACGCATTGCTTTTCGCTCACACCCTATCAGCTGAAAGAATTCCTCAGGAAGTGACGGAATGGATGCTCAGCGTGGGCTTTAACTGGTTCACCTTTCTCATCATAGTAAACATCCTGCTGCTCATTGGCGGACAGTTTATGGAACCTTCAGGTCTGCTGGTAATTGTTGCCCCTGTTGTATTCCCGATTGCGATGGAGCTTGGCATAGACCCGATACATCTCGGTATTATCATGGTCGTCAACATGGAAATCGGGATGATCACCCCGCCAATTGGTCTCAATCTTTTTGTAACTTCAGGTATCACCGGGATGAGCCTTGCCAAAGTAGTGCGGGCTGCTTTACCCTTTGTGATGGTTCTTTTCCTTTTCTTGATCATCGTCACCTACGTACCATGGCTGTCCACCTTCCTGCCCTACAGCATTATGGGGCCGGAGATTATAACGCAATAATACCGGTGCTTGGCTTTCGGTGTAAGGCGATTTTATAGTGCCTCTCACCGAAAGCCTTATTTTTTTGTGGGACTCTCTCTTAGATTCCGGTATCAAGGTCTCAGGGCCTCTTCCGCCTCTTTCAGCAATCATCTGAAAATCGTGTCGCCACCGTACACTAGATTTAATAAAGAACTCATTTTCTAAATGTTTTGAATTGATCAGCTGATCGATTAACAACTCTGGCAAAACGAGACGGTGGGTCTTATTGTGGTAGGAAGCGTTTTAAAAGATCAAAAACAACTGAGGTAAGGATATGCCCACATTACCCGAATTCAAAACGATTCTGTATGCAACTGATTTAGGGAAAAACACAAGACCAGTGTTTAGATCCGCCTTGAGTCTTGCCCAAAAGTTCGATGCAGACATCATCATGCTTCATATCGTTGAGCACATGAGCAGCGCAATGCAGGCAGTTGTAGACACTTATCTGCCTGAAGGCGAGGCCGAGAAAGTTTACCAGGACGGCATGAAATCAGTACTCAGTGAGATGAAAAAACGTCTCGAGGATTTCTGCAGAGATGAGCTTGATTCGCCAAATATCGCCAGTGGACGAGTCAAGGAGATACTCGTTGTAAGCGGTAGAATAAGTGAGGAGATCATAAAAGCTGCCGATAAACATAATGCCGATATCATTGTTATGGGTAAATCCAGCCGTTCTATTTTGGGTAACGATGTAACGGGTTCTTCAACCCGCAGGGTCACTCGTCATTCGAAGCTTCCAGTGCTCATCGTACCGAACATCACCTGATAATAGGATTTTCATGAAAGCGGCGATCCGAGTACTCCTTGCCTCTCCGAGAGGTTTCTGCGCCGGGGTCGTGCGGGCGATCGAGACGGTAAATCTTACTATAAAGTCACAAGGTGCTCCGGTTTATGTGCTGCATGAGATTGTTCACAACAAACATGTGATCTCAGAATTGGAAGGGCAGGGTGCGAGATTTGTCAAACATCTCTCTGAGATACCATCAGGAGAGATCTGTATTTTCTCAGCCCATGGAGTCTCAGTTGAGACTGAAGAACAGGCTCGGCAACTTGGCCTGAGAACCATTGATGCCACCTGCCCGTTGGTTACCAGTATCCATCAAATGGTTGAGAAATATCACGACCAGGGATTTGATGTGATAATCATCGGCCATCACGGGCATCCGGAGGTGGTAGGTACTGCGGGAAGGGTTAATGGAAGGGTCCATATTGTGGCCAGCAAAGCCGAGGCCGAACATCTTCAGGTCGCCACCCCTGAGAAGACCGCCTATGTAACCCAGACGACTCTTAGCCAGGACGATGTTGCCGGCATCAAATCGATTCTCGAGCACAGGTTCCCTGGCATCAAAGGGCCTGTTAAGTCAAACATTTGTTACGCCACCCAGAATCGGCAAAATGCGGTTACCTATCTTGCCAAAGAGTGCGACCTCATCCTCGTGGTGGGCTCCAAAAACAGTTCCAATTCCAACAGATTGCGAGATGTTGCCAAGAAGTCAGGCGGGACAAGTCACCTGATCGACGACCGTGACGACATTGACCCGTCCTGGCTTGAAGGTATAGCCAAGGTCGGTATCACGGCTGGAGCCTCAGCGCCTGAACGGTTGGTTGAAGGAGTGCTTGACTGGCTCGATGAGCATGCTGAGGTGGTGGAAGTCACTGAAATGAAGGGCAAGGAAGAGCGTATCAGTTTCAAGCCGGCAGTATTGACTGATACATAACCACTACCACCGGCTAGTTGACGGCTAGCCAAATTCAGGCGA
>CAJQNS010000145.1 GCA_905479735.1 uncultured Desulfofustis sp.
GCTGATCTCTACCTGCAGAAATATGCTCTGGGGAAATACGGTTCAGAAATCCTTTCCCAAACCGACACCCTTGCCCAACTAGTCTATGCCATGTACAACGGCGGCCCAAGCCAATACGATAAATTTCTGAAACGCAGCAAAACCAAAAAACTGTACGATAGTGACCGTCTTTTTGCCCAGAAGCACGATTGGGTCAAAAACGGATCCTGGGAAAATGTTGGGAAATGTTTTTAGCTGAGGGAACCAACGTTTTGTCTAGAGAAAATGATACCCCGCCTGCAGAAGAGTCTTTTTGGCCTCTTCCATATGGTCGTTTCTTATAAGGATATAGTCCGTATCGAAAGTCGACAGTGCAAAGATTGGCACCTGCAGCCCGGCGAGTACTGCGGAGATTTCTGCCAATATACCGGTAAGAGAAAAATCCAGTGGGCCGACAATTTTAATTATGCGCCAGTCCTTCTCACTCTTCGGTGCCTTCAGGTCGATTGCCGAGTCACACACTATGGAAAGCTCTTCGTCGGTTCTGCTCACTGTATAAAACTCGCTTTGCAGCACCATTTCCGGAATGGTGGAGTCTGGAGCAAAACGGTGTATAGAGTAACACTTCTTGAGGATAGCTAGGGTTAGTACCATATGTCCTTCACTATTACCCATTGCCTTTTGATTACTTACTCAACTCTCTGGAATATCAGATTAATCAACCGGATCACTCAGCTACTATAGACGACTGCGATCCAAAAGAAAACTTCCAAACGAAGATTTACACTCTCACGGCTACTCGCTATAAGCTCTGGTAACGAATCAGCAAGGCAGAGCCCACCCTGAACTCGCAGTTTAATCTTTTCAGCTGTGTAAACCGCTTACTAGAGACAATGGGTGAGTGCAACTGACTATCACCGCGGATATGTAATCTGGCCCTTTTGTCAAATTATGGTCAGAGTAGTGCACCTCGAGCACAAGATCTGTACTGTCAAGAGAGGGCACACCCCTTACCTGTCAGGCACTACTTCTGGCTTTCTGAGTTTGCAAGCCAGCTTCGGCAGTATTTCGACAACAGGTGGTTTACTGCCATGTATCTATGCGGCCGATTACATGCCCATATTATATATCCGGTAATCGGTTTCGGTAGCAAGAAGCGCAGCAAATTTCTTCTCATTTTCCTGACGTTGCGTGCTTCTCACGTAGACGTCCCAATCCTCTTTTTTCTGCCACATAGAGACCACGACGATCTCGCATGGGTCGTCATGATTGACCAGTGTTTCGGTGGAAATATAGCCATGGTTTGACATTGCGTTTTTGCGTGCCTGGATGAGCATGGCCGGGGCATCTTTAAGCGCATCCTTTTTGAATTTTCTGCTGATGAAAATCTTAACCGCCATGATTGCCTCCTCAGGTTAAAGTTCAACTTCTAGAGCGGGGTACTCCTTGCAGCCCGCAAGGCTATCGGCTGTCTGTAAAATTTTGAAATGGTGGAGGGGTGGTTGCAATTGTGGTTTGGCAGAGTCAGCTCTTACGATGATAGCCATAAAACTCATCGCCACCTCCCTACCTGCGCAGCAGGCCTATCTTGGGGAAGATGAACAACTATATATCCTGTCTTATTTTAGCACAGAATAGGTCGCCGAATCCAGCATCCCCGCCATATCATAGGAGTGGTTTTTTGGAGGAGTTGATGGCCAATACTCAGTTGACCTTGAGCAAGAAACGGAGCCGCTGATTTCTGATTTTATTGATATAGACAGGACGCTGCGCCTTACCGTCCAGGCCGATAAAAAAAGAATCCAGGATCCCCTCAAAATCATTGCCACTGCGTATCATTCTATTGACACACTCATTCTGAGGATCTCTGCCGCAATTTTCAAGGGCAGTCAGAACGACGTGAGCCCCTTCACAGCCGAGAGCGGTGATGGTGGTGGCCGGGGTATTAAAAAGTTTTTTGAATTTTATTGATACTGATTTGCCAAATTCTGACAGTGGTACTTCGTTTGTGTAGATGTCGGTCACCAGCATACCCTCCAAAAGATTTGGATTGTCTTTATACTCGAGCATCATCTGGGACAGAACACCATCACTTACCATCGACTGTGGCTTGAAGCCGATTTCTCTAACACTTTGTTCAAAACTTGCCACGTGGCGCCCTTCCATTGGCAGATAGATGAATTCAACTTTGTTTTTCTGCAGCTGATTCAGAATCTTGTTATAATCTTCCTGCCTGGCTGAGATATCAATGGAAATTACGCTGCCGCCGGCTTCCTGGTAGGTTCGTTTGAAATATTCTGCCAATACTGTCGAATGCGGGTCCTCCCCGTCCCAGATGACCGAAGCCCTCTCCAGCAAAAGTTCATCCATGACGAAGAGGGCAGCTACCGTACCCTGGGCCCTGTCGTCAAAAATTATCTGGCTTAGCCAGTCATTATTGGTTACCCCAGGGTGCGAGGCCAAAGTTGAGACAATCGGGATCTTATAGCGATCGGCAGTTTCCGCTATCCCTAGGGTTGTTTTACTTCCAGAAAGCACCAAAACGGCGTCGACCTGGTCCTGAATTGCCAGTTTTGCAAGAGCGATCTCTGCCTGGGCTGGGTCGCTCCGAACATCTTCTTTGATTATTTCGACGCGCAGCCCCCTGTTACGTTTCTGATGGTATGCAACCGCGGTTTGCACACCCTGCATGCCACTCTCACCCCAGTGTTTGTTCTCGCCACTAAAGGGACCAATAACCCCAAGTTTCACGGTAATGGGTGTCGATGTCCTTGCCACCTCATTGTCGCAACTTGGGAGCAGAGCGATAAAGATGATGCTAATTATTATTTGGGTATATAGGCGACTCATCTTCAAGGAATATAGGTAATTCTGACTCTGATTAGCGAATCGTGCGAAAAATTACGTTTAACTTTCATTTTGAACTCATTCAAATCCTTGCGGTCCAACGGCTCCCTCGCATAAAGATCAACCATCAGAACCTTTCTGTCATGATAGGTAACGATTTTTGCGTCATTGACGATAAGGTATTTGTTGTTTACCAGAAAACGTTCTTGTTCCCAGCTTTTCTCGAAATTTGACTGGTCAGTGATTCCCCAGAAAGAAACGGTCAGAGGGATACAGATGAACAAGAGTGATCCCAGGACAATTGAGAGCGAACGTTTATCCCGTACCGCCGGTGAGTAGCCAAGCACCCTGAAGGTGATAATCGCGGCCAGCACGATACCGATCAGGTTGGTGGCAAAAAGCAGAAAGGCATTCGAGAAAAAGACAAGGTCAAACCTTCCCAAGCCAATGCCGGCAACCGCAAGCGGCGGCACCAGCGCAACCGCAATCGCCACACCGGCCAGACTTTGAAGAATTTCTTTGAAAGATTTGGTGTAGGCGCCGGCCACTCCGGCCACAATGGCGACAATAAGATCGAGAATCGAGGGGCTGAGCCTGCCCTGCATCTCCCCGGTTAAAGGTTGATACGGAGATAACACGGCAAGCGAGAAAGCAACTCCGAGAGCTACCAGTATGCCGGCAAGGACCTTTTTCAGGGACTGCTTTAGCAACCGCTGGTCATAGCGCAGCATGCTCATCGACAATGAGATGATTGGCGCCATCAAAGGAGCCAGCAACATGGCGCCAATGATCACTGAGGCACTGTCCAGGTAAAGACCGACCGTGGCCAGCATGGTGCTCAGCACCATCAGGACGATGTAGATCGAATCCAGCTTGGCATCATCGCGCAGGGCAATAAAAAGCTCTTTGAATCGCTCTTCGGAGGCGTAGGTGAAAAACGGCACCCGCTTATGCCGAGCTTTTATGAGTTCCTTACCTGCCGGTAATGAGCCTACGGCAAATTTTTCCTTGCTCGACACTTTTTTCGATTTCGACTCCTTATCCGTAGATCCTCGATTCACCTTAACCGCATCGGGATGGACAACAATGTGTGCCGGTGTCGAGGTCGACCGCTCACCGTCAATCACGACATCGAGTTGGGGAGATGGCTCGATGATAATCTCTGTAGACTTTATATAGCCGACCGAGGGGGACAGCTTCTTTGAATCTGGATCAGAAAAAATCCGCAGCCAGAGTAGTTTGATATAGTCGACGATTGAAAACGGAGCGATCACCACCGTAGAGACCATCGAATCCTCAGAAGAACAATCATCGCCAATCATACTGGAGGCATAACTGAGTTCAGGAGTTTCCAATACGACGCATCCGCAGGCGGCGGTGGAGGTTTTGTTCTGACTTTTTCCAAGGGTGGAAATGGTGAATGGCAGCAGATGAAGAGAACTCATCTTTTTCAGGGCATCCACCAGAATTTTAAACTTGCCGGTAGTTTTCTGACTATCAATAAGAGGCACCCAGCCGATGACCCCCTTGAAAAGCAGAATCTGATCGTTGCAGTAAACGATATCAAGTTCTGAGGGCTGTGCGCTCAAGGCCAGGGAGATCATCTCCTGACGCTGACCTGGAATTTTATAGCACCGTTTGAGCGCCTTTTGAGAGTCGAGCGGCAGGATCCCTACGCTGAAACCGTATTCAATGGCATACTGTAGAATTTTTTTGATGATACTGAGTTCTGCAGCTACTACGACATGGCTGATATCCTTGAGCAGGGTGGCGCTGTTGTCACGCAGTTCATCAATAGAGACGGGAGAAATCGAGCAGCCATGCTCATTGGCGAGTATGTCGTCCAGATAGATACTGCCTGCTTCGGAATAGACAAACAGTGATGAATCGACATACTCTACCATAGTCATCGATAATCGTCTGACCTTACCAATTTACACAGTGAACAGTGCCTTCTTGATATCTTCTTTTTGATCCTCGTTATATTTTTCGAGTTTTTCGAGCTGTTCGTCGTCTAGCGTTTCCTGGACCTTGTCGTAAAGATCTCTGGTCATCTTTTCAAAATCCTGCTTGAACTCAGTCCAGTCCTTGGATCCTTCTTTGGCTAGTTGCTGAATTTTGTCTGCCAGCTGATTGAAGCTGTCCTCGAGCACAGGCTGAAGCTTCTGGGCCTGTTCCTCCGTCAGAACAAGCAGTTCATTGAGGTCGGCAATCATTTTCTTTTTGGCATTGTCGATTGCTTCCTTGTCAACCTTAGCCAGCTGTTCCCTGAGCTTCATCGCCTCCTCGCTGGACAGTATGTCTTTGACTTTCTGTTCGGCATCCTTGGACATCGAATCGAACTTCTTGGTCATTTTTTCCAACTCACCATAGCCTTTATCAACCGATTCTTTGAGCCCTTCCGACATCTCTTTGCTCTTCTCCTCTATAACCGGCTTCAACTGATCCCATTTTTCCCGGGACAGATCCATCTGTTTTTCTATCTCAGAGATGATTTTTTCCGAATTAAACTCTTCTGGCTCGGCACTCTGGGCCGAAACCACAAAGAGTCCAAAGCTCAGCAAAAAACCAAGTCGGAAAAGAAAAATTTTTGGTGACCTTCTCATGACAGACGCCTCCTTTACTCGAATTTATTGCAACATATGAATGATTAGGATAGGTTGTGACTCCGTTGTCCAGGTCATTTAGATATAGTTCTGAACCCATAGGAAAGCAACTACTCTAAGTAATAATGCACTGGAACAGCTGCAATTAAGATCCGTCAGTTCCCAGTGCCTAGAGAGCCCGTCAGATCAGTTGGAAGAAGTTCAAGCTTAGAATGGATATACAACCCCAGCGACCTCAAATCTGCTCCACCTCATAGTCATGTCACTCGCTCTGCTCACCATTTTCGGTTCATCCTTCGTCATCGCCCTGTCAGGCGCCTTGATGCCTGGCCCTGTACTCACGGTGACAGTCAGCGAAAGTGCCCGCAGGGGGGCCAAGGCGGGGCCGTTGATGATTTTCGGGCACGGCATACTTGAGCTGGCCCTGGTGCTTGCGCTGCTGGGGGGACTGGCGCCATTCTTTTCCAGAGACGAGGTGTTTATTGTCGTCTCGTTGGTGGGAGGAGCAATACTGCTGTGGATGGCCTTTATGATGTTCAAGGAACTCCCCGGACTTAAACTGAGATATGATCATGATGATCAGAAACCCCGTAGTCTGGTGCTCTCTGGTATACTGCTCAGCCTGGCCAATCCCTATTGGTTGATCTGGTGGGCGACCATAGGCATCGGCTACATCATGTATTCGGTGAAATTCGGCGTACCGGGCATAATCGCCTTTTTCACCGGTCATATCCTGGCCGACCTGGCCTGGTACAGCCTTATCTCTTTTGGTGTCGCCAAAGGTCGGAACTTCTTTACCGACACCTTCTATAGAAGACTGATAGGCGCCTGTGCGTCCTTTCTCTTCGTCTTCTCCGGTTATTTTTTTTACAGCGGGCTGGATAGAATTCTCTGATCAGTCAGAGCCGCTTCCTGACCCGCTGTAGACCTCACCGCATTTTTTCTGGCGCCTTTTCATCAGCGAATCTTTCCTGTTTTCAAAGACCAGAGACAGTCCTTCCTCGATGAGCTCAAAAAGGGCTTTTTCCAGTTTTTTTCGCCTCCGAAAATCACGTCAAGTTCCAGCAAATCGGTCGAAAATGAGAGCCGTTTGGGTTTTGGTCCAGAGGAAAGCGTGCCTCTTAGCCCAGCTATAGATTGCGCAACCAACCAGTCCATGGACGAGACGGAGAGCATCCGCGATTGGCTAACGGACGACTCGAGAACCGCAAAATACGCAGGCCCTCTGACTGACGGCACCAGCCAGACTGTCATTGTCGCAGTGGCTGTTATCTGTTTAGCTTGAGCGACAAAGAGGAAAGGTTGTTTTACTTTGGTGGGGGAGAGAATGAAACAAAGAAGGGCCAGCAATAGTAGAAAGAGATTTCAGAATTAAGGACAAGGATCACCGATCAACCGATCGGCTGACAGGTGACCCTGAAAGAATTAGTATTGAAATAGTTGGCTATTACAGCTGATCGCCAGGCTGGAAATCAGAAAAAGATAAAAATAGGTTCCAGCGATTATCGAACACCGCTCTGCCGTCCACAGTTTTGGCCTTCTGGTTGCCGCGCTTATTGACGTAGAGCCCATATGTGTCATTTTCCTGAACGACAAATCCACAAATCGCTTCTCGCCAGCGCGTGCTGTTTCTGGCGCAGAAAGCCCCGTGCTTGTCAACCTGCCAGTTGTATGACTCGGCTGATCCATCAACGCCAATTGCCCGAACTCCTCCCAGTTTGGAGAAGAAGGCTTTGAACTCAGCAGGCGCACTTGATTTGGGATCCATCATTTCTTCTTTAATGGTCATGGTGCGATCTGTAAAAAAGGCACTGGCCTCCTCAGCGTTGAGTACAGTTTTGTTTGCCATGGCCAGAGGACAGAACATAACCAGCAGCAGCAATGAACCGACAACACAGGTGATTGTTTTCATTTCCTTTCTCCTTGGCTTGTTTGTCAGACTATAAAGGGATTCATTTTTTGACTAACAGAGGGCGGTATCTCTCTTAAAAGCATACCATAATATCCTGTGATCTAAAGGAAAAAGTGGATATCTCACCAATATCCAGGGTATTGCTCTCAAAAGAATTACCCGTCTCGCTGCAGATCGCGAGGATTTATACCCCTGTTGGTTATCCGGTCAGCTGTCGATACATGTCAATCATCCTCATCGGCAATTTATCAATTTCATCAATGAATATATAGTTGCCCCTGCCGAACATCTGAGGAAGATACTCATGCGCTTCCCGGTCTACGGTGATGCAGAAGGTGTGGATACCGCTACCCCGGGCCTCCATAAGGGCCTTTCGCGTATCTTCTATGGCATATTCACCTTTGTAGTCGTCGTAGTCTTCCGGTTTACCGTCTGTAATGGTAACCAGCAGCCTGGTTCGCGCTTCAAACGATTTGAGTTTTCCGGAGGCATAGCGCAGGGCCGGCCCAATTCTCGTGTATTCTCGTGGCAGAATCGAATTAATTCGCTGATGAATATTCTGGTTATATGGTTCTTCTATATCCTTTATCCGATAAAGATCACAACGGGAACGTCGCATCCCTGAAAAGCCGAGGATCCCGTATGGATCGCCGGCCACGTCCATAACTTCGCAGAGCAATACCAGCGCCTCTTTTATCACCGTACCAACCCACCCCTCTGTGGAATTGGACATATCCACGAGAAAGATTGTGGCGATGTCACGCTCGTTGCGCTGCAGTCTGACAAACAGTTTGCTCGATGGACTAATACCGGCCCGCTGATCACCCCTGGCTTCGACGATGGCGTCCAGATCGAGATCGTCGCCTTCACGCTGTCTTCTTACGAAATGTTCATTGGTCTTCATGAACTCGAACTGTCTACGTAATTTAATTAGCAATCCTCTGTGCTTATCGAGGGTAGCAGCGACAAAGGTGGAATGCAGAACAGGCAGTTCACGTTCATAAATTCGGCACCAATTCTTGCGATATCCGTTTCGCCTGTAGTCCCATTCGTCGAGCAGGATGCCTTCCATGTTGTCATGGGTTTCTTCGGAACCAACGGGTGCGGTACCCCGTCGTTGAAAACCCTTGCCCGAGACACCCGATGCGGCAGAAAAATAGCTTGGAGGAATATGTCCAAGATCCTCTTTGATTTGCTCCATCAGCGCCACCAGTTCAGCCGGCAGTTCCGTTTCGGGATTATCAAGAACCTGTCTCAGCTGTGACGATTCTGACTCGGCGGTGTTCTCGGTTAATATGGCGACTGCCTGATCGGCCTCATCTGGTATCCCTGTTGATCTGGTCTGTTTGGAAGACGACCCGTGTTTATTCTTAAGCGCCTCTAGATGAAGAATAAATGTTTCTTTCATAACCTGGCGCTTTCTCTCGATTTCGGCTGAGGCTCTGTTGAAATCATGTTTCCCAAGCAGTTCCAGGAGCAGTGGACGCCGATAGAGTTCATCGGGCTGAGCAATTTGTTCATAAAGAACGTTCAACAGCGGAACAGTGTCTTCCCGGGAGGGAGCCAGAAAAATGGCGGGGGATATTTTTATTTTTTTCAGCCACTGGGGCTGTTCTTCATTGAAGAGGAGGAAAGAGCAAAGCTGGGTGAGTTTTGAGGAAACCTTACCCAGCTCAGGATAATCGAGAGCTCTGAGTAGTTCGCTCTTCAATTGCACAAATTCGTTGGTCAATCCTGGAAGGTCTTCTTTCAACCAATTCATCACTCGGTGAGTCTCGATCAGAAAAAACAGATCAGCAGCCAGGTCTGGGCTTTCCAGGGCTGAGAAAAAGTCGCTCAGCACCATTCTCTCTTCAGGATCCCCCACCTCGTGAGCAGAGTTTACTGAATGAGGCTTACCAGCATCTGCACAAATCTTAAACGTACCGAGAAAATGAAACCCCCAGTGCAGCGTTAAGATAAACTTATAAAGCAGTTGATTCTGTTGATAGCTCCCCATCACTGAGATTGTGGGGGGAACATAAAAGGTAGTAGTGTCCGTATAGGGAATCGGGTCCAAGGCTATATCCACAGATTCCCCCGAAATCCCTCTGATATAGAAAAGCATACGTTTCGAGATATCCTCGAAGCGAACCATATTGCGTGCTCTCAAAGGGGCGAGAAATGACTCTTCGGCGTTGACTATTAGCCCCCTGGCACTTCCCAGACCCTGCTGCTCGTAGCGACTCAGTATGGCGCGCACCCACTTGGGCACGAGATCGCTTGGGATAGATCCGATAACACGGACGCCATCCTCAAGAAACGACAGGCACAAACTGTTGCTGACAGGCCAGATTACAGGTATCTGTTCGAAAAGTTGTTCTCTCAAGGAATGAGGCAGTTCGACAATCTCCTCAATGATGCCATCCACTTCCCATTCGTTGGGCAGCGAAGGATAGACAAGTTCGTAGAATAGCTTTTTGCAGGCTTCTTTGTTCATCGATCAATAATGAGACACTGGTTGTTTGTTAACAGGAGCAGTCGAGAAAAAGCTCTCTGGTCGCTTCGAAGGAGCGACCAATTATTCTTTGACCGGGTATAGGAAACTGCTCTTGCTAGAACACTGCATCGACCATCTCAACCAGTGAACCAAGAAGATCCGGGTCGTCGGTCAGACTCTCAACCACCCCTACCATACAGGCGGTACGGGTGGTAATGCCCGATTTGATCAGCAAACCCGCGTTTATCAGCAGTCGTGTGGAAGCACCCTCGGGTAAACCCGATTCACGCAGACCACGGCTCATAGTAGCTAATCGTACGAGCCGCCGGGCGAGATCCAGATCTATCCCTGCCTCCTCGGCCACGATTCGTGCTTCAAGACTCTCTTCCGGATAAGAAAATGACAGTGAAACAAAGCGTTGGCGGGTGGAGGTCTTTAGATCTTTGAGTACACTTTGATAGCCAGGATTATAGGACACCCCGAGCATAAACTGCTGTGGTGCGATTAAGAGTTGGCCCAGCTTATCTATCGGAAGTTCCCGGCGGTCATCGGCAAGTGGATGAATTACCACCGTCGTATCTTTTCTTGCTTCTACAATCTCATCCAGATAACAGATTCCCCCGGCGCGGACGGCTCGGGTGAGAGGACCGTCAACCCAGATAGTCTCATCACCTTTGACCAGATACCTGCCGACCAGGTCCGAGGTTGAAAGATCATCATGACAAGATACCGTGATTAGAGGTCTGCCCAAACGCCAGGCAAGAAACTGCATGAAACGCGTCTTGCCGCAGCCGGTGGGACCTTTGAGCAGCAACGGCAGTTTTCTCTCGTAGGTTGCTACTCCTATTTCTATCTCATCACCGACCGGTAGATAAAAGGGCTCCTCGGTGATCAGGTGTTCCTCCAGTGAGGATTGAATGAAAGTCATGAATTATCCTTTTTTTCAAATAATTAAGATCTTGGATAACCATAAGAGCATCCTCACGAGACGCAAGAATCTCGGCCTGAAGAAGACTAAGGCCAGCTAATTGAAATAGCGATCTTCGTTTATAGCCAAATAGCCCACAGATAGCCGGAAGGGTAATCGTTTTTTAAGCAATAAATAGGAGAATACCAAAACCGGCAAGCGCAACGAGGCCTGCATGATAAGGAAAAAATCTGGTCCGGGACTAAGCAGGGCCAGGAAGTGTGCTGAAGCTAATAATAGAAATTCCATCGTCTCTCCTCCATTTTCAGATCAGGAGGATAGCCGATGGCTTTACTTTCTTATTGTATAAAATTGACTCGATACTCCTGAGGAGTAACGGTTGTCATGGCTTTAAAATGACGGTGGAAATGGCTTTGGTCGAAAAAACCACACTCAAGGGCGGTATCTGTAATATCTCGCCCTTCTCTGAGAAATTCTTTTGCCTGTTCTATCCGGCAATTCATCTTTGAAAAATCTCTCGCTTCTCATCATCAATTTTGAGGTGGCCGGAACCTTAATTCCAACTCGATAAACTCCTTATTCATTTCAATCGGCATGGCAGGTAACGGTGTCGATTTTGAAATGCACTCCAGGGCGAATAAATTGAACTGATCATGACCTGATGATTTCATAATCTCTTGACCAATGATAGAGCCATCTCGGCCGATTTTGAGAGCGACTCTAAGAAAATCATCTCTTTTGACATCCAGATCTTCTGGAAAAAACCAATTGCTTTTTACCTGATCTATCACTTTTGAAACGTATTTCGATTCTAAATTGTCCCGGGGGGACTCTAAACTCTGGCGTATTTCATTAACTTCATTCTGGAGTTGTTCAAGCCTCCGCTCAAGTTCTAGCTGCTTATTATCATCACTATTCGCCTGGATGGAGACTGGTGCAAACATGACAATTGCTATAAACGCTACCATATATTTTTTCATCGAGTGTCCTTTATAAAATAATATCAGATTAACTTTCTCTACTGCTTGCCTTATCATGCCGGTACGGCTGAGATATTTCAATAACAAAAGCCGGTCCAAACAGGCTGTTTTAGATGTCCAGCGACTGCTCTACAGGCAGGGTTGTCGATGCATAGCCGCTTGAATCTGCAGTAATGACCAATGCAGCCAGTACTATTCTCAAGAAGTTCATTGGTATTGCCTCAGCTGGGTTCTCCCACACTCTCCTCTCCTGATTCCCATGCACTAGTATTTTTTATAGCATCTCCTTTGATGGAAATAGGGAAAAACCATATAGTGCCTGTCTTTGAAATGAAAGCCTGCCAACTCAAACATCTGAGGAGTAGATATGGCATAGTTTAAGGGTACCTTGACCATATTTATATTTACCAAAATGCCTTTTAATAAGTAAAACTGAACCCCAGAGCAAACAATTAATAGTTCGAGCGGAGGCGATCATGGAAATCAGTCAAACCTACGAAATGAATCACACTGTCGAATTAAACGATCTTGCAAGTTCACTTAGCCCAACCCCCGATGATGAATTTCCGCCGGTTTTCGCCACCTCTCGCATGATTGCCTTTATGGAATTCTGCTCCGCACGATTCATGTGTCCACTATTGAAATATGGCGAGTTGTCTGTTGGTGTTGGAATAGATATCAAGCACACGGTGCCGACCCTCCCTGGGGAGGAAGTTACCCTATCATCCACTTATTTAGGGCGCCAAGGCAAACTGTTTCGTTTTAAGGTGTCAGTCTCTGATAAACTTGGAGTCGTAGGTGAAGGCGAACACACACGTGCTATTGTCAACACGGAGAAGTTGATGAAGATTGCAGCAAAGCGGGCCAGTTAAGAACTTATTGGAGATAAAGCATGAATAAGCGTAAGACCGACTCATAGAAAAACATCCCTGGTCTGAGGAACGTTTTTGAAATAATTGGAATCGACAGGGTAAGAGATGAGTTAATTTATCGTGAGTGCTTCTGCCAAAGTTATCTCATAAGTTCCACAAACTTCAGTAAGTATGTTAATCTGCCCTTTTTCTTTCCCTGTTCCCGTCCCTGGCTGATTCATATCTTTTACGAAAACACCAAGAAAATTTGCCCTGGCATCGCTATCCCAAGTTACCTCTCCGACAGCGGCCTTGTAATCACGTGCAATTTGTTCCGTAATTGCTGCTTTGACGGCTATTAGAGTCGCGGTACAGCTGTCCGGAACATCTTCACAACTATAGATCAACAGGTTGTCTCTCTGAGCGTCTGAAATATCGGGATCATCCAGACTCAAGTCGATGTCTACCGTATATGCATCTATGAGATCACCCTCACCTATTTTAAAATTAGAAACTCCAAATATGGCTTCACCGCCATATTGGGTCCCTTCATTTTGCCTTATTGGGATCCAATTTGCGACAAGCGGTACCTCAAATCCATCCATGTCGCCAATCGATCTGTGAGGAGGTGAAATTATGCCGTCCAAAAAGCATTCACCAGGGATGATTCCCCAGAATTCGTGTTGATCAGCTTTTTCTGCCTGAATAGTCACCTCAAACAAGAAAAACAGTCCAACCGCAAAGAGCGCCGCCGCAAATTTCCTCATAATCATCCCTCACGCTATAGAGTTGTTGAGCCGAACTATCAGTTCTCCCTCAACAAACAACCCAGGCGCTTTTCCATTACCAAGAAAAAAACGCCCATCTTCTTAGTCAAAGACGGGCGTTGCATTGTGAGATAGCAAAAACCCCTCTTTTCGGCAACCCTGCTGCCAGTCCATCCTGGCCAGTGGTTTTGCGTCCCTAGGTCACCCTAGGTTTGCCCTTTCGAAGAAGTTGTTTTGTTATCTTTTAGTTTATTGAAAAATTGAATTGTTTGTCAAAAAAAAACTGAATTATTCCCGGTGATTGTTCTGGTGAAGAATAAATAACTCGACTATTTTAAAAGGGTTTAGATGTTTTCTGACAACACTCAACTTCCGAAGTATTTTGTTGACCCAATTCCTCAAGGAGGATCTACTCTGACTGACTGGTCCACAATAATGGTATATCTAGCCTATTTAATCCCCTGAAGAAGCAGCGTAGATGGTGTATATGTTTATCAAAACTTTGAGAATTTGTGTAAGGAAGTGGCAAAGAAAACGGGAGGTCCAAGATGCCTAAAAGAATGATTCTACCAATTGCCTTTATCATCGTGACTCTCTTCTTCGTAATCAAAAGTTTCTTTGGCATGTTTCAGGATGAGCAAACGAAAGAAGAGCAGCGAAAGGCTGAATTTATAGAAAAAACCCAGGAAAAACGGGAGTACGATCTAAAGCTCCAGGGTTGTATCGAACAGCAGAACGAGTACCAGGATTCACTCAAGGCCGAAGGTAAATTGTACTCTATTGAAAATGGCAAAAAGGTTGACAACTCGTTCAAACTACTCAGTGCCGAGTGCAAGATGATGATAATCCGCTCGGAGAAAGAATCGGATAACGAATCAGCTAAGCAGAAAATGAACACCACCGAGGTAAGCTCATAGCAGCAAAGATAGCACCTGTTTGGCAATGATTAATACCCCTTGTTTGCCAGTATTCTTTCAATATATCGTGATTGTACCTGATTGTTTGCCAGAATCTGTTTCACCGGTGGCAGCTTGAATACCACGCCTAATAGTGCGGCCAGTGCTCGATGGCTGAAAAGCACGCGATTATCAAAAATCAGATGCTGAAGCTTTCCTCGTTCAATAGCCATGAGAACTACCCGGTGCGCACTGTTTACCGGAGTAATAACTTTTTCCCGGCGTGAGACCAGATGTATCGACTCTGTGGGACAGGAGCGGACACAGAGACCGCAGCCCAGGCAGATTTCCTTATTGAGGCGTGCGCTTCTTTTTTTCGGATTATGGGGAGCGTTTGCAGAGACAAGGGATAAAGCCTCGACTGGACAAATATCGACGCATTTGCCACATCCTTTACAGGACTCGGTTGCCAGAGAAGGGATATAATTCGTGGTATGGACCGGATGCAAATGGGCAAAGCGTTTGGCGGCAAGCAGCGCCTCGCAGCAACAACCGCAGCAATTACAGATGAAATTCACCCTCCTCATGTTGTTTTCACCGAACTGCACCAAATTATTTTCATAAGCCTTGTGCAGCAATTCTCGCCCTTCTACGACATCTACTCGGCGAGCGTGACCGTGGCGTATAAGGGAGTCTGCTGAAGTGTTAAAGGTCATGCAGATATCCAATGGTGCCTCACAGGCCTTATCAACATGCTGCATTTTGTGTCGACAATAACAGAGGCTGACTCCCATCGGGTCAGCTGTTTCAATTACCTCACTTGCCCTTTCATAATCAAGTACATGAAGAGTCTGCTGATCGGGAAGTGCAGGTTCATGAACAAAAGTCCTACCGAGTTGTGTATCCCCCTCGGTAAAAAGATCACGGATAAAGTCTTCTTCTTCATTCAAATATCGATAAAACAACTCACTTAACACTTTTTGATCTATGTCGTCCCGCAGACGCATGAGTGAAAATTCAAAAAAACCTGCCATTGGTGGTGGCAGAACATACTGGGTCTCATCGTTTTGAACGATGTCTACAAGAATGGCTCTAGAAGCCAGAGAGTCCAGAGTTTTTTTCGTTTGACCTTCACCGATAGACCAGATCCGGCTCGCCTGTCTGGCGGTAAAAGGTTTTATCGGCAGCGCTGCAACCAGTTCGGCTTCCCGATCAGAAAAAAGAATTTTTAATATTTTTTCGAGCAGACGAGAATCAGGCGCTCCCTGCGGAAAACGGTTCAGCCGGCTTGTCAGTAGATCGTGTGGTTTATGATGAGAGTGATTGTTGAGGTGATGAGCCACGGGTCACTCCTCCTTAATGGGGTCGTTCTCATTCATCTGATATCTGTGTTTGTAACTTTTGTAAAGCAGTGCAGCCTGAGCAATCCATGTTTATGTCAGAATTTGAACTCTAACCGATCTCATAGCTGAATATTCAGGATGTCGGTTTTGCTTGCAGAATCAAATCAACCAATCGTTTCATTTGCTGGCGACCTACCGGGCGAATATATGGTTTCAATTCTTCTTTAATTTCATCTGACAAACAATTCATAGACGGGGTACCTGTGAAAACTCTATTGACGATGACAATCTTTA
This sequence comes from uncultured Desulfofustis sp., assembly GCA_905479735.1. Lineage (GTDB taxonomy): Bacteria > Desulfobacterota > Desulfobulbia > Desulfobulbales > Desulfocapsaceae > JABDQA01. The sequence goes on from CAJQNS010000145.1 coordinate 15,883, forward strand.
GTTCCGGAATAATTACGATAAACTGGCCCATGTAGCCATGAGCATAATAGGCACCGCTCGGATGAGTCCACCACATGAGACCATAACCTATACCTTCATAGGCTTTTGAATAAGGAAAAGTGCTGGCATATATCCAGTCTTCAGGTACTACCCGTTTATCCTCCCAAACTCCCAATTGTAAATACAATTGACCGAATCGGGCCAAATCACGTGCAGAAATCCAGAAAGGAAATGCAGGGTATAATGAAACTTTTTCCCAATTGTAATGGACATCATCAGCCCTGAAATCCTGCATACCTATTGGATCGGCGATCCATTCTTTAAAGGCTTGTCCGAGGGCAACATTTGTTTTCAACTCAAAAATCGCGCCTAACACGTTGAAATCCCAGTTGTTGTAAAACCAGTGCTCACCTGGACGAAAGACATCTCTTGATGGTCTCCCTTTTTTCATATTTGCACTTTCCGCAGCAGCTTCGTGATATATACCGGACCGGGATTGCAGAAGATTAAGTATAGTTGCCTGTTTCTCCTGTTCACTCAAGCGTGGAGGCCGGTCATCGATGCCCAAATCGCCAAGTGTTGTATTCAGATTGATCAACCCCTTTTCAACAGCGACACCATACAAGGCGCTCAACAAGCTTTTTCTGACCGAATGGCTCCACATGCGCAGATTGGTCTTCCCCCATTCAAGAACAAGCTTTCCTTCGTGCATTACAATGACGGAAGACGACCCGATCTCTTGGGCGTACAGTGTGGCCTGCGACAATTTCTCAGCGGACCAGTTTTCTGCTAAGGGGAATGAATATCGAAGCGAGGCGAAATCGTCTTTGATGAATCCGTTTTGCTCTTGTTCATGAGCAGAGATCGATTGAGATCCTATTTGCAGCACTAATGTTAGTGTTATGGCAACACAAACTCTCAGCCAGGTATTCATATTAACTCCACCAATGTCGTTACCGATAATTTCCCCAACTACTTTTGAAATTCAAAACAATAGCCTACCATCATTGTCAATGGATTCTTTATCATTAAAGGCTACCTTGAAAAATTGAAATATGCGCTTCAGAGAAAGGAATTCGAAGCTGTAATAATAAGATACGTGAGACTCGCATCATTTCCTCCGGCTGACTCCTGGAGTTTCGTGGAGCTAAATTACCGGCTAAACAAAAGAGTCGAGCGCATATTCCGCAAAGTATCAAGCTTTCTCGAATTGAATGAGAGTGGTCCCGGTTTCCACGGCATCACCCGGGTTGACGTGTAAAGATTCGACAATCGCATCGGCCGGCGCGGAAACCGCACTCTCCATTTTCATTGATTCCAGGATGATCAACTCCTGACCTCGATAGACCCGTTCTCCAGCTTTGATTTTCACCTCAACAACCATACCGGGCATCGGGCAAACAAGCAGATTCTCAATCTTTTTCCTGGACGGCTGCGGCATAAATCTGGCCACTTCCCATTCCCGGGGGTTGTAGATCTCGAAATTCCTGCAGACACCACAATGGGCCGCCTCGATAAAATTACCGTTGTATTTCAATCGAAAATAGCTGCTCTCTTCGTTGATGGTAAGTTTGAGTCTGCGACGATAGAATTCCGGTGGGGGGGTGACGACCTTGTAGGCTACCCCGTTGACTTCGATCAGCCATTGATGTTCACCGCCATCCCTTTCAATCTGAACCTTGAACACGTCATCATCGCATTTGGCCACATATGAAAAGACCGTCTCGTCGGCTCCGGATACGCCGACTCGTGATTTGAGAGGCAACAGCGCATTCCTCATCAGATTTTCGCGGAGGTGGTAGACAAGGGTAGTGGCGATAGCCATGGCGTCCAGAGTCTCGGGGGACGGCGGTAGTCCCTCGTCCTGGGCCGGCAGATAGGTCGGGATGAAGGCGGTGGTGATGTTACCGCTGATAAATACCGGATGGGACAAAACCTGATTGGCAAAATCGACGTTGGTGGAAATCCCCTCGATATGATATCCGTTGAGTGCCTGGATCATCAGCTTGCGAGCCTCTTCGCGATTTTGCCCCCAAGTGATAACCTTGGCGAGCATCGGGTCGTAATAGACACTGACAGTGCTTCCGGCATCGACCCCCGAGTCAACCCGGATATGGGGACCCCGCGGCTCTGCGTAACGGGTGATAAGGCCGATTGAGGGTACAAAACCGCGCCGGGCATCTTCGGCGCAAACGCGCACCTCAATTGCCCAGCCTTTGAGCGCGATGTCCTGCTGGCTGAACGGCAGTGGCTCACCGTCCGCAACCCGCAGCTGCAGTTCTACCAGATCAACTGAGTTGACCAGTTCGGTGACCGGGTGTTCGACCTGCAGCCTGGTGTTCATTTCCAGAAAATAGAAGGAACTGTCCTCATCTAAAATAAATTCAACCGTACCGGCATTGACGTAACCGGCACGCCTCGCCAGTTCGCAGGCAAGGCTGCCCATTTTGTCGCGCAGGGCTGGAGTCAGAGCACAGGAAGGCGATTCCTCGACTATTTTCTGATAACGACGCTGTATGGAGCATTCTCGTTCACCGAGATGAACAATGTTGCCGTGCTGGTCGGCAATAAGCTGAATTTCGATATGTCGCGGTTTGGTAAGGTAGCGCTCGACAAAAATGCGGTCGTCACCAAACGATTTTCTGGTTTCCTGCTGGCAGAGTTGCAGTGAAGAACTCAGGTCCTGTTCATTTTCGACCACGCGCATTCCTTTGCCACCGCCACCCGCAGCGGGTTTGAGCAGTACCGGATAACCCACCAGCTGGGCAGCGTCACGGGCCTGGTCGAAATCCGCCACCGGTTCGCTGTGGCCGGGTACCGTTGGTACTTCGGCCTCGACGGCCAGCTTTTTGGCGGCGATCTTGTCACCCATGGAGCTGATGACCTCGGGTGGCGGGCCGATAAAGACCAAGCCTGCAGCTAAAACTTTTTCGGCAAATTCTGCATTCTCGGATAAGAACCCGTATCCCGGGTGGATTGCCTGGCAGCCAGTTTCAAGCGCTGCCTCGATAATGGTGTCCATGCGCAGATACGAATCCGCCGGTCGAGCCTCCCCAACCAGCACGGCCTCGTCCGCCAGGCGAACGTGCTGTGAGCGAAAATCGGGTTCGGAGTAAATGGCAACGGTTGAAACCCCAAGGGCCCGGCAGCTGCGAATTATCCGAAGGGCGATTTCACCGCGGTTGGCAATAAGCACTTTGCTGAACATGATCTACCTCACAGGGGGATGTTTCCGTGTTTGCGGTCGGGACGACTCTGCTTCTTACTCTCTAGAAACTGCAGGGTGCGGATCAGTCTGTGTCTGGTCGTGTGCGGAAAGATGACATCGTCGATATAACCCCTTTTGGCGGCAAGAAACGGATTCATGAAACGATCACGGTAGGCTTCCATTTTCTCATTGAGCATACCATCGGGGTCAGCCGCCTTGTCTATGTCCCGGCGATAGATAACCTCACTTGCCCCGCGTGCGCCCATGACCGCAATCTCGGCGGTCGGCCAGGCGTAGTTGATGTCACAATGAATATGTTTGGAGTTCATCACCACGTAGGCTCCGCCATAGGCCTTACGAACGATGACGGTGATGCGTGGTACCGTAGCCTCGGAAAAGGCATAGAGCAGTTTTGCCCCGTGGCGGATGATACCGCCGTGCTCCTGCTCCGGCCCAGGCATAAATCCTGGCACGTCAACCAGGCAGACGAGAGGAATATTGAAAGCGTCGCAGAATCGGACAAAACGGGCGGCTTTGAAGGAGGCGTTATTGTCGAGAGCTCCGGCCAGCACCGCTGGCTGATTTGCGACGAGACCAATGGTCTGGCCCCCGAGACGACCGAAACCGCAGATGATATTGTTGGCGAACAAGGCTCCGATCTCAAGAAACTCGGCCCCGTCGAGAATTGAATAGATCAGCACGTTCATGTCGTAACTCTGGTTGGGATTGGGCGGCACCAGGTAATCCAGGGTCGGGTCGGTGCGTTCAGGCGGATCGTTGAGATCGAGCAGCGGTGCTTTTTGCTTGCTGTTAGATGGCAGATAATTGATAAGCTGTCGCACACCTCGCAGGCAAAGGATATCGTTTGGATAGGTACACTGGGCCACACCGCTCTTGGTGGCGTGAACCTCGGCGCCTCCCAGCTCTTCGGAACTGATGTCTTTGTGAATGACCGTCTTGACCACATTGGGGCCGGTTACGAACATATGCGAGGTCTGTTCGACCATAAACACAAAGTCAGTCATCGACGGACTGTAGACTGCTCCGCCGGCGCATGGCCCCATGATGCAGGAAATCTGAGGAATGACCCCGCTGGCAAATACATTTCTATGAAAAATCTCGCCGTAAGCCGCAAGCGCATCAACGCCCTCCTGGATCCTCGCCCCTCCGGAATCATTGATGCCGATAATGGGGGATCCCACCTGCAGGGCAAGATCCATAACCTTGCAAATTTTTTGAGAATGACCCTCACCCAGGGAGCCGCCTACCACCGTGAAGTCCTGGCTGAAGACAAAAACCTCCCGCCCATTGATGGTGCCGTGCCCAGTAATAACCCCGTCGCCAGGATGACTTTTGTCACCGCCAACCGTTTCTCCCCGACCTACCTTTAGACTGTCGATTTCCTCGAATGACCCTTCATCGAGAAGCAGCTGCAGTCTCTCACGGGCGGTGAGCTTGCCGCGCTGGTGCTGCAGTTCGATGCGCTGTTCGCCGCCACCTGAAAATGCGTGTTTTCTGAGTTCGTAAAGTTCGAGAATATTGCTGTGCTTGATATCTACCATAGCACCCCCTCCTCGATGGTATGTGGTTCTTTCCGGATTGTTGAGAAACGGCCTCTGGAGCGTTGCGCATTAATGCTCGTTGGCCGGGCGGCCAGCTCCAATCGCTTCCCCAGATAGCAATCTTATAACTTAAAAATGTCCTGGAGGGAAGATGGTACGTCTACCCTACTGCGGTGTGCCTGCCGTTTCGTTGTTCTAACCTGCCCTGGATACTGGGCCATAGGAAATGTCGCTAGGTCTACTAAAGGTGGGATTTCTCGGGTTGTCAGATTGAATAAGCAGAAAAGGGTTTTTTCTGTTAATTGACCTCCCCCCTGCTTATCTCTCTTGAGCCCGAGACTAGCTCTGCCAAAAGATAATCAGATATAGATCAAAGCCTACTTGATAAAAATATATCCCACATCCTTAGGCAGCGGTCCTGAAACCATTAGGAGGATAGGTACGCGATTATCTAATAAATCGTGATTGCTTGAGCCATAGTTATTTCATTTGTACCACAAACTTCAGTGTGTAAATAAATTTGTCCCTTTTTATTTTCCGTTTTCATCCCGCCAGTGTTCATGCCTTTTATAAAAACGCCGAGAAAATTTGCAACGGTATCTTTCTCGTAAATTACGTCTTCAACCTCAGTTTCGTAATCACGTGCAATCTGCTCCGTAATGGCCGCTTTCACGGTTGCAAGAGTAGCGGTACAGCTGCCTGAAACATCTTTGCATCTATAGATAAAATGGTTGTGCCTTTCTTCTTCCGAAAGACCAGGATCATCTCGATTCAAGTCAACGTCTACAATATGGGCGTCGACAAGCTCACCTTCACCTATTTTAAAATTGTAAACTCCAAATTTGGCATCACCACGATATTGGGTTCCTTCATTTGGCTCTACCGGATTCCAAATAGCGACAAGTGGAACTTCAAATCCATCCAGGTCGTCGACAGATTTGTATGGGGGGGAAATGATCCCGTCTAAATAGCATTCACCAGGAATAATTTCCCATAATTCTGATGGGTCAGCCTTTTCTGCCTGAATGATTACCACGAGGCCAAAATAAAGTCCTGCCGCGCATAGTGTCGATACCAATTTCTTCATAATAACTCCTCCCCATTTTGGGTTGACAGGTCAGAAAATTCATTCTACCCATCAAACACCTAGAGCGTTTTAAATTATGAAGAAGAAACGCCCATCTTCTCAGCCGAAGGTGGGCGTTGCACCAATAGACGGCAAAACCCCTCTTTTCGGCAGCCCGGCTGCCAACCTATGCTGGCCCGTGGCTTTACGTCCCTAGGTCGCCCTAGGTTTGCCTTTTCGTAGAAGTTGTTTAGTTAACTACAGTTTATTTAAAAACAGACATATTTGTCAAAAAAATCACCACTATGTTAATTAATTATTCTCACGCATTGAGAGAAAGTTAAATTTATAATCGCGCGGTTTTTATTTTTTTTTTACTACAGGTCTTCAGTAATCAGTAATATTATGATCAATCAAGACCGATTATTTCCCGCAATAATTGATACAGACGGATTGTCTCAAATTTATAGGTTAATTGCTCCCTGAACCCGCTCACCTGTTTTATGTATGATTTATTTTAGCATGTCGATTTCTCTTGGTATATTGTACGAAAGTACAATAAGCTAAAAAATATTTTCTGCTTATTTACAATTTCATTAACCAAGTTTGCTATACTCAATTATCGGAAATTCTCTCTTGGCAACGAAGTTATCTTTTGCAACTTTTGGCCTTCATTGCAAACAGAAATCAATCGGAATCAGAAAACATATAACCTGCAAAACTTCGTCCATTATCAAGATTTCCGACGCACATCCAAAATCTCATTCAGGGCCAGCGATCTTCTAAGCCAATATTATTAGGCAAACAGTAAGGCATCTAAAATCTATAAGCGTCCTAATTCGCAGCCAGCTGCATATCTCACTTCATTTTGCCTATCCTTCTTTGCCCACAACCCTGGTGATTTGTTGAATCACCTTATCCTGGTGATTTGTTGAATCACCTTGTCCTGGTGATTTGTTGAACCACCTTATTCAGTTGTTCCTCCTGAATGTGATCACTTGACTGTGCTACGTTGTGGCCTATCGTGTGGTTAGTAATATTTTGAATATACGGATAATTGGTGTCCACAAATACTGACGATATAACTAAAAATAGATCCTCATATATCTCAAAGTACCCTCCATGTTGTAACTTTTCCTGTTTATCTCTCCCACCAAAACCAAAGAACATGAAATGAATGCCTTGTATTGGCTCAGATACATTGAGTAATCGCTCCGCCGGAGGAAATTAAAGATAGACCGGTAACATCTTCGGCCAGGTTATTGATGAGGAACAAAAATCGATGAAGCGGCAGGATCACAATGGGGGATAAACGGCGATGCTGGCAGGTAACCGGTGCAACTTACACATTAGCAAATTGATTTTAATGGTTTTATCTTTCTCGATACCCAGAAACCGTAGGTCACAAAGCTTAATGATACAATTTGCTGTGCAGCTAATAGTGGCTTCTGCTGGACAAGCATAAGAGCAGCCATACTCCCGTTCATTAGCATAAAAAACAACCAGCCCGTTCTATTGTTTTTGGCCAGTAAATAGCTCCCCAGTAAAAAACCTACCATAACTCCCATTTCTAGAATCTGTGAAAAAGATGTGACCCCACCATAATCAAATAGGCTGAAACCAACTCCTAAAGCGATAGAACCGTAGGTGAAAAAAGAAGCAACTCTGTCAAATAATCTATGTGGCGAGCTTGAGTTTTGATATACCGTATAAAGACCTAAAAACATGGATGGAACTCCGCCAGCTTCTATCGAAGCTGCGATCCAATTTTGCTCGCCAAACAGTATTATCACCCATGCTGGCACTCCCAAAATGTAGATTGCCCAACCATTTATTTTTAAATTCCTTTTTGTTTTTTGCTTTTTTCCCTCCGCTAGAGCAAACAAGATCTTATTGATAAGGTAAAAACTACCTCCCCATATCTGTAGTGCTATATCCATAGAGATCTTTATTTGATGCTAAGGCTAAGATAACCTGCGAGCTTATGGGAGTCCAAAACGCAGAGCGTACGTCGTTAAGCGCCGGGCTGTAAATTATATTTTTAAAACACCTTCGATGGTTATTGTGGCTTTTCCGGATAATTGTATACGATTATTTTTCATCACTTTCATGTTCACAACCCCACCTCTTTCTGAAGCTTGAAATGCAGTCAAACTGGACTTTTCAAGTATACCACTCCAGTAACAAGCTAAAGCACAGTGGGTTGATCCCGTAACAGGATCCTCATTCACACCGATCCAGGGAGCGAAGTTGCGAGAGATGAAATCGAACTCAGGGAGAGAAGATTCAGAAGTGACAATGACAGAACGACCTGGGATACTTACTAATCTCTCAAAATCAGGTGATATCTCCCTGATCAATCGATCATTTTTCAAATGAAGAAAGTCTTTTTCTCCAGCCTTACCAGCAAAAACCACATCTTTCTCATCGATACCAAGGTGCTGGAATCTTATCTTGTTTTTTGCTGCCGGCTCAACCCCTATCAAAGGAAAATCCATTTGAATACAATCATGTACTGCTTTTACTGATAGTGATCCTGACAGAGTGTTAAACTGTATCGTTTGATTTTCTTTGATAAGTTTCTTGTAATAGAGAACAGCGGTTGTAGCGAGAGTTGCATGGCCGCACAATGAAACCTCAACCTTTGGTGAAAACCACCTGAGTCCCATAGTATTTAATGAGCAGAATGCGGTTTCAGATACTGCCATTTCCATGGCAATATTCTGCATAGTTATTTCATCAATCTCGTTTTCAAGAATACAAACCCCAGCTGGGTTTCCGGTGAATGGCTTATCCGTAAATGAATCTACTTGAAAGATATCGATCATGTTTTCAATTACAGGATAAAGGCTATCTTGGAACAGCTGCGTTGAAGGTACCAGTACTATCTCGGATGGTTCAAACAATTCTTGCTAGAAGTTCTCCCCTGTCGGCCTTCAGAAACTGCTTTTTCAAAGAAGTAACTTCTTCCTCTCTATATACTGTTTGAGAGCAGAACGCTTTGCTTAATGAAAATTTCAGGTACGCTGAAGCAATCTCATGACCTGTAACACTTTTCAAACTAAATGTGATCAGAAAGACCCCATATTAGGAGCCAATCCTGTCATTCTATGATGTTTCAGAGAATTTCCCGTCTTGCAGTCAAAGATAGATTGATCGTTTTTGTTAGGCTATAATAAGATATTAGTGATTATCAGTGCCAGAACTACGCCAGAGTTGAATGGATTTTCGCGCGGGTATTAAAAGGTCTATTTGACGACATCATATTCACACCTGAGGTTTTTCGAAGGAGTATTGATGCAGGAGCCAAGCTTCACAATAGGGATAGAAGAAGAGTATATGTTGGTAGACCGGCAAACCAGGAACCTAATCAGCCAACTACCTGAGACGATGCTTCCCGAATGTGAAGCGCGGCTGAAGGGACAGGTCTCACCCGAGTTTCTTCAATGTCAGATTGAAGTGGGAACTCAGGTCTGCAAGAGCCTCGATGAGGCGCGGTCAGATTTGGCTTATCTCCGCCGTACTGTAGCCGAAGTTGCCTCAGAACATGGACTGGCCATCGTCGCAGCCTCCACCCATCCCTTCGGGAGGCCCAGCCAAATAGAACACACACCTAAGGAACGCTATGACCAACTGGCGGACGATTTGCAGGAGGTCGTTCGGCAGCTGGTGATTAGTGGAATGCATATCCACATCGGTATAGAAGACGACGACCTGAGGACTGATCTGATGGGGCAGGTCTCATATATCTTGCCTCACATATTGGCTTTGAGTACGTCCTCTCCATTCTGGAGAGGCCGAAATACCGGTCTCAAATCGTATCGCATCGCAATCTGGAATGGCATGCCAAGAACCGGTCTACCTGAATATTTTGAGAGTTTTGGGGAGTATCAGCGCCATATTGAGGTTTTGGTGAATGCCGGCGTGATAGAGGATGCCACCAAGATCTGGTGGGACATCCGTCCGAGTAATCGTTACCCGACCCTTGAAATGCGTGTTTCAGATATCTGCACCCGCCTCGATGATGCCCTGGCCATCGCCGCATTCTATCTCTGCTGGCTGAGAATGCTTTTTCGTCTCAGGCGCAGCAATCAACGCTGGCGTCGTTACAACAATTTCCTGATCGCTGAGAATCGGTGGCGTGCTCACCGCTATGGTATTGATGAAGGGTTGCTCGATTTTGGTCGTGGAGAAGTTGTACCATTTGCAGAATTGATGGATGAGGCAATGGAATTACTCCATAAAGATGCTGAATATTTCAACTGTGTTGATGAGCTCAAGCACCTCCATACCATTGTAAAACAAGGTACCAGTGCTCATCGGCAGGTTACCACCTATATGAATGCACTGAACTCAGAAAAAGATCATGACGAAGCTTTGCGAATGGTCGTTGATCATCTCATTGAAGAGACTTTGATCGGCACCTGATTTTTCTACCTATCGGTGATTTTATAAGCGATCGTTTTTGAATCCCAAGCGACTTTTCTCACACGTTAGCGCCCCCGAGTCAGTATTATCGGTATTGGTCTCAACCTTATTTAATATTCAGAATAGCTGAAGTTGCCGTTCCCTATCTGTAATTCGACACGGTCTGGGGGCTGAAGCTAAAAAACAGGAGATAAACAGACATATCAGGGGGAATCGGTATTCTAGGTTCCAGGTCTGCTAATTAATAGAGCCATAGCTTATTTTCATCATATACAGTTTCCCTCGTTTGAGATATTTTCCTGGGGGAAATGTTTTTTGCTTTCTGGTAATGATAAAAACCACACTAATTGACTGGTTCCATTGAAGTAAATATACATTTAGACTGTCTTTAGGCATCAAGGCGAATCCAAAGCCATGAACAACCTCATATTCGGTGTCCTTGCCCTCATATTTTCTTCGACACTCTACTATTGGTCTTGGCGTTATCAACAGCGAGAAAGGTATTGGCCAGCCATCACGTTAATTATCGCAGGCGGACTGGGCTTGTATTTTTATACCTCCGCCGATCTTTTCCTACACTATTGGGATGAGCGCTACCATGCCCTCGTGGCCAAAAATCTGCTCAATCATCCCTTAATTCCCACCCTCTATGACACCCCCGTCCTGCCATATGACTTCAGAGACTGGCAGGCAAATCATATTTGGCTGCATAAACAACCCTTGGCCTTATGGGGCATGGCGGGAAGTATGTGGCTGTTCGGAGTCAATGAAATTGCCTTGAGGATTCCCTCAATTGCGTTGGTTGCGGTTGCCATATATTTAGTTTTTGCCATCGGCAGCTATTTATTCAGTAAAAAAACCGGCTATCTGGCAGCCTTTCTATTCTCGATGAATGGACTTTTAATACCGCTGCTCTCAGGAAGGAAAGCAACTGATCACGTAGACATCTTCTTTATGTTTTTTATCCTGCTCTCGATTTACTTGACTGTTCAATTCTGTAGAAAAGAAAACCCGCTCTACTCCTTTCTCATCGGATTCAGTATCGGCCTGGCCATCTTATCTAAATGGCTGCCTGCGCTTATCGTTCTTCCCATCTGGTTGCTGCTTGTATGGGACTCAGAGAAATTCAGCCTTAAAACCACAATTACAAATTTTGGTATAATTCTCGTCACCCTAACCATCACCTTTCTACCCTGGCAACTTTACATATTTTCTGTGTTCCCCCAAGAAGCTGCATGGGAATCGAATTACAATTTTCACCACCTGATCGAAGGACTTGAGGGGCACTCAGGCTCCGTTTTCTATTATCTCAATCGAATTAGGATCAACTATGGTGAGTATATCTATTTACCTCTTGGGTGGTTTACCTGGAAATCTCTCAAAGATATCAGCGATCGAAAGCGCCTGGCTGTGCTGATCTGGTTTATGGTACCATTTCTGTTTTTCTCTATGGCCAAGACCAAAATGCAGGCCTATCTGCTACTTGCCGCACCAGCGTTGTTTTATATGACGGCAGAGTTTTTTTATGCCCTTGTCGGTTTGAGAGATCGCTATCGCTATCGATGGGTTTTCAATGTTATTTTGGGTCTCATCATCATTCTACCTATTCGTTATTGTGTGGAGAGACTTACTGTTTTTGAATTTATGGATAGAAATCCACAATGGGTGATAGATTTAAGAAACCTGAACAAAGAGAAATTCGAGAACGGTGTTTTATTTAATTATGATCATCCCATTGAAGCCATGTTTTATACCGACCTGACGGTATACCCCGGTTTGCCGACCAATGACGATATGAAAAACCTGAGGCAGCAAGGCTATACCATCATTGTAAATGATGACGGGAATATCCCACATCACATCCTGGCAACCGATCAAATAGTTAAGGTGGAATTAGCCAAAAACAAAGACCCCGAATTGTGAGATGAGTTTAACAAATCTAACATTCCCACACTAATCTTCCCCCGATAAATCGGTTCAGTTTCAGGTTGCCAGATAACTATTTCCGGCATCAATCTATAAAAACTTCTCACCTGCTTCAACCCGAGGTTCTTCCTGCAATCATAAATTCTACTTGATTGCAGCAGGGCTGGAATTGGTCCTGGTAGTGTTTCTAACCACGTGAGCTGATTAGGCCTCTGGAAACAGATACCATATCACTAGTAATTGACCTAAGTCATGTAGCGTCATTCTCGAATTTTGTATTCTCGCTTCTATGGCGAAGATGGTTTCGTCGTATAAGAAAAGATTATAGAACCTAAAGTGAAAGGAGCTTTGTCATGACAGGGTGCGGATGTCCTCGTGAGGAAGGTGGAACAGGCGGCCCGTTTTCCAAGGGTAAGGAGTTGGTTGAATTTGTCTACTATGCCCATGGCGGCACAGTACGTGATAAGCCCATTGCCCGCGGGGCTTTAGATATAGTGTGTCAAGGATGCAGCGCCTCATTTACCTTACAAACTTATGTCGGAAAATGCCCGGCGTGTGGTGGTGTTCATGCGGTTGTACCAATGAATCCTGTTGCCGAGAATGTTCAGTTTGCCGGTACCGACTTTACCCTTCCTTAGTAGAAAAAGTTGTATGTCTCAGATTTAATCGAACAGTTCAAGCAACTCGGAAAAAGGAAGATATCTGAAATCTGGACTAAGAGACCGGGACAGATGAGAAGATGTTCTAGAACAAGATCATCCAGACGCTCGTCTTGATTTGATGCGCTGGCCAGTCGGACAGGGATTTTTACAGCTGAAGCAAACACCGGTGCAGCGATACCCTCCTCTTGAACCGCATCCATAGCCGCAAGTGCCACACCCTATTGGAGGGTGAATTCCTTTTCCACTTATTCGAAAGCTGAAACCATCGCTGTCGATCTTGATAGGGCCATACTCTTTCAACAGTCTTGATTCTATGATATAGCTGATGCCATCCACTTCAAATTCTTTGTCAAATGGTTGAGCGGCCTCCTGAACCACTCCGAAGGAATGAATGCCACACCCTCCTATCTTCAGAAAAATCCTAACTGGCAACATGTCCTTGTCTTTGAGGTAATCTGCCATGTTTTTTGTGGCTTCTATGGTGACTTCAATCATTATGATATCTGATATTGCCCGGGTTTAATCCATAGACCCAAAATAGAAGTTTAATATCACGCATGGATAAGTTGGTTGGCAAAGGCTACGCTTTCATTTTTCTCCACCCTTCTTTGCTAAACCGTTTTTCACGTTCGATCCCCCACTCTTTCATTGCCTTGATATAGGCAAGGACATCAGTTTTGGCTAGCTCCTGAATTTCCTCTCGCTCCCGATTTCTTGTTTCGGTCTCGTCCGGGGTTATACCCACCCAAGTTACATAGCCACTATCAAACACCCAGTCGGCGGTGATGGAGGGGGCAGCCATTCCAAAGGTTGAAGAGTATGATCCGATAACGTCCATATTGAGTTCAAGTACCCAGCCGTTATCCAGCACTCTGTGTTGTTGATTGTCATTATTTCGCATACTACAATTTGGACAGAACAGTTGTTTAACGGATCTTTCATCCAACAACATTTTTCCGAAAAAGATCTCCCCTTTTTTCTCTCCACACTGGCATTCAAGAATATAACTTTCGCACATAGCTAT
>CAJQNS010000146.1 GCA_905479735.1 uncultured Desulfofustis sp.
ATGAGCATCGACATAGAGTCACTGAGCTACGAAGAACTCCTCGAACTGCAGCACATGATAACCCGGAGATTGAAAGCTATTGAGCCGGGCAGATCCTCAAAAATGAATTGGAAATTCAATCCGGGTGATAAAGTGAGTTTCTCCCACCCCACTCTCGGCCTTCAGACCGGTACTCTGCTGGCGTACAATGAAAAAACAGTTACCGTAATTACGCGATCTGGCCAGAAATGGGACGTTTCACCCCATCTTTTACGTAAGGTAGTTTACAAAGACAAACAGGCTAAAAAGGTTTATAAGATGCCCGATAAACCCGAAAAATAGTTTTTCGAACAAGTCGGGACAACTCAAGGTAGCCTCAAATCATAAGGAAATCAGTTCATGGTCAAAGGATTGGAAGGTGTCAAGGTAGTTGAAGTCGGAGGAGCCTTTGCGATGCCGCTTGCCGGCATGTTGATGGGAAGCTGGGGGGCTGAGGTTATTCATGTCGAACCGCCGGGACGAGGTGATCTTCAGCGACACCTTTTGGCGGCAGGCATGGCTGGCTGGGCAAAACCACACCAAATCAATTATATATGGGAACACGTTGATCGAAACAAGAAAAGCCTCACTGTCAACCTGAAATCCGCCGAAGGACAAGAGATCATCCATCGACTTGCAGAAGAGACAGACGTTTTTCTGAACAATCTCAGACCTTACGAAATGGAGAAATTCAATCTCGGCTATGACACAATTTCGGTACGTAACCCCAGAATCGTCTATGCAAATCTCACCGGGTACGGTCAACAGGGCCCGGAGAAAAACACCGGTGGCTATGACTCAGTAGCCTTTTGGGCCCGCAGCGGTGTGATGGACCTGATGCATGAACCGGACGTTGCACCCAATATCTCAAGACCGGCTTACGGCGATTCCATCACCTCGCAAAGCCTTCTTGCCGGAGTAATGGCAGCCCTTTTTATTCGAGAGCGTACAGGCGAAGGCCAGGAAGTAGAAGTTTCGCTCTACAATTCTGCGATTTTCGCCCTTGGAACAGATCTCTCAGGCTGCCTGATAACCGGCGAAGACTCGAGCCGTCCCACAAGACAGACCATGTCAAACCCGATTCGAAATATCTATCCCACCAGCGACAACCGCTGGATCATGCTCGGCATGACCACCTCGCAACCCTACTGGCCAAACTTTTGCAAAGCGATTGACCAATCTGAACTTACCGAAGATCCCAGATTTGCCAATCCCGAGGTCCGGACAGAAAACGCCAGCGAACTTGTTTCCATCATAGAGCGCGTATTTCGAACCAGAACCTATGAGCAGTGGAAAGAAATACTGAGCCTCAACAAACTTATCTGGGCACCGTTGCAAACCCCTCTTGAAGTGACCCAGGACGAACAAGCCATTGCCAACGATTATTTCTGCGAATGGGACCACCCGGAATATGGCAGCATAAAATTGTTGAACAATCCCATAAAGCTGTCTCGAACTCCCGCAGAAAACGTCTGCAAGGCTCCCGACCTGGGTGAGCACACTGATCAAATCCTGGAGAGAATCGGATACGAGCCGGAAATAATAGAGGAACTGCGCAGCAGCGGAATTATCTGATCAGCCGCGCGGTTTTATTTTATTTTGTTTTACAACTCGGACAATCCAGTTGGATAAATCGGGGATCGACTGGATACTCCAGCAGCTTTTCTGGTGATCGCCACGATCCGTCGAAGGCTCCAATTTTTTGGCATTTGCTGCACACGGCGACAGGCTCTTCAAAGGATTGAACCATGTCGAGAGCCTCTCTTAATTCCTCAAGTGAGCTGTTCAGAGAAGATTGGATGGTCACGATTCTCTCGGCTACCCTGATTCGCGCCCCAAGTTCATCGTCATTGAAGGGCTTGGTTATATAATCATCTGCACCAGCCTCAAAGCCCTGGCTTATATCATTTTTACTGTCACGGGCGGTCAGTAGAATGACGTGAATCGGACTGCTGCGGTCCATACTCTTGATTTTCTTGCACAGTTCTATGCCGCTGATGCCAGGCATCTCCCAATCGAGTACCGCAATCTGAGGAGGATTTTTTTGATTGATGATATTCCAGGCGGTTTTACCGTCTTCAACGCTTTCGATTGAGTAACCCCAATTTTCCAGGCAGACCTGGACCATTAATCTGGTGGTGTATTCGTCCTCGGCAATCAGAATTTTCACGTAACCAATCCTTTCTAGAATTTATTCGATAATGCTCTCTCCTGAGGAAATGCTCACCTTCTATTATCCAGATATTTATGGCAATTGTCCAATCGATTTAGAATTATTAGGGTATAAGTTAACCACGCACCATTTATTTTCGGTACCGATGAAACTTAAAGATCTTCTAAAAGATGAACTCAGCGATCGGGAGTTAGACCACCTGATTCAAAGTTACGATCTGGTGGGAGATATCGCGATCACCCAAATTCCTGCGGAACTGACTCACCGTGAAAAGCTGATAGGGGAAGCCATTATCGCCACCAACAAAAGGATAAGAGTGGTTGCCAAGCGGGACGGTTTCTACCAGGGTGACTTCAGAACCATCCCTCTTACTATAATCGCCGGCGAAGACAGGAAAGAAACTGAACATGTTGAGTTTGGGGTCCGCCTCCAGCTCAACCCGGAACTGGTCTATTTTTCAGTGAGAAGCAGCACCGAAAGAAAACGGATTGCCGAGCTGGTGGAACCAGGCGAGGATATTCTGGTCATGTTCTCCGGAATAGCCCCCTATCCCCTTATTATCAATAAATTCAGCCAGGCTAGATCGATTGTCGGCATTGAATCGAATCCACTCGCCCACAACTATGGGACACGCAACCTTACGCTTAACAAGGTAAAAAATTCGATTGAACTATTTTGGGGAGATGTTACAGACGTGGTTCCTGAAATTGACAGAAAATTTCAGCGGATCATTATGCCTTTGCCGACAGCTTCAAGAGACTATCTACCAGTGGCGCTTGAATGCCTGAGTCCAGGCGGCACAATTCACTTCTACGATTTTCAGCCAGTGGGAAGTTATAGCGCTTCGCTGGACACCATCAATCACTTATGCCGTGATTCCGGACGCCAGGTGCTTAGTTCATCGCCTGTTGTCTGCGGTCATACCAGTCCAGGTATCAACAGGGTCTGTCTTGACACGCTGATTGGGTAAGTTGCCGCCCTGCCAAACAGGCAGGTCTATCTCTCTGAGGTAAGTTGACTACAGACCATTTATTTTAACAATTACCAGAGTGATATCATCTTCAGACTTCTTACCTAAAGTAAATTCGTTCAGCTCGTGGTAAACGGCATTGAGTATTCCCTCTGCGCTCTTCTCCGCGTTTTTTCTGATGATGTCCTGGTAGCGTGCTTTTCCAAACATCTCACCGGCCCTGTTGAACGCTTCCCAGATACCGTCCGTGCCAATGGCGATGATCTGATTGTTGCGCAGTCCAGTCTTGTGGTTTTCCGCGTATTTAAAACCATCACTCACTCCAAGGGCGATGCCGATGCCTTTCAATTCCTCAAATTCATCCTGCTCTGGTGAATAGATCAGGGCCGGATCGTGCCCAGCCCTGACCCAGTCGAGATATTGCCTTTCCGGATCGATCGTCAGACAGAATAAGGTCATGAATTTACCGGTGTCC
>CAJQNS010000147.1 GCA_905479735.1 uncultured Desulfofustis sp.
AGGTTTTTAAGCAGTGCGGTCTGCACAGCCTCTCCCAGGCTGAGATTGATACTCTGCTGTTCAGCGTCTGAGACGGCGGCGACTAAACAGAGCAATAAACAAAAACCTGGGATACGTAGGAATGATAAAGTGCGCATTATTTCGGTTCCTTAGGAAGAAGAGGTTCTCCGGCCAGATAGGGATACGGCTTCCAGTAGAGGTTCCTGACTTTGTCAGCGAGGCGCTGCCTGAATTCAGAGGCCTGTTCCAAAAGATAATAGAGTGTCGGTACGACGATCAGGGTCAGAAAAGTCGCAACCATCAGACCAAAGATGACGACCACGGCCATCGAACGCCACCACTGGCTCGATTCGCTGACCCAGGAAATCGATAAGGTGTGAAAATCGAATGACACCCCAGTCACCATCGGGATCAGTCCTAAAATGGTGGTCACGGCAGTCAGGAGAACCGGCCGCAGCCGGGTCGCCCCGGCAGAAATAACCGCATCGCGCAGTTCATACCCCCGGGCCCTCAGTTTGTTGGTGTAGTCAATCAGTACAATCGCATTGTTGACGACGACTCCAGCCAGGGAGATGACACCGACACCGGTCATGATGATGCCGAACGGCTGGCGGAAGAGTGCCAGCCCCAGAAATGCACCTCCCAATGAGAGTATGACCGAGGTCATGATAATAAACGGCTGGCTTACCGAGTTAAACATTGAAACCAGGATTAAGAAGATCAACAGCAGGGCGACCAGAAATGCTTTGGTCAAGAAATCCTCCGACTCCTTCTGGAATTCAAATTCTCCGGTAAATTTGACGGAATAACCAGGAGGAAGATGAAATTGGGCAAGATATTTCTCTGCCTCGGCCCTGGCTACCGGTCCGGGGATTTTGGCCTCTTCTACATTGGCTTTGACGGTTACCACCCGCTCGTTATTGATTCGGTTAATGTTACCGATGGATCCGGCAAAGGTGATATCTGCTATGGTCGAGAGGGGAACCAGTTCTCCGGATGGTGTCGGCAGCATCAACTCATGCAGGACGCTGACCACTTTCCGATCGGTTTCCTTGAGTTGCACGGTAATGTCGTAATCGTCGTTTCCTTCACGAAAAGAGGAGACTTCCAGCCCGTTGTAAGCGCTTTTCAGCGCAAAACCAATCATGTTGGTGGTCATGCCGAAAAGCGCAGCTTTCTGGCGGTCGATCACCACCTGTACCGACGGTATGCCCTCGACAAAATCATCCCGTACGTCTTCCACGTGAGGTATTGTGACCAGGACATCTTTGATCTGTTTGGCGATTTCACCCAAGACCGTGAAATTGTCCCCGGCAATTTCTATGTTGATCGGGGCGCCGGTAGGCGGGCCTCCTGCCTCTTTGGCGATAGTGATCTTGCCGCCTGGAATATCTTTGACGCGATCCCGGATATCCTCCACATCGACCTGGGAAGAACGATGCCGATCCTGTATTTCGATAAAGCGAACACCGATATGATTCGGAGTATTGGCAGAGAAGGATGAACCACCTCCTGAAACCACCGTTGCTCTGGTGTAAATGCTTTCAATGTTTTTAAGGTCGCTGGGGCCTTCGCTTATGAGGCCGTTGCCCATATCATGCGTTCTGGCTGATAAGGCGGTGAGCGGGGTAATGTCTGGGTCAACCGGACTGCCTTCAAGGTGGGTCTCAAAAGCGCTTAGCGAAAATTCGACGCGCTTGGTGATCTGATCTATGTAGTCAATGTCAGCCCCTTCGGGGACATCGATATTGACATAAATGCCGGCCGGGTCAAGGTCGGGGAAAAACTCCACGGGTTTTTTCAAGCCGACCACCACGAGCCAGCCCTGAAACATTAGAATCAATACGCAGAAGGCGATGGCGATGATGGTAAACGGAGTGTTCAGCGCCTTCAATAACGTTCTGGTGTAACTGGTTAGTAATAGGCCTTTTATTTGAACAGGTTTTTCGATGGCGGTGGAAATCTGATCATAGTTTGTGGCCTGTGCCTGGGACTTTGGATTTTTCAGCTTCATAAAAAGCGAAACCATGGCGGGGTTGATGACCATGGCTACAAAGAGACTGGACGAGAGTGTAATAATCAGAGTCAGTGGCAGGTAACTCATGAACTCACCCATGATGCCCGGCCAGAAAAGCATGGGCGAGAAGGCGGCCAGGGTCGTCAGGGTGGATCCCATGACTGGATAGGCAACCTCTGCCGTCGCCTTCATGGCCGCATCAACCCGGGACGCTCCCTGCTCCATGAACCGATAGGAATTTTCTACTATGACGATCGCATTGTCGACCAGCATACCCAGGGCCAGGGTGAGGCTGAAAAGGGTGACCACGTTCAGCGTTATTCCCAGAATGTTCAGCACGCTGAAAGAAAGCAGCATCGAAAATGGAATGGCAAGGCTTACCAGCAGGGCATTGCGAATGCCCATGACCAGGAATATGACGATTAGAACCAGCATCAATCCGGTGAGGATGTTGTTCTCCAGATCAGCTACCATGTTCTTTATTTCCCGAGACTTATCCATAACTTTGGTTATTTCGGTGCCCTGGGGCCAGCTGATTCGCGCTTCGTCAATTATCTTATCGACTGCGTTGCTGATTTTGACAATATTTTCACCAGTGCGCTTCTTCACTGAGATATTCACTGCATCCCTGCCATTTAGCCGGGCCCGTGAGGTTTCCTCTTTGAAACCGTCAACGACGTTGGCCACATCCTTCAGGTAAACCGGCTCACCATTGTGAACCGTAAGGACCAGACCGTAAATTTCTTCTGGTGATTTGAATTCCCCGGGTACCCGAAGTTGAAAACGCCCATTGCCCAGGCGTATGGCACCACCTGAGGTGTTCTGGTTTTCACTGTAGACAACCGATTGAAAATCGTTGATCGACAAGCCGTAATGGGCAAGTTTCTCCGAATTCACTTCTACCCTGATTTCTCTTTCAAGCCCGCCTGTAACGTCTACTTCGAGTACACCTGCAATCGCCTCGATGTCATCTTCCAGATCGTCAGCGATCTTTTTCAGGCAGGGGAGGCCGCAGGTGCCGGAAAGAGAAAAGACCACAATCGGCATCTCGGAGAAATTGACTTCAAAAACTGTGGGATCGTCTTCAAGGTCACTCGGCAATTCGCCAACGGCTTCGTCGACTTTGTCCTTGACATCCTGCAGAGCCTTGTCGATGTCGGTTCCCGTGACAAATTCTACGTTTATGGAAGAAAGTCCTTCGGCACTGACCGATTGTATTTTTTTGACTCCATCGAGGCCCTTAAGCTTTTTCTCGATCTCAATAGTAACTCCAGTTTCCATGTCGGTAGGGGATACTCCCCGGTAACTGGTCGAAACAAAGACATTGGGGATGGTGATATCAGGATCACTCTCCCGCGGCAGGACCAGGTAAGAATAAACGCCAACAATGATCAGCAGCAGGGCAAGGACAACTACGGTCGTGCTTTTCCTGACGGCGGTATCGGAAATAATCATAGTGAGTATTCTCCCGGATCGGTGATCACTTTTACCACTTGTACCTTGCGGCCATCTTCAACGTCGCGATGCCCTTCAACCACCACGTGCTCGCCGGGATCAAGCCCTTCTAAGATTTCGATCATCCAGCCTTCCATGATGCCGGTTTTTACATCGCGTTTTTCCACCACACCATCATTTTCCACAAAGATGTATTGTTCATCGTTGCGGGAGATGATGGAGTAAAAGGGGATGGCAAGCGCTTCTTTACTGCTCTGCTTGACTATATCAGCTCTGACGAACATGCCTGGCAGAATGGTGTGACCCGGGTTGTCCAATTCGAGCTCCAGACGGTAGAGTCGGGCAAGTGTTTCTGGTGATGACGATATGAAATGAATCTTGCCGCTAGCTAGGTATTCGCCAAGGGCTTTGATCTCCACGGCCACCTCGCTGAGCTTACGCACTGCAGTCACATCCGACTCAGGAATGCCGATCACCGCTTTAACTCGGTCGAGCTGCAGTATCTCACCTATAGGGTCACCGACTCCCAGAAACATACCTGTTTTAGCATTCAGTCGACGAACCACCCCGTCAATCGGGGCTTTTACCTGACAGCGCTCATAGCGCAATTGAGCGTTGTCAAGGTCGGCCTTGGCCGTCTGCATCCCGGTTTCACGCGCTTCAAGTTCTGCGGGAGGAATAACACCCTTGGAGTATACTGACTTATCGCGTTCATAGTCAGCTTTGGCTAACTTATAAGCGGCTTGAGCCCGTTCAAGTGCAATCCGATAATCGTCGGAATCGATCTTAAGCAGAATGTCGTCTTTCTTGACCATGTCTCCTTCGTTGACCAGGACTTCTTCAACTGTTCCGGCGATTTTGGAGGTGAGATCCAGATAAGTCCAGGCTTCAATGGAACCGGGCAGATTAAGGCGGTTGCTGATGGTTGTCGGTAAGGCCTGCATAACCACCGTATTTACCGGAGGTCGCTCCTGCTTGATCGCCGCTTCCTGTTCTGCCTGAATGGCAGCCTTTTTATCGCTGATAGTGTAAAAGAGCATGACGATCAATACGGCCATACCCAGAAGCACGAAACGGGGGAAGTTGTACCAGAAGAAAAAGACGATTTTCCCCCGCATTGATTTTGGCTTTTCAAAGTCAGTTTTCATTGATATCACCGGATAAAAAGTTATGGGGCAAGACCTTCTAGAGTCTGAGTAATCATGGTTTCCATGGCTTCGGGAATGTTTTCCGTCGGTACCATGCCGGTATACCAGCATGACAGCAGCAGAAGGTAGATCGCATAAACATGGCCCGAGATGTGCAGCAGTTCAAGGTCCTGGCGTAGTTCACCGAGTTCCTGGGCCCGCTGATAAATGGGGTAGAGCATATCGAAATAGTCGTTTTGCACCTGAAAATCTTCCTCGGTCAGGGGCTCTTTGGGAAAAATTTTCTCATGCAGATAGACCCTGCCGAATTCCTTGTGCTCGGTGACATAGTTGAAATCGGCCATGAAGATAATCATCAGCTGTTCGATGAGCGGTGTATCGGGGTTGGACTTAGCGGCCAGTTCACTTCTTGCAAAGTCAAGCTGGTCATCACAGAAAGCCTTGACTATGTCTCTCTTGGTCTCGAAGTAGCTGTAGATTGTTCCTTTACCGATTCCCGCTTCCCTGGCAAGTTCTTCTATCGACGTCTGCTCAAACCCTTTTTGTGAAAACAGCTTAACGGCTGAATCGAGGATGCATCGTCTGGTTTTGATCTTGTTTTGTTCCCTTATAGAGCTCATGAGGTTGCCATTGGTTGTGTTCTGGTTCTGTGTGCTCGATTATCAGTAGTATTTTTCTATTTGTTTCAATATGTTTTATCGTTCCTGTCAAAAAAATGGTGCAGAAAAGTCGACTGCGGTCGGATTATTACAAAAAAGTCGACCGAAGTCAAGAAAAAATCGACTGCGGTCGGTTATTTTAATAAAAATATAATATAACTTATAGTTACCTAATATTTATAGGCCTTGATTGTTGTTACCCATCGGTATATTTATACCGGCTCAAGCCGAATCTTGAGGCCTGCATTGCCAAGCCGGGCGGACAGACTTATGGTAGACCGGTTCGGTTAACAATATTGGGGCAATTGAGATCTCACCAGGATGGGTGAGCAAGGAAAACAACTGAAATTTCGGATAGGAAATGGAAATTCAGGCATGGTTAAGTCAATCACTCGGTAATCTTGCCAGTGTATTGCAGCTCAGCTACGCCTTTGGGGCCGGTATGGTCTCGGCGGTGAATCCATGCGGTTTCGCTATGCTGCCCATCTATCTTTCTCTCTACCTGGGTGCCGATGAGGAACGTTACAGCGAACGGCCATGGTATGTAAGGGTTGCCCGGGCCGCCGGGGTAGCCGCTGTGGTCACCGCCGGATTCGGATTGTTGTTTGGTGTGCTTGGTATTGTGGTATCGGCGGGTGGGTCATTTCTGCTGGCTGCGATGCCCTGGCTCTCAGTGATCATCGGAGCCTGCCTGGTGCTGCTCGGGGTCTGGCTGATGCTGGGCAAACATGTATCACTCGATTTTATGTCCAAAATCTCATCGAAGATCGGGGATCCGCGCCATATCAGTGTCAAAGGTTTTTTTCTCTTTGGCCTCGGATTTGGGGCCACATCGCTGGGCTGTACTTTGCCCATTTTTCTTGTAGTTGTTGGCGGTTCGCTCACTTCAGGTGATTTTCTCTCGGGACTTACACAGTTCATTCTCTATATCTTGGGCACCGGATCCGTATTGTTGATTCTGAGTGTCGGTATGGCTTTTATCAAAGGCGGCACCGTCCTCTCCCTTTTCAGGAGAATTGTTCCCTATGTAAACAAGATTTCGGCTGTATTTCTGATTCTGGCGGGAACCTACATCTGTTACTATTGGCTTAAAAGCGGTCTCCTGTTTGTCTCATGAACAAGCAGTTGAGCCGCGGTATGGTCGCAGCTTCGCTCTCCTATACGATATGGGGGATTCTGCCTGTTTACTGGAAAACTCTCGATCATGTACCTGCCTATGAGATACTGGGCCACCGTATGGCCTGGTCGCTTCCCTTTATTGTCCTGTTTCTTGTCATCACGGGTCAGGGCGCAATCTTGCGCCAGCTTCGGGATAAAAGGTCCCTGATTATTTCAACTGCCAGCGCCGCTCTGTTGGCGATCAACTGGTTGATCTATATCTGGGCCGTCAACGCCGGTCATATCGTTGAGACCAGCCTGGGCTATTTTATCAATCCTCTGGTGACCGTCGGTTTTGGTGTCTTTTTTCTTAACGAGCGTTTGCGGGGTGGTCAAATTGCAGCCATGCTGCTGGCAGCCGTCGGGGTGGTCTATCTCACCATGGTTTACGGGAGTTTTCCGTGGATTGCCCTGACCCTGGCGATTACCTTTGCCATATACGGACTGTTTCACAAGAAAATCGGCATCGTCCCGATGAAAAGCCTCTACCTGGAAACGCTGATATTCTTTCTGCCGGCGCTGACACTTATTGTCTATCTCGGTAGAGACGGCAGTTCCGGATTTGTACACGGGGATGCAGTGACCATGGGGCTGCTCGCCGGAACCGGTCTGATCACCACCATCCCGCTCCTGCTGTTCGGTTATGCAGCCCAGAAGATCCCACTGTTTTTGCTGGGGATTCTACAGTATACGGCTCCGACCCTCAACCTGCTGATCGGTGTCTTTGTCTATGGCGAGGAGTTTACCTTCAGTCGGATGATAGGTTTTATGCTGGTCTGGAGTGCGCTGGTCCTTTTCGTGCTTGAAGGAATTGCGCAGAGAGCCCGCCAGCAAAGGGCTCTGGCGATCGGCAGGGATTAAAAGTCAGCGATCTTACCATAAAGAAAAACAGTGATTATATTTACATCAAAAGGGTCTTTGCATGATGTGACTACAGGCCGACTCTTCTCTTCTTTCACTCCCTCTCTCCACCAGGCCTGGGGAAGCATCATGCTGAGGCCCGGTTTTCTTTTCAGGCCAGGCGGATGGCCCGGGCGACATCGAGTGCCTGCCTGGTTGCCGCCACATCGTGAACCCTGAATATCGAAACGTTCTTGTCAAAACTCAATGCCGATACTACACTGGTTATCGCGTCACGCTGATCAGCCTCAAGACCGGTAAGATCTCCCAGAAAACGTTTCCGGGAATGGCCCAGCAGAACCGAGCGGCCAAGCTCTGAGAGTCGCTCCAGGTGATTGAGAATCACCAGGTTGTGCTCCAGCTTCTTGCCGAAGCCAATACCCGGATCGATAGTGACCCGGTTGAGGTCGATCCCGGCTGCGGCGATGAAATCGAGCCGTTCTCTAAAGAATGTCATTACCTCCTCAACTACCTCGTCATAGTGCGGGGCGTCCTGCATCGTGCCCGGTGTTCCCTGCATGTGCATGATGATCAGCTCACCACTGCTGTTCTTTACCAAGTCGATCATTGCCGGGTCTTTACGCAGAGCGGTAACGTCGTTGATGATATCGGCACCGGCTGCCAGCGCTTGTCTGGCAACCTCGGCTTTACTGGTGTCAATCGAGATGGGAATGTCAGAGATGGACCGGATCGATTCGATTACCGGAATGACCCGGTGAAGTTCTTCATCGACTGAAACGTGCTCAGCATAAGGCCGGGTGGATTCACCACCCACATCGAGAATGTCGGCACCCTGGTCGATCATTAAGCGGGCCTGGTCGAATGCAGATCCGCAGTCGAAGAAACTGCCGCCGTCGGAGAAAGAATCAGGAGTTACGTTGATAATGCCCATGATCCTTACGGATCGGGCTATGGTCATGAACTGACGCCAGGCTCTTCCCGGCCTCCCGTTTCGCCTGCCGGAGGAACGTCCACCGGAGTTTCTACCTTAATCTCACTGACGGGTTCTTCCTGCTTGGTGTTGTCAGATTTAGAGGAGGCCTCTTTGGGTTCTTCTAACGGGTGCTCATCGGGCCGAAGCTCAGCCAGCATACGCTGGACATCTTCGAGTACAATGGTCTCTTTTTCGAGCAGCTCATCGGCCATTCTCTTGAGAATATCGAGGTTCCCCTCCAAGAGCTCGGTTACCTTATTACTGGCTTCGACAATGATCTCTTTTACCGCCAGATCGATCTGCCTTGCTGTTTCCTCGCTGAAGTCGCGGTGCTGGGCAATCTCTCTGCCTAAAAAGATCTGCTCTTCTTTCTTGCCGTACGTGAGAGGGCCAAGTTCATCGCTCATCCCCCATTCACAGACCATTTTTCTGGCCAGCGCAGTCGCCCTCTCCAGATCGTTGCCGGCACCGGTGGTAATTTCGTTGAAGATGAGTTTCTCAGCGATGCGACCACCGAAAAGGATGGAGATGGAGTTTTTCAGATAGCTCTTGGAGTGGGTGTATTTCTCGTTTATAGGAAGCTGCATGGTCAATCCCAGGGCCCGGCCGCGCGGAATGATGGTGACCTTGTGAATCGGGTCGGTATCGGGCAGCAGATAGGCCACCAGGGCGTGACCTGCCTCGTGATAGGCGGTGACTTCCTTTTCCTTTTCAGTGATGATCATGGAGCGACGTTCGGCTCCCATCATTATTTTATCTTTGGCCTTTTCAAGCAACTCCAGGGTAATTTGCTTGGCCCCCTCTCGGGCTGCCATGAGGGCTGCTTCGTTGATGAGATTCTCCAGATCAGCGCCCGTGAAGCCCGGGGTACCCCTGGCCAGGATCTCGTAATCGACATTGGCTTCCATTTTGGTCTTTTTGCCGTAGATTTCCAGAATTTTCTCGCGGCCGCCGACATCGGGAATCGGGACTATTACCTGCCGATCGAAACGGCCCGGACGCAGCAGCGCTGGGTCGAGCACGTCGGGACGGTTGGTGGCGGCGACGATGATGACGCCCTCGTTGGATTCGAATCCATCCATTTCGACCAGGAGCTGGTTGAGGGTCTGCTCCCTTTCGTCATGACCGCCTCCGAGACCGGCGCCACGGTGCCGACCGACCGCATCGATCTCATCGATGAAGATGATACAGGGGGCGTGTTTTTTCCCCTGGTTGAATAGATCTCTAACCCTAGAGGCGCCGACGCCGACGAACATCTCGACGAAATCGGAACCGGAAATTGAGAAAAACGGTACATCGGCCTCACCGGCGATAGCCCGGGCCAAAAGGGTCTTGCCGGTACCCGGTGAGCCAGCCAGCAGCACCCCTTTGGGAATTCTGCCGCCCAGTACGGTGAATTTATGCGGATCTTTCAGAAAATCGATGATTTCTTCTAGTTCCTCTTTGGCCTCATCGATACCGGCAACATCGGCAAAGGTAACCTTATTGGTTCCCTGTTCCATCAGCCGGGCTCTGGTTTTGCCAAACGATAAGGCGCCGCCTTTGCCGCCACCCTGCATCTGGCGCATGAAAAAGATCCAGACTCCGATCAGCAGCAGCATCGGAAACCAGGAAACGAAGATGGTCATCAGCCAGTTGTCTTTCTGGGCCTGCTTGACCGTAATGTCGACACCGGCTTCTCTGAGCAGCGGAATGAGTTCGGCGTCGGCGGCCGGATAAATGGTTCTGAACGGCCGTCCATCCTGGAGCGTCCCGGAGATGGTGTCACCGTCTATACGGACGCGGTTGATAGACTTGTTCTCGATCTTGGCCATGAACTCGCTGTAAGTCAGAGGCGAGATGTTGCCCTGCGGTTTGTTGAACAAGTTGAACAACAGGATCATGGTCAGGCCAATCACCAGCCACATGCTCAGATTTTTGTAAAAGGTGTTCAAAAGAACCTCCCGATCTACTAAAAGCTATTGAAGATTAACCAATTATTTATATCAGCACCTAAAGTAAAGCATCTTTACATGTTGTCGAGCGCTGTCCTTTAAATATTGTAGTCATCAGGCAAATTTTTGTACAGGTTTTACCCCTATCTGCTCTTCACCGAATGCTTTCATGGCGCTGACGAAGGCCGCTGCGCCGTTGGTCGTGGTGGTGTAAGGGATGTGCAAATCGATGGCGGCTCGCCTGATCTGGTAGCTGTCCTCGGTGGTGCGCCTCCCCATAGAGGTGTTGATGATCCAGTTGATTTCACGGTTGCGGACCATGTCGAGAATGTGGGGGCGCCCCTGGGAAATCTTATTTATCCGATGGCTGTCGATATCATTTTCCAGCAGGAAACCGTTGGTTCCAGCGGTAGCGAAAATGGTGTAGCCCATTTTCTTCAGCTCAGCGGCGACCGGAACAATCGACTGTTTGTCGGTGTCCCGGACCGAGACAAAGACATTGCCCTTTTCCGGCAGGTTTGAGCCGGCAGCCAGCAGCGCCTTACCAATGGCCAGGCCGAGATTGTCGTCGATACCCATGACCTCGCCGGTTGATTTCATTTCAGGTCCGAGAAGGGTATCGACGCCTTCGAAACGATCAAAGGGGAAAACCGCTTCCTTAACCGCCCAGTGAGTGATCACCACTTCTTTGGTCAGGCCGAGATCGGCGAGACTCATACCCATCATTATCTTGGTGGCCAGTTTGGCCAGCGGCACACCGGTCGCCTTACTGACGAACGGTACGGTTCTAGAGGCCCGGGGATTGACCTCTAGAACATAGAGGGTTTCATCTTTTACCGCGAATTGTACGTTCATCAAGCCGATGACGCCGAGTTCAATGGCCATTGCCCGGCTGGCTTCCTCGATTTCCTCGATTATTTCTGCGGACAGGGAGTGCGGTGGCAGCACGCAGGCTGAGTCGCCGGAATGGATGCCCGCTTCTTCAATGTGTTCCATGATGCCGCCGATAACAGTGGCCTGGCCATCGCAGATAGCGTCGACATCAACTTCAGTGGCATCTTTGAGGAACTGATCGATGAGGATGGGGTGCTCCTGCACCGTCCCGCCGATGGACTTCATGAATTCTTTGATTGCCTCTTCGTTGTAGGCAATTCGCATGGCCCGGCCGCCGAGTACATATGATGGCCTGATGACCACCGGATAGCCGATGCGCTTGGCCGCCTCAATGGCCTCTTCCTGGGTGAAGACGGTGTCGTTTTCCGGCTGCCTGAGGTTGAGTTTTTTGAGAAACTTCTGAAATCGTTCACGATCCTCGGCCCGATCTATTGCATCGGGCGGGGTTCCGATGATCTTGACCCCCGCTTCCTCCAAAGGTACCGCCAGATTAAGAGGGGTCTGGCCGCCAAACTGGACAATGACGCCGTCGGGCTGCTCCTGGTCGATGATGTTCAGCACATCTTCACGGGTCAGGGGTTCAAAGTAGAGTTTGTCGGAGGTATCGTAGTCGGTCGAGACGGTCTCCGGGTTGGAGTTGACCATAATTGATTCGACACCGATTTCCCGCAGGGCAAATGAGGCGTGAACACAGCAGTAGTCAAATTCAATTCCCTGGCCGATGCGGTTGGGGCCGCCGCCGAGGATGATGACTTTCTGGCGATCGCTTCTGAAAGCCTCGTTCTCCTGCTCGTAGGTGGAATAACAATACGGGGTGTACGATTCGAACTCGGCGCCGCAGGTATCCACCAACTTGTAAACCGGGATCACGCCGCTGTCTTTGCGCAGTGATCTCACGTCTTCCTCGGTGGTTCCAGTAAGGTAGCCAATCTGCTGGTCTGAAAAACCCTGCTGCTTGCAGTGCTGAAGAAAGTCCGAATCGAGACCGCTGAATCCTTTCTGGCGTATCAAATGCTCGGTCTCGACAATCTGCTGGAGATTGTGCAGAAACCAGGGGTCGATTTTGGTCAGCTCGGCGATTTTCTCTTTCTCAATACCTCTTCTCAGGGCCTCGTAGAGATGGGCAACACGCTTTGAGCTTGGCGTCACCAGTCCACTCTCCAGATCTTCGAGGTCGAGGTGTTCGAGAAGTTCGCGGCCGTCGCCGCCAAAGCCGAATCGACCGATTTCCAGCGACCGCATCCCTTTTTGAAAGGCTTCTTTGAAGGTTCGTCCGATGGCCATGGTTTCACCCACCGATTTCATCGAGGTGGTGAGAAAATCCTCGGCGTCAGGAAATTTTTCGAAAGTCCAGCGGGGAATTTTTACCACACAATAGTCGATGGTGGGTTCGAACGAAGCGTAGGTCTCCCTGGTGATATCGTTGGTGATTTCGTCAAGCGTATAGCCTACGGCAAGTTTGGCGGCAATCTTGGCGATGGGAAAACCGGTTGCCTTGGACGCCAGCGCCGAACTTCTGGATACCCGGGGATTCATCTCGATGATCATCAGTTCCCCGTCTTCGGGATTGACCGCGAACTGGACATTGGAACCGCCCGTTTCAACGCCGATCTCTCGAATGATGGCAATGGCCGCATCCCGCATCTCCTGGTATTCGCGATCGGTAAGGGTCTGGGCTGGGGCCACGGTGATTGAGTCGCCGGTGTGAACACCCATGGCGTCGACATTTTCGATCGAGCAGATGATGACCACGTTATCCTTGGAGTCGCGCATCACTTCCAACTCGTACTCCTTCCAACCCAGCAGACTGCGTTCGAGCATGATTTCGCTGGTCATGGAAAGGTCAAGACCCTGTTTGCAGAAGTCTTCGAGTTCTTGCCGATTGTAGGCCACACCGCCACCGGTGCCGCCCAGGGTGAAGCTGGGCCTGACTATAATCGGGAAACCGATTTGGTCTGCGGCCTCAAGAGCCTCTGTCAAGGTGTGGACGATGGCCGACTCCGGTACCTTCAGATTTATGGCCCGCATCGCCTCCCTGAATTCATCACGGCCTTCGGCCTTGTGGATGACGTCGATCTTGGCGGCCAGCATTTCCACTCCATATTCCTCCAGTGCGCCGGTTTCGGCCACCTTTATGGCCGTGTTGAGCGCCGTCTGGCCGCCCAGGGTGGGAAGCAGCGCATCGGGACGTTCCTGTTCGATGACTTTGACCACCATTTCCGGGGTAATCGGCTCTATGTAAGTTGCATCGGCAAGTTCCGGATCGGTCATGATGGTGGCCGGATTGGAGTTGATCAGCACGACCTCATAGCCTTCTTCTTTGAGGGCTTTGACGGCTTGGGCCCCGGAGTAGTCAAATTCGCAGGCCTGGCTGATGATAATCGGACCCGAGCCAATGATGAGAATTTTGTGTATGTCGGTTCGTTTGGGCATGACGGGATAGTTGGTTAAGTGATTGGCTGAACTCTGGTTTGCTCGCCTCTGGCCTGGTTATGACTGTTCTTTGATCAAATCGATGAAACGGTCGAAAAGATACTCGGCGTCGTGGGGTCCCGGGGCGTGCTCAGGATGGTACTGCACCGAAAAAGCCGGATGGACCCGGTGTCTCATTCCTTCACAACTGTTGTCATTGAGGTTGATATGGGTCAATTCCACTTGCGTTGGATCAAGCGAAGTCATATCGACGCAGAAGCCATGATTCTGAGAGGTGATTTCCACCTTGCCGGTCTGCAGGTCTTTTACTGGCTGGTTACCGCCCCGGTGACCGAATTTCAATTTGTAGGTGGAGCCGCCGTAGGCCAGTCCCAGGATTTGATGGCCGAGACAGATGCCGAAGATCGGTTTTTTGCCAATTAGTTCCCTTACGGTGTGGACCACCCCTTCTACTCCTTCGGGGTCACCGGGACCGTTGGAGAGAAATATTCCATCAGGCTCAAGCCCCAGAACGGTCTGGGCATCAGTGGTTGCGGGCACGACCTGGACCCGGCATCCACGTTTTTCGAAAATCCTGATTTGATTGAATTTGATACCGAAATCGAAAGCGACGATTTTCAGTGCGGAATCTGACAGATCGGGGGGCAAGGAGGCACCCGACAGGGGCTTGTCGTTACCCCAGGTATAGGGTTCGCTGCAACTCACCAGTTTGACCATGTCCTGGCCGACGAGCCCGGGCCACTGGCTGGCCCGTTCTACGAGAGAATCGGGATCGAGATCTTCGGTGGATACCACTCCTTTCATGGCTCCGGCGGTGCGTATATGTCGAACCAGGGCCCGGGTATCGAATCCCTCAACACCAAGGACATCGAACTCCTTGAGAAAATCGGCCAGCGGCCGGGTTGATCTGAAATTTGAGGGGTGGCCCTGATATTCCTTGACCAGAAAGGCCTTCGGGTGGATAGACAGTGATTCCATATCGTCAGGATTTACCCCGTAATTGCCGATCAGAGGATAAGTCATGGTAACGATCTGACCGGTATAGGAGGGGTCGGTAAGTATCTCCTGATAACCGCTCATCGAGGTGTTGAAAACGATCTCACCAACGGCCTCCCCGCGGCCGGTGAATGACCGTCCCTCGAAGATGGTGCCGTCTTCCAGGGCGATTAAAGCTTTCATATAATTACCTTTTGTCTCATGAATAACCGGCAGGCTGCAGGAACCTCGAGCGTCTGTATGGAGAATCGCCGGGCCTGTCCGGGGGTGAGGAAGTTTATTCCGTATATAGTCGACACAAAATATTAATAATTAACTCGGAAACGCAGTTGGCGTCAACCGAATTCGCGGCCAGAAAATCAGACCGGCAACGCGGCAGGTTATTGCCGAGATCACTGTTCTCCACTTCATGTTGAGCTGGCCGTAATTACCTCTGGACCGTTTGGAACGTTTATCTGCAGCACGACTCTTGGGGCTGAGCAGACATCTTGAGTTTGGTGCTGAGTCGTGGTAAAGCAGGGCCATGATAAAACAAGGTAATGAGATTACGGATCAAACTGTCTGGCTAGAGATGGAGGAGGTCGACGATGGCTATCTTAAGGTCGACCGCTTCGTCACTCGCCCGGGAGAAACATGGTGTGTCTACGGCGGCAACCATTCCGGCATTGACCGGTTTGTGGAGCTTTTCCGTCGCCAGAACCAGGCCGCGCTCTCCTTTCGAAAACTCACCATACCGGCAGATTTGGGGGTCGTCAGTTTCAAAGACCAACAGGAACTTTTTGAGCAGGAGGTGCGCAACGATGAAAGTGATTTTCTTGATCGCATCGATCCCGGTACGTTGGCTGGGGAATTTCTCACCAATCCCGAGGACAACCGCGCTCTGATCGACCAGTTCAGACTGAGTGGCGTACTGAATAGCGGATATCGACAACTGAGCTCCGGGGAAAGTCGTAAGCTGCTGATCTTAAAAGCTGTTACCGATGGTGCCAGCCATCTGCTCATCGAAAACCCTTATGACGGCCTTGATGTGGTATCGTGTGTGGAGTTTGATCGCATTATGGCACTGCTCGTCGGGCGCGGAATCAATGTGCTGCTCGTACTCTCCAGCCGCTCCGACATTCCCGACTGGTGTTCCCACCTGGCCTGGTTTGATAAAGGCAAGCTGGTTGGCTGTGGTGCGCGCGCTGAAATAGTCAGGCAGATCGATGGCCGTGCCAACGGCGATGACTGGAACCAAATTCTGGAGAACCGAGAGAATACGGCGGTGGCCGACTCCGTCGAACTGGTTAGATTGGTAAACGGCCAGGCCCGCTATGGTGATCGAATCATATTTTCCAACTTCGACTTCAGTGTGGACCGGGATCAGCATACCCTGGTAACCGGTCCCAACGGTGCCGGAAAGTCAACGCTGCTTGCTTTGGTGACCGGCGATCACCCTGATTGCTACACCAATGAGCTGTACCTTTTTGGCAGCCGTCGCGGTAGCGGTGAGTCGATCTGGCAGATTAAAAAGGAGATGGGCATTGTCAGTCCGGCTCTGCACCGTGAACATTATATTCCCGGCAACTCGCTGCAGATTGTGGTTTCAGGCTTTTTCGACTCTATAGGTCTTTACTGTAAGCCCACCGAACAGCAGCGGGAGCTGGCCAGATCCTGGCTCAGAGTGATCGGGTTGAGCGCCCTGGAGAAGACGCCGTTCCGCAATCTGGGCTATGGTGAACAGCGGCTCGTATTGATCGCCAGGGCGTTGATTAAGACTCCGAAGCTGCTCGTCCTCGATGAACCTACCCATGGTCTCGATGACGCCAACCGGGCTAACCTACTTAACTTCCTGGAACTGGTGGTTGACAAGCAGATCAGCACCATCGTCTATGTCAGTCATCGGCGGGATGAGTTCCGCGATTTTTTCCGGCAGCATATCAGCTTTGATCGCTGAATCGAGCGCGGAAACTCTTCACCTTGAGATTCCCATCACCTTTTCATTGCAGAGGGTTCTGAACGACCTGCTACCCGTAATTGTACCCTGAATCACTACGGATTTTTAAATTGGGTGTATCTGATGGTATAATGAGATGAACAGACAGGGAACTGTCTGCTGTTGGTGACCGTGAGAAATTGCTTGACCTCCCTGCCGGGAGGGCCAACCCCTCACCCTGGAGGAATTTGTTATGCCAGATTCCGGCCTGATCAAAAGCTACCCAGAATTTTTCGTCTCCGAAATTCACCAGGAGGTGCTGTGGATGAAATTTTCCGGCAATTTCTTCCACAATCTGACCAGTTTTGATAAACGCGATTTCCTGGGTGATTATTTCCGGAGAATAAAAAAGAGTGAGGATATAAATACGGTTATCTTCCAGACAAACTACAGAGATTCGGGTGTCGACGAGTATGTGGACTTTTTTCTCTCGCACACTGATGAAGCGAGTCTGTTTGGTGGGACAAGGCTTCTGGAGATAAACAAACTCAGTAACATCATTAACCAGACGATCATCAATATGATGGAGTTAAATAAATTTACCATTCAGATATGTCAGGGTGCCGCTCTGAGTATCTTCATGAATATTGGTTTTGCTTGCGATTATCGCATTCTCAGCGACAATACGGTCTTCTATAACGCTTTTAAAAAAATAGGAGGACTGCCGCTTGGCGGAGGCCCGTTTTTTCTGACTAAACTGCTGGGCAGAAGCCGGGCAAACCAGTTGCTTCTTCTTGAAGACGAAATCCCAGCCAAACAGGCTCTGAAGCTGGGAATAGTCGATACAGTGGTACCCCAGGCGGAATTGGAGGCCACTGCTTTGAGAGCGGCACAGAAGATCAGTCAGACTCAGCCGCGAACGCTGAGCGGCGTAAAACGGTTGACCAATTATTCCCTGCAGGAGTTGAAAGTTTATCTGGCCCGTGAAACCGAAGAGCTGCAGAGGGTATGCGTGCAGATGGGACACCAGAAGATCTTCGCCTGAGCCGGGAAAACTCTTTCTGAACCGCAGACGGGACGAGATGCAGATAACAGTTGACCGTCAAGGACCTCAGGTATCTGCATCTATTATCAGTGTAGCTTTCTCAGACGAAACTGTCCTCGAACAATTTCTCTATGGCGGTCCGTCCGGCGTCGTTCAAATATCTGGTACCGGAACCGACGAAGGTGTCGTATTGAATCCGGGGAGAGTCCTCCTGCCAGCTTTCCTTCCAGGTAAACCATTTTCCCGCAGGCTGGTCGAATACATGCAGGGGGCGATTGAACATCTTGGCAAGTTGGACGGCCCAGCCGGTGCCGCCTTTCACTGATCCGTCTTCCTGGATCGAACCAATCACAAAAACCTGATAGCCGCTGTTAACCAGATGGAAAATGGTCTGCAGAACCTTGCGGATTTTATCGGTTTCGTAGTAGGTGCGATTCAGCATTTTTGAGGCTAGTTCCATACTGATATTACCGCGTTCGAGGTCTTCCTTGGAAAGGACCCTGACGTTTTTTTCACGCGACAGTTTGTGGCCTTCGAAAGTAAGGATCACTTCATTGACCGAGTATTTTTCAGCTGTTTCTCCGAATACAGTTTCGGCACCCTTGAGGCCGCCGCTGTACAAGGTGCATTGCGCTGCTTCCATTTTATTCCTCTTGTAATTTGTTAGTGGTGATAAATCCAGGTAACCCGAACAAATAACACAGCTCTGTAGAAAGGCAACCGCAATTGGTCAACAATAACGATTTTTTATGGTTTTCGAGCCGATAAAAAGATTCGCCAGGGGGCGGGATAGCCCTCGACGGTCCTGGAGGCGTCCTCAGGGTCGATATAATCGAGGTAGGACTCGAACTCCATCCAGTCGGTGCGTCGCTGTTCCTCCGAGCTCATAGGGTGCGAGCAGAACAACTCGATCTCACTGAATCCGGCGCGCAGCAGCCAGTTTTCAAGGGTCTTGCCGGTGGGAACGAAATAGGTGCCGGGAACTTTGGCATAGGTATGTTCTGGGAAAAGTGCAATCGGCTCATTGCCGGGAATGGCTTGGGATTCAATTAGCAGGGTTCCTCCGGGTTTGAGAGCCGCAACTACATCTTTGAGGAGCTCGATTGGAGAGATACGGTGATAGATAATGCCCATCAGAAAAATCACGTCGAACGACTGGGGAAACAGGGAAATATGTTCAACCCCGAGCAGATCGATATCGAGATTTTCGAAGCCGGCCATGGCGTTGAGAGCCTTGAAGCAATAGTAGTGCTGTACTGAGGGTTCAAAGCCTAGCACGAAACGGGGCTTCAGGGGCACCATTCGAAACATGTAGTAGCCGTTGTTGCAGCCGATGTCGGCCACGATTTTTCCGCTCAGATCCGGGAGGCGCTCCCGCAGGCGGTTCCATTTGCGTTCACTGCGCCACTCGGCGTCGACATCGATGCCGAAGACGGAGAAGGGGCCTTTACGCCAGGGCATGAAGCATCTGAGCTGCTCCTTGATTTCCTGCTGGGTCTGGGCTGCCACTTCTTCGGCCAGACCGATGGTAACCGTGTCGGCCCCGCATTCAGTGTGAACGGCCCGGTAGGTGCTGAGCTGTTCATAGGGGACGCGATATCTCAGGAACCCTTTTTTCTGCTGATTTACCCAGCGCTGAAGCCGCTCGTGAACTTCGGCTAGGGCACGAAAATCGATCTCCGAGTGAAAATAGTTGAGATAATGCATTTGAAAAGAGTCGGCTAGCCCGGTTTGACAGCTACCAAGGATGAAAAGTTAAACCATTGAAAAAAGGTGGTGACCGGCCTGAAACCTGCCTGGGCAAGGAGTTCGATGTTCTCTTCGATGGAGAAGGGGATCAGAATGTTTTCCAGAGCTTCTCTTTTACGGGCGATTTCCAGGTCTGAATAGCCCTGTTCACGTTTGAAATCATGATAGATATCTATAAAGGTTCGATTGAGCCGCTTGTCCCCCAGAATTGTCTTTTCACTGAGGATGAGCAGGCCGCCGGGTCGAAGATTATCATAGAGCCGCCTGATTAGGGTAGGGCGGAGTACCGGCCGGATAAACTGCAGCGTGTAGTTAAGGATAAAGGTGCCGGTCTCCGGCTGATCGATTTCCCTTATGTCCGCCTGTTCGAAAGATACGTCATCGTTTTCGACATAAAACTCGGCTTTAAGACGAGCCTTGGTGAGCATTGCGGGAGAGCTGTCGATCCCTAGGAAGCGGAACCGATGGTCGGCCAGTTTTCTGGCAAAGTAGAGAAGGGCGGTGCCGGTGGCACAGCCCAGGTCGCAGACCGTGTCTCCGGGTTGCAGATGGCTGGCGAGTAGTCGGCTCGTTTCCCCAATCACGTTTTGATAGCAGGGAATTGAACGATCCAGCATATCGTCGAAAACTTCGACGACGCGCTCGTTGAAATCAAAATCTTCAGGAACGGTATCGAC
Organism: uncultured Desulfofustis sp.; assembly: GCA_905479735.1. GTDB lineage: Bacteria > Desulfobacterota > Desulfobulbia > Desulfobulbales > Desulfocapsaceae > JABDQA01. The sequence goes on from CAJQNS010000147.1 coordinate 19,915, forward strand.
CCGATACAGCCTGTCTTTCAAGCTGGACATCCCGGGCTATTTTTTATACCAGGTACCGTCTGGTTTTTGGAACCAATGCCCTTTACTGCCTTTGGCGCTTATCTGCTTGGCTCTTCTTTGACCGACCAGGGTAGCATCGACTTTCTGCTTGCTGGCGATGGCCCCATAGACACTCCTGCGGTCCTTGTTTTCATCGCTGATCAGTTGTTGCTGAGATTTGTCTCCGGAGCGGAATTCAAGAAAGCCTTTATTGTTCTCTCCGATAGTTCCCTTATCCTTGAGAGCGTTAATTGCCGGAATCCTGGCCAGCATCCGCTCCTTGACCGAAGCCGCCTGCCCGTTGAGGGTGGTACAGAGAAGAGTCGTTAATACAACAGCGATAACAAAAAAGAGTTTCCGATTATACATACTGAACCTCCACGAATTGTCATAAGCGAAATCATTCATCCTGGGCCGCCTCGTCGATGTCGCCGAAGAAATCATCCAGGGCGCGATCCACCTTGACGTTGACGTCGATGGTGATATGAATGGGCTTTATTTCAACAGGTTTGACATCCACCTCATGCTTGGTACAGGCCGAACCTATCCCCAACAGCAATGCCAAACACAACAAATGAGACAATAGATGCAATTTCATTGTCCACTCTCCATTATCGAATTGATTGACTGACCAACCTGAAAAAGATCGGCCAGCGGTACTCGAAAATTGACGTCCAATCGGATTGGGTACTGCAGTCCTTGCCCCTGATCCGACTCGACGAGCAGGCCTTCATTGTTGAACTTGAACGGCAGTGCAGTACTGGGTTTACCGTCCAGTTCAAGGGTCAACAGCAGGTCGTCTTCGGCGCTGTCAAAACTCAGTTTCGTCCAGTTATAGGTAAAATCTTCAAGCGACTGCAGCGTGTAGTTGAGAAAACCTGTCTCACTTACCGCACCAACACCCTGCCGCAGCAGATCAGTGTCGGTAAATCGCACTATACCACCTGTACCTGGCGTCGAAAACAGAAATCCATCTTCAAAATCGATCCGTTCCCTGGAGAGCCTTATCGGCAGTTTTCCATTGAGCGAACCTTCTCCTTCGGTACCCTTGAAGCCAAATTGTTCGAGCAGTTCAGCCAGCCCAATACGGCTGCAGTAGAAGATTGTATCGATTTCGGATGTCTGGGTGGATAACCGCAGGCTGCCTGATTCCAAAGTGCCCCCGCACCAGTTGAACCTGCTTTTCTCAATGAAAAGTGATTGAGGATTTTCCAGGCGGAAGGTAACCGAAGCACCGCTGAAGTGAAGCGTCGAGATATCGATCTTTCCCGCTGAACAGCGCTGACTGGGACTAGATTGCAGCCTGGGCAGTTCGGGAAACTCGATGGCGCAGTTCAGATCGTCCAGGCTGACACTCTTGTCGCTGAAATCCAGTCTTGCCTCCGAGATGGCAGCCTGGGCCCAGGCCGAGATCTCCTTGTCGTAGGTGATGCCTCCCTGAGCCTCAAGCCGGCCCGAGAAGTCGAGATCGGCAGGGAGGGAGAGAAAGGAAGGGAGGAGGGCTGGCTCCAGGTCGCTGGTTGCCAGACTCCAGGACAATGTTCCTTGCCTCGACTGCCAGGCCATCTGGCCGCTGAATGGGATATTGAAATCGGCGTTGTTCAGCATTTCAATAGTTCCTGCGGTGTGGTATTCGGAATCGTGATAGGTTATGTCCGCGTTCATCGAAAATAGATGTTCATCCTCAAGTTCCACCGCTGCAACCGAAATTTCGCCGGCGCTCATGGCGCTGGTCAATGCTGAGGGAGAAAATGGCAGCGCAAGGCTGAGGTTCTTGAGGACCAGATTTTTCTCGGGCAGTTTCAATTCTTCCAGTCCGGCATTTATTTTGCCTTCAAGCTTATCTGCCGAGCGGCTCAGCTTGGCCTTGAAGTCAAATCCAGTCCCCTTCAAGAGGAGGGAATCGCAACGCAGCTCAAACCACCCGTTCTCCAGTTCCAGGGCAGCCTGCTGATCGCCATTGTTTAACTCGAGCGTCGAGGCAAAGCGCAGGGTTTCAAGTCCGGAAATGACCCAGTCATCGGACAGCGGCAGAGGTAGTTCGGAGGGGTACCCTCCTTGTATCTCAAATCTTGCTCCGCTGGATCTGGACCAGAGGCCATTGAATGTCAAAGAAAGGGGAAGCTTGGCTGTCTCTGCTCCCGCACCGCTCAACCAGACAGCAGAGGCGCTGCCTGAACTTGTCGCTTCTCCTTCTCTGTAATGGGCTTCGCCGGTGACGTCGATTAAAGCGCTGACAGGTGACTCGAGGGCGATGGAGGTTAACTGGAAGCTGTGCGTATCGAGGCTCCCTGATAAAGTAAAATCCAGATCGTTGCGCTCCGATCCGCTGGAGAGAACGATCTTGTCATTAACGTAGCGCAGATCTTCGACGTTTCCCTCCAGTTCGTAGCGCTGCAGGGAGAAAGAACGAGCATCGAGGAGCAAGTCGAGATTGGCGGACAGGGCCTTGAAGGCAGGGGGGACGAACTGCTCCGAAAAAAATTCACCTGGCAGTGCCAAGGAACCATTATCAATGGCTAATTGCACACTAATATCGTCACCTGTGAGTGTTGCAGAAAGTGAGATCGCCGCAGACAGATCATCGGAGAGAAAGAGTGACCCGTTCAGCGCCTCGAGTCGATGTTCGTCCTGAGCTGAATTGAAAGTCGGCATCAATTGACCGCTCACACTTGCATATAGAGATGGCCTGCCGGGGGC
>CAJQNS010000148.1 GCA_905479735.1 uncultured Desulfofustis sp.
GTGCGGATACACTCTTGGTATTTCTTATAGGCTTGTTCATTGCGAGCCATACCGACCTCGCAACCCTTTGTTTCTCCAGTCGACCGGTCCATTAACAGGGTTCTATGATGCTCTGCCTCGAAAGAGGCGCAGCCGACGATAAAGCATGAAACCATCAGAAAAACAACTAGGCGCATTGGATCTTCCTCTTTTAAGTCTCCAGAATCTCAACATGTTAGGGCTAGCCTGCAGTTATAGAAAAAAACCTTGCCATGTCAAGGATTTTCACTCTACCCTGTTTGACCAGACCAATGAACTCGAATGATTCAAACCCAGAATGTCAGCTAAGTTAGGCCGGATTTTCTTAAATTTCAGATCTCAGCACATTGACAGTTTTGGCGATTAGCCAGCCGACACAGACCACGCCCCCGGCCAGACAGAAAAGGAAAAGAAACATTGAACTGTACTGCGGTTCAACCTGAAGCTGTGAAAGGTTGAAATAGTCGGCCAGCAGGTCGGTCCGCAACCAGGACCTGAGAAAACTCATCAAATAGACAAGTACTACCGTTCCAACCAAAGTCGTCATCAACTGCTGCCTGAACGAACTCACCAGCACACCGATTACCAGCAGCAAGGCAATTATGAAGCAGATGGTAGCAGCCAGATCCCTGCCCATGAACAGCAGCATCTGCTGCTTCGGCAGCGAGGTAAGGTACCAGGTGCCCACTCCGACATTGACTATGGTCATATAGAAAAATGTTCTCATCCCCACTGCAGAGGCATGAGCGGCCAGTTCAGGGGCAGCTTTAGCCTTAAATCTACCGAGCAGGGCGACAAAAAGCCCACCGACTGCAAGAGCGCCGGTCATCATGTGAAGATAGCGGGGCAGAAATTCGCTCTGTCCCGAGACCAGGAGGCTACCGTCACGATGCTGGAAATACTCGGAAAACCTTTCAGGCAGGGTCATCAGCAGCATATTATTGGAAAAGAAGTAACCGATGCAGAAGAGCAGCAGCAAAACGGCAAGGGCAAGCCATTTGCCGGCAGCACCAAGGCCTTTGAATTTGAAATCATAGAGATAGGCGCCGTAATAGGCGATGATCAGGATCGGCACCACCGCAATCCAGAACAGACCCATCAGAATCGAACTGGTGTAGACGAAATGACCATAAAGCACCTGCAGAAAGAGCAGCGGCGCGACGCCGAAGTTGACCGCAAAGGCAATGACCAGCGGCAAAATAATCGCAATTCTATGGGCCAGACGACGGCGGCTATCGCCGCCCCTGAAATGCTGCACCACCCCGATCGCCAGACCGCCCACCATCGCGTTCATGGCCAGCAGGTGGAGCGGAAAGGTGAGCAGAAGCAGAAATTGAAACCAGCCCCAGGCGACAGGGATGGTGTCTGCAGAAGGTATAATGGGTTGCATCAGTTCTCCCTCCCCAGTTTATGCAGGAAATTTGTCAAGGCGTCCTTTTCTTCGGGCGAGCCTTCAAATGGTACCATCTCGTCACTGAACTCATCAAGCTTGTCCAGGGCCTCCTTGATTTCAGCTGGTTCCCAGCCCTCGAGCGCGGCCGCCATATCCTCAGCCGCATGGCAGGCGGCACACTCGGACTCGAAAAGCACTGCACCGTCGACAGCGACCGGCAAGGGCGGTGTCTCATCACGCTCGCTCAGGAAATAGATAAAGGCTGCCAGTTCGGCGGCCTCCTCCTCACTTCCCTCGAACGGTACCATTTCATCGGAAAGCTCGTCGAGGGTCTCCAGCATGGCAGCAATCCCATCTTTATCCATCTCCTCGGTTGCTGGTCCGAGATCCTCCGCCTCATGACAGGAGGCACAATTGCTCTCAAACAGCTCCTGGCCAGGGTCGGCTGCGGATGTTGCAGCGGGGTCAACGAGTTCCTTGCCATGAAGCCCAGAGGCAATATAGGTGGCCAGCATTGAAGCCTCTTCCTGGGTACCGGCAAAGGGTGGCATGAAGTATCGTATCTTGTGAATCTTGCCGATATAGGAAACCAGAGCCTGGTGACTCATATGCGAAGTCAAGGGCATCAGGTCGTTGTTTAAACCTTTCAGGCTGTGGCAGGCATAACATTGCTGGATGAAGAGTTCACGACCTGCCTCCAGTTGATTCTCAGGGCCGATATCACGATCCTGCACCCACAGAGCTGTCTGTAAATATCCTTTCTCATCAAGGGCCGCGAGGTCATCTTTGAAGATCATGTTGGAATAGACCACTTCATTGATCGCATAGGGTCTTCTCGCCGCCTCACGTATCCATTCAAATGAACCCATCAGCACCAGTGCTCCGAGCATGGCAAGCAGTGCGGTGGTCCTGGTGTTAAGCGTAGGCCTGAAGAAACCGAAAATCAGACTCAGGCCCAGCACCACGATCACCGACGCAACGCCCCATTGGCCTGCGGCGGCAATGGTCGGCGACTTGCCAAGCACCAGTTCCTTGGCCGGCTCCGGCAGAACCATGACGTACCAGACTCCAGATGGAAGTGCACCCAAAAGGGCCAGCAGCGACCACTTGGCTGAAAACCTGGTCATGGAAATGCGTACGGAATCGTCGCGGCTGAACGAAGCACTGAGATAACCATATACACCGGCAAGCATCACCGCGATGCAGGTTCTGAATAGCAATGAGGGCCAAAAACTGGGATTGAAAAAACCGGCCCAGAAGTTCTGGTTTTCAAGCCAGCTGCCGGGAGTGAGCATGAAACAGATGATGCCGTTGATCAGGAACAGCGACAGCCAGGCACTGATGAAGTAGACCCAACCAACCTTGAGGTGAGTGGCGCTGTCCATTCTGCCAAACATATAAAAATAGACAAAGGCTGCGCTGATTTCGACCACGAAAAACACCCACTCCGCGGCCCAGCCAAAGACGAAAATGTGGATAAGAAGAGAGGTTGCGGCCGGGTTGACCAGGGCAATGATAAACCAGATCCCCACTCCGGTGATTGAGCCGAAGACCATGGTGAGCAACAGAAAGAACCTGGCGTGGCGCTTGGTGAAGTCAAGGATGGCCTCGGAGTTTTCCCCCAGACCCTTCTTCTCCGCATAGATCAGGTAAAGTCCGCCGCCCACCGCAAAATGGGAAACAAACACATGCAGAACCGCGATTGCTGCGATCAGCAATCCACCGCCTATTTCCGGCAAATACCACACTGGATAATTCATCACTGCTCCTCACAATGGGTTTTGATTGTGAGGCTAACTTACTAAAATTCAACGCTGCGATCAATTACGACAGTGTGGCATAAGACCCTGGAACAAATGATAATTACCGGCGTTCGACCGGGTTTTTCAACACCCCTATCTTCTCAACTTCAACTTCCACCACGTCCCCCGGGGCGAGGGGGCCGACCCCTTCAGGTGTCCCGGTGATGATGAGGTCTCCCTCAACCAGAGTGAAATGTTTTGAGATAAAAGCGATGGTATCGCGAATTGAAAAGATCATCAAGCTGGTGTTGGCATCCTGCACGACCTTACCGTTCAACCTCGTCTGAATAGTCAGATTCTGAGGATCGCCAATGTCCTCGTGAGTGACGACCATCGGGCCTATCGGGCCGAAAGTGTCGAGTGATTTGCCGCGAAACCAGCCTGACTTATCATGTTTCTGGAAATTTCGCTGACTCACGTCATTGAAGCAGGTATAGCCCAGGATATGATCGTAGGCATCCTCTGGGGCAATGCTTTTACCACCCTTGCTGATGATGGCGCAGAGTTCACCCTCAAAGTCGGTGCGGCAGGTCCTGAACCCATAGTCGTCCAGAAAAGCGGGGATGACAATCGGCTGATCCGGGCCGATCAGGGTATTTTGAGTTTTGGGAAACAGAATCGGCTCAGCCGGGATCTCATCCTTGAAGCGCTCGCTATCGATCTCGGCACTTTCTGTGATGTGCGCACGGTAGTTGAGGCCCAGGCAAATTATTTTCTGTGGTTGAATCCGATAGGTTTCACCGTTGCTCATCGGTAATTCGATCGTCATTTCCTTCTCCTTTGCTGTTATGGTTGTTCGGACATTATAGATTGTGAAAACTTCGCCTGGCTCCTCCATTATTATTCATAGCGACATTAGTTCAAGGCATCCATTTAGGCAAGGGTCGATCGAGATGCCGGCGGAACAGCCTGTCAGCGCGGTGAGATACGCTGCATGATGGGATCGATTGGATTAATGTCGTTACCTATAATTGGAATTAGAGACTATTGTAATTATGTTGGAAAGTAAATGTCCGTCAAGATTTAAATCTAACCGAAAAAGGATCTGCCATGAAAACATTAGTTGCCTGTGCTGCCGCCCTGGTGTTCACCATCTCATCACTTGCTTTTGCCGACGAACAGATTCAGTTCAACATCATAAACCTCAGAGCCGAACAATCCAGAGAGGTGGTTAACGATGTCATGGTTGTAATCATGCAGGCGACAGCCCAGAAGA
>CAJQNS010000149.1 GCA_905479735.1 uncultured Desulfofustis sp.
CTTTTTACGAAAACTCTTGAACGGATCTCTTCAAAGCTTGTTGCCTTGTCGATAGCCCCAGGGCTGGCCCTGTTCTCCTGGATATGGTGCTCTGGAACCTGCACATATTGTGACAGTTCGGCGATGATATCGATCATCGACCTGGTCAGCATGGCTATTTCGCGATCGTCTGAGGCGGTGGATCCATAGACCAGGCGAAATTCGCTGGCCTGCGGGTCGAGACCGAGGAGTTCCACAATTTTTAAGCTGTTCTGCTTTACATCTTCGTTCAGGTTTTGGCGGAAAAAGATAATCGTCTTTTCTCCCTCCCGTTCAATCAGACGGCTGCCCAATCCTCCGCTGTGCTGCATTTCTGTTAGAATTTCCAGGAGCTGGTCGAAACCTTTGTCGGCTTCGTATGTACTCAGCCTTCTTTCACTGCTGTTATAGAGATCGTTGATTGCGGTCAGACAGACGCGCAGCAGAAAGTCGGCGTTCCAGCCGGACTGGATTAGAAGAAACAGGGCATGCGGCGGGATCGGTGTGAGAAGACTCTTGTAGAACTTTTCACCGATCAAAGGGCTGTAGGTGATGGTGGGTCGATCTGAATATTTGCCTCTGCCGCCTAGCTCAAGACCGTCACCGATCAGGTCTCCAGATCGAAAACCCGCTACCGCCTGGAGTTCGCGCTCGAGGATGTACTGGTTAACCACCGAACCAACTTCGAGAAACATCGGGGTATCGCCATAGCGAATTTTGATTATGTTGAGCAGCATCATCTCTTTCCACGATTCTGCTATGGCGGATGAATACTCAAAACGATCCCTCTCAATCGTCGAGGGGCCTATGCCTGTGCAGCCGGCGATCAGAATTGTGGCGAGGAGGCTGATGAGCCAGTTTGTTTTCATCTGGGCTGGTATCCGTACTTGAGGTTCTGGGATGTTTCGATCAAAGACCCGTAATCAATCATGGTTTAACCACCTGTTTCACTGATAGCTGGTTAAATTAAAATCTCAGCCGAGCTCCGGCCATGACCGAGTTGACGTCGTCAAAATCACCACGCTCTGAATCTGCCATATATCTGCGGTAGATGGCATAAAATTCGGTGCCCCAATCTCTAATATCATGGACGGCGGCGAGAGCCCAGGTACTGCCTTTTTCATCGTTGACACTGATATTCTCTGATTCTCCGTAGTCTAGAGAAAAGGCAGTGGTGGCTCCTTCATAGAAACTGGTTTTGTAGCCCAGTTTCGCCCACCAGACGGTTGCATCGTCTAGCCCTTCTTCTTGCTTCTCCATGTTGCTGCCGGAAAATGTGGCGCTGATCCCCAACGGAAAAAGTATTGATGCTGAACCTGTATAAAGCAGATCAGTCCCCACCATGATATCACCGGGATTGGCGACCCCGAGGGCGGCAGCAACTCTGGTTCCCGAAAATTCCCTACTGTACCAAACCGATCCGTCAAAGGCGTCACCGGAGGAATAGGATCCGGCCAGCGAAAAGCCGCCAAATTCCGGCGTGTCATAACGAATTCGGTCGGTCCGGCTCAGGCCGTCGAAACCGTTGTAAATTTCTTTGACCTCGAGCTCCGATAAGATGTCGGAAGAGCCGTCATACCAGAGTGTTCCGCTGGCCATCCACAAGGTCTTATCCTGCATGGCCACCGCGGTGCCGGACATATCGATTTCTGCGGTACTGTTGGAGGCCGAGTCTCCTTTGCCAAGCGAGAATTTACCGTAGGATTCCTTGGCAAAGGAAATTTCAGCCCAGCGCAGCTTGAAAAATTCCTCGGAGGCGCTTTCGGTATACCAGCTGTTCACATCGGTGGAGGCGTTGCCGGAAATCCCAAACTCGAAGCGGCCGCCGACCTGCCATCCGCTGGTGGTGTCCACCCGGGCCCTGAGGCCAAGTCTTGACTGAGAGTGGACATTGTCAACAACATAGAGTTTCGAGGAGTCGCCGTTGTTGACATAGAGCGCTGCCGGGTTGAACTGTCCGTAAAGGCTGACGTTGACATTTGCAAAGCTGGAGTAGGCCACCTTGTCCAGGTCTTCAATATCCTCTTTGTCAGCCTTGACCGCAATGGCTTCGGTATTACCCCCAAGCTGCTCCTTGAGTGCAGCAATCTCCGCAGCCTGTTGATCAATCTGAGCCTGCTGCTGTTCGATCATCCTTTTGAGTTCGTGCAGCAGGTCACTGTCAAGTTTGGTGTTGCCGCCGGCGAAGGCCTGTAGCGAGCAAAAAATGATCAAAGCGCCAAATGCACCTGCTTGCAGATACTTGTTTTTACCGGGCATTTGTTTCTCCTCTTCTACGGATCTCTAGGTAATGGTTACAATGATCAGATATAGGTAACGTAATAACTGGGGCAGGGGAAGCCTGTCAAGCTTTTCCAGCAGAATTCAGGTCCAACGCGTCTTCTCACCAGACTTTTGGGTGGTATGTGTTAAGACTTTGTTTTCAGTTGCATTGTTTGGGTTATTTTTCTACGATTGAAGGATAAGTCTACCATTCAACTCACGGTGTTCAGTTCACCTTCAAATACAGCTTCGATCAACGCTTTCCCATTTCTTTTTAGGCGTTGATGCTTACTCTGTCATGATGAACAACAACGATATTCACAAGGGGTATATCATGTTCTCTGTCATTAAAAAAATGGTCTATCTGGTTGTTTTGGTTCTGCTTGCCGGTTCTTTTAACACGGTCCATGCCATGCAGTCCGGCGAAGAAATTCAAACGCTTCTGCAGGGTGCCTATACCAAATATAAAGATTTGCAGGAAGGGGCCAACGCCGATTACATCCCGGCCCTGTCCGAGGTAGATCCTAACCTCTTCGGAATTGCCCTGATTACTGTGGATGGAGAGGTCTACACTATTGGTGACGTGACCACCGAGGTTTCGATTCAGTCCATTTCCAAAGTCTTCACCATGGCCCGCGTCATCCAGGATTCAGGCCCGGATGCCATTGCTGCGAACATGGGTGTGGATGCGACCGGTCAGGTTTTCAATTCTATCGTAGCCGTCGAGCAATACCAGGGCCGCGAGATGAACGCCATGGTGAATCCCGGCGCCATTACGGCCACCAGCATGGTGCAGGGTGAAAACGGTGAGGCCCAGTGGGCGAACATCATAAACACCTACAGTGATTTTGCCGGTAGAGATCTTGCCGTGCTCGAGGACATCTATGAATCCGAAGCGGCAACCAATCAGCGCAACCAGGCGATCGGTATGTTGATGTACGCCTATGGGCATATCAAGGAAAACCCTCTGGAGGCAACCGACATTTATACCAGACAATGCTCGGTGGGGGTCAATGCCAAAGACCTCGCAAATATGGCAGCAACTCTGGCCAACGGCGGGGTAAATCCGGTGACTGAAAAACCGGTGATCGATGCAGAACATATTCCGGAAATTCTGGCTGTGATGGCCACTGCCGGGCTCTACGATGATTCCGGTCAATGGCTTTACAAAACAGGTCTGCCCGCCAAAAGCGGAGTGGGAGGGGGAATTCTGGCAGTTTCTCCCGGCAAATTCGGCATCGCGGTGATATCACCACCGCTGGATGCAGCAGGAAACAGTGTGCGGGCTCAGAAGGCGATAGCAGACATCTCCAATGTCCTTGGAGGCAACCCCTATTCCCCTAGTCCCAAGTAATCATCAGTGGGGTGCATCGGAGATCCTATCTTCCGCTAGCATCGGCGGCCGACTGCAACTCAAAATCATGATTCTGTGATTGCCGGACGGCGCTTTGAGCTTATTTTTCAAAATACCGGCTCAATAATACATTAACTCAGGGATATTCAATGAAACTGGTTCTCAAGATTTTCGGTTATACGTTCATCGGGCTCGTCGGACTAATTGTCCTGGCTTTCATCGCCTTACAGGTCATCAGTGACGACCAGTACAAGAAATGGATCACCGGGGCTGCTGAGTCGGCTACCGGGCGTGCACTTGAGATCGATGGAATCTTCGATGTCCAGATAGGTTCGAAGCTGGGCCTGGCGGCACATGATGTAAGCTTTGCCAATGCCGAATGGGGAACGAGACAAGAGATGATCACCGCTGACCGTTTATTGGTGGAGCTTAAACTCCTGCCGCTTCTCAAGGGGATGCTTGATGTTACCGTAGAACTCGATGCACCCGACATATTGATGGAGACCAATGCGGAGGGGACCGGCAACTGGGTGTTGGGCACTGGCGAGGAGAAGTCCGCAACCCAGGAAGCTGATGAGGTTCCCGAAAAGAAAGGTGATGGGGGCTCCTTTAAACTGCCATTGAAGCCCTACATCCGCAACTTTCAAGTGAGTGACCTCGTCTTTGTCTTTAATGATGGCGCCAGCGATAAGCAGTTGGAGGCTGCGGTGGAGACGCTCCGGTTATTCGTTGACGGGGAGCAAATTCCCCTGACTCTCAGGGCCACCTATCAGGGTGCTCCGATCGAACTCGATGGCTCTCTGGGCAACATAGAGCAGTGGTATGCCAACGAGACGACGCCAGTTTCTCTGCAGGGCATGTTGAATGAAGCCAAGCTCGGGCTCGAAGGCAGCGCCGGCCCCATGCTGCCCGAACCCAATGCTCAGCTTGATATTGTTTTGACAGCAGCCGATATCTCGACTTTTGGGCCGTTTGCCGGAATGGTTTTGCCTGAGCTGCAGGGCCTCGATGCATCGCTGACATTTCTGGCCGCTGACGGACGTATGGGCACGGAAAATATCAAACTTGCTCTGAATGATCCGCGCCTGCAGATAGCGGCCGAGGGTCTGGTGGGAAATCTGGCAGAGTTTTCCGGGATTGATGTAAAGGCCGAAATCAACACCGAGCAGGCTGCCGAGCTGATCAAAGGCTTGGATCTCGACATTAAATATTCCCTGCCCCAGACGGTGCGATTGCAAGCAGGGGTGAGCGGAAATCTGGAACAGCTCTCGGTCCGTGACCTGGAGCTGCTGGTCAAAGACTCCGGGCTTGATGTCAGTCTGACCGGGTCGCTGGAAAACGTGCTTGGAGAAGGAGGCGGCAACGCCGATCTGTCCGTAAACCTGGAGTCGAGTTCGATCATTGGCGGATATATCGGGCAGGAACTTCCCTCCTTCGGTCCTTTCGAGGCAGTGGCCAAACTCTCTTCGAGCAACGAGAATCTGCAGCTTGAATCTCTGCGGATTGATCTGCGGGATTCCGCTCTGACAGCAACAATTGATGGTTCGGCTCAGCAGATTGGCCGGTCTGCAGGTGATAAATTTGTAATCAGCGGCATAGAAGCCAACGCCGAAGCGGCAACGGGTCAACTCGGGGAAATCCTAGCCCGAGCAGGTCTGGAGGTGCCCGCTGAAGTGCCCTCAGCAGTTGAGCTCAAAGTCGATTCAGCCGGCAGTCTCGACAAACTGGCAATTACCGATTTTTTGGCCACGGTCAAGGATTCGGGGCTTGAGGTAAATCTCAGCGGTACGGCAGACAACGTTATAGACTTGTCAGGTGTCGCCGCCCAGCTGACCGCTATGATCGATGACACGGCCTCCCTTTCCAGGTTCGCCGGGGTGGAAGTGCCGGCCCTGGGGTCGCTGAATCTCAACTCGAATTTTTCTTCGTCTGGCGAGTCATACCGGCTGGATGATCTCGAATTGTTGCTGGACGGCGAACTTATCCAGGCAAAGGTGACAGCTGCGATCGCCGACCTGATGGCTCTAACCAAGGCTGCGGAGAGCACCGAAGCTTACGCTGAGGCCGGTATCGATGTCTCCATCGACATGGAAACGGGGGCGCTTGCTGAAATTGGAAAACTGGCAGGAGTGGAAACGATCCCTGATTTGGGAACCTTGAACATCCAGGGCAAGCTGGGTTCGTCGGAAAAATCTCTGGCCCTGGAAAATCTCGATCTGGCTCTCACAGGAGCCGAAGTGGAGGCCAATGTAAAGGCCGCAGTGGCTGATCTGATGGTTCTCAAAGGTGTTGCCGAGGATCGGAAGAATTTGGGATATGCAGGTATAGACGTTAGCCTCGATGCCAGCACATCTTCCGTTTCGAATTTAGTCAACAAGGTGAGCCCCGGAACCAATCTTCCCGAGTTAGGCTCATTGGAGCTAGATGGGCATCTCGGCTCGACCGAGGCATCACTCAAGCTTGACTCGCTTAGAGCATCTTTAAACCAGGACGGCATAGAAACGAAAGCAGATGTGGTGATCGAGGATCTCCTGAAGATCTCAGGTATCAAGGCGGTTATCGATGGTAATGTGGACTCGCTGGCCACTTTGTCAGAGCTGGCCAACAAGGAGCTGCCGCAGACCGGCCCCTGGGTTGTAAACATCAAGGCCGATACAGAAAGCCCGGGAAGCCCCGTAAACATTGCTGTACAGCTTGATGGTGAAGGAACGAAGACAGCAGTCGAGGCGCTGCTCCCCGATCTCATGGCGCCGCAGACCTTTGAGACGCAGCTCACCGTCGATGTGGAGTCGCTGACCAGGGTTGGAGCTCTTCTCGGTAAGAAGATTCCCGGAGACAAATCGATGAAGATCACCGGCAAAGCCTGGGGCAAACCTGGAGAATATCATCTTGAGGAGTTTACGGTGCGGGAAGAAGAAAGTGAGATCCTGGCAAATCTGGTCTACACCATTGCGCCGGCTGCAGATACGGAGCGCAATAGCCTGATCGGAGAACTGACGATAAATAATTTTGATTTTACGGATTATCTAGCCGCCAGAGAAGAGACCGCCAAATCGGAGACTGAGCAGGCTTCCGATGCTGAGACGGAGGCAGTTGAGACTAAGGTGGAGACTGTAGAGAAAGAGATAAAGGCTGTTGAGAATGAGATGGTCGCGGAGCAGTCTACAGAGGAGCAGCAGACTGAGGAAACCCCGTCCACCGGCAAGCGGCTTTTTTCCGACAAACCCCTGGCTGTCGGGGTACTGCGCGATTACGATGTCGATCTTAAAATCGATCTCACCAACACGAGGATCCCAAACGGCATCGACATGAGCGGTAAAATTGCAGTCAGCCTCGATGACGGCCTTCTGCAGGTAGATCCTTTTGATCTCGATCAGACCAACGGTGGTTCGGGCAACGGCTATATCAAGCTCGATGCCCGAAATCAAGTGGCTGTGCTTGACGCGACTGTGGACTTTGATAATTTTGTCTCACCGCGTTTCGGTGGACTATTTGATCTCGATCTTGATCTTGACGGCACAGGGGGATCATTGGCGGATCTCATGGGAAGTCTCAACGGCCATTTCGCCGCCGCTTTGAAAGAAGTGGAATTGCAGAAATCATTCATGAGCCAGTTCGGGGCCGGGCTGCTTTCCAATCTGAATCCGCTGGACAGCGACAAGACAACGCTTGAGTGCGCCGTGATCCGTTTCGAGATCGAGGACGGTATAGCCGACTTTCATAAGAAGATTGCTGCCCAGACCACCGAAGTAACCTGGATGGGAGGAGGGGAAATCAACCTGAAGACCGAGGAGCTGGATGTGGGCATTGCGCCCAAACCACGGGGGGCGATAAGCGGACTCACCAACCTCGGGATCGCCTCGCTGGTCCATGTCGGGGGCACTCTGGCCGAGCCCAAAGTCGGTCTTGATGTTGTCGATGTGGCCAAAAAATACGGCGAATACACCGCCTTTGTGGCAACCGGGGGGCTTTCATTTCTGGCTAAGAAACTGGTGGATACGGCACAGGCCAATGTCGATCAGTGTGAAAAAATACTTGGCGACCTGGATCAGGTTGAGGATGAAGAGTCGAAGACCGATGCTGAAAAATGAATGGTGGTTTCTCGTCTTTCTCGTCTTTCTGCTCAGTTCCTGCGCCCAGAAACTGCCGAATCATGAATCCGGGCATGGTCTGATCGCCGTACCTTTTGAGGTATCCAACCGTACCTCCTACCAGCTTATTCGTGCCATCGAGTTGAAAAGCAGTACAAACGGGGAATTCTCGCTAAGGCTTGATGCGCCTCCGCTCAATGATGATGTGGCTCTGTCCCCACCAGTCCCTCAAGGTTCCTATCTGATCGATTATTATATAACCCGGGTCGTTCCTGTACCCGGTGTCAACGATGGGCTGAGACCGCAGTCGATCAAGTTGCCCACCCCCGTGCAGGTAACCCTTGAGGGGGGTGAAATCTTTGTGTTTCCAATAGCCTTCAGGGCAACCCAATCGACCAGGGCGGATTACATCTATTGCAATTTCTCCAATTCGACACTGGATCCAGCCCGAAAAATCTATTACCGCGACAAACTTTCCGGGATGGAGAACGGATCTATGTGGAAGGTGAAAATTGGGGAAGGTGAAAATTGAATGAGACTGCGGCCGCTCACATCTCACGGCCAAGCTGAATCACCGTCTTGACAGAAAAGCTATTCGGAAGAAGGACGTGCGCCCGACTCCTCTTCTTTGCCTTCTTCGGGGGCGTTGATCAGATTGAATTCACCATCCTCTCCGGAGAAGAGGCCGGGACCTGGTTTTAATTCGTTCTCCGGTACGTAGGTATAGGGCTCTCCGCCACAGCCGCCAATCAAAAGCAATAGAGACAACAAGATTCCAGTTGTTGCTCGTCTTCCTACTCTCATCTCTTTCCCGCTTAAGGCAAGATGGTGACTTGCATATCGATCTGTTCTGACAGCTCTCCTGTTATGGATCTGCCCACAGAGCATCTTTCAGCTTCAACTCAGAAGCCTGACACCTGTCGACAATCTACCCGACTACGAACGTGATAGCCAAGCTATTGTGGCCGAAAATCATTTAAATCCGCGAGACAATGTAGTACTCTTCACGTTTTATTACAGGGTTAAGATATTCAAGATAGAAATTCAACGGAGGGATCTGTTTTGGTCAAGTTTACGCAAATCGTCAGGGCATTCATAAACGGAATTGCCAGGAGCAAGCTGTCGTTGGTCGGAGCGACCATGACCACGGCATCATTTCCAATTCTTTTGATCGGAATTCTTCTCGAACTCTTCGGGGTCATCCACAATCAATACTTCGGTTTCGTGCTCTACATGTTTGTCGCCCCGGCCTTTATCATCGGGCTCGTTTTGATTTTTCTCGGGCTTTTTTTCTTTAAGGGCAAGGAAGATGTGAGCGTATTCACCCATGAATATCTCAGCGAGAAATTGTCGGTACCGGAAAATTTCATAAAAGTCAGAAAACTCATATTTCTGGCCACCAGTCTGACCTTTATCAATGTCTTTGTAATTATCCTGCTTGCCTATACCGGCTATCACTACACCGAATCCAATGAGTTCTGCGGCCAGCTCTGCCACTCGGTAATGGAGCCTGAATACGCGACCTATTCGAATTCGCCCCATTCCCGGGTGAAGTGTGTTGAGTGCCATATCGGTTCGGGGGCCCAATGGTTCGTTAAAGCTAAGCTTTCTGGGACCAGGCAGTTGGTTGCGGTGGTGGCCAAATCCTATGCCACTCCCATCGAAACTCCCGTGCATGGTTTGCGTCCGGCCCGTGATACCTGTGAGGAATGCCATCGTCCCGAGCTGTTTCACGGTGACAAGCTCTATGTCAAGGACAAGTTCCTCTCCGACGAGAACAACACTCATGTTCAGACCGTCATGCTGCTGAAAGTGGGCTCGGGAGGTTATCAGGGTTCGGAGGCCCACGGCATCCACTGGCATGTCGCTGAGGAAAACAGGATCACCTATACCCACAGCGACTGGGAGCGGGAAGAAATCAGCCAGGTGACGCTCACCAAGCCGGACGGCACCAAGGTTGTCTTTGACAAGCACGACGGTGCTGTACCGCCTGAACAGCAGACCTATACCAGGGAAATGGATTGCGTCGACTGTCACAACCGGCCGACCCATATTTATAAAACGCCAGAAGATGCAATCGACGAAAAGCTCCTGCTGGGAGCCATTCCAACCGAACTTCCCTATATCAGAAAAATCGGCTACGAGCTGATCACCAGAGAATACGGCAGCCACGAAGAGGCCAAAGACAAGATAGCAACCGAACTGCGGGCCTGGTACCGGCTCAAGTACCCCGGTGTCGTCAACAATAATATGCCGATGCTCGACAAGGCGGTTTCAGGGGTACAGGCAGCCTATTTGGAAAACGTCTGGCCGAAGATGAAGATCGGTTGGAACACCTACCGGAGTCTGCGCGGTCATCAGGGCAACTCGGGTTGCTTTCGCTGCCATGACGATGAACACGAGACCAGCGCCGGCGAAACCATCTCTATGGATTGCGACGCCTGTCATATCATTCTTGCAGAAGATGAGGCCAACCCCAAGATATTGGAGACCATGCAGGGGATTTAACCTCCCCCAAGTCTCCTCTGCTATCAGGCCGTTTCAACTGGTGAAATAACCGGTTTAGCCGGATAGCCTGTGTCGGGAAAAAAAGAGGGCCGACCGGATTGTATTCCGGCCGGCCCTTCTGCTTTGGTGCGGTTATTATGCGGGTTAAACGATATCAGTCTTCCCAGTTGATCCAGGATTCGTCGTGGAGCTTGACATCGGGGTAGCCCAGATAACGCAGCATGAACATGGCCGCAGCTGCCCAGCTGCCGGTGTTACAGGAGACGACGATGGTCTGGTTGGGTCTGATGTTTCTCTCCCGCAGCACCCAGAGAAGCTCTTCGGCACTCTTTAGGTAGGAGTCGTCCATGTAGAGGCCGGGCAGGGGGAACTTCATGGAGCCGGGGATACTGCCCGGACGATCGGCGAGACCGTGTCCGGTCAGCCCGGTTGATTGCTGCAGAACCCTGACGTCGACAATCTTGACAGCGGGATTGTCGAGATTCTCCTTCAGATAATCGGTATCGACAATCAGATTCTTGCGGGGCGCTATCTCGAAGGTCTTCTCTTCCCAGTCCGGTTCTTCATCGGAGAGCTCAAGTTCCTCCAACTCCCAGGCGATTATCCCGCCGTTGAGAATGGAAATGTTCTCGGCTCCGGCATAATCGAGAAGCCCGAGCAGGAACCCGGCATCCATGCCCCGTTTGGCGTAGACGACGATATGATCGTCAACGGCGATGCCGTATTCCCCGAGGGTCTCGGCCAGCGTCTCATCCTCTTCGATGTTTAATGCACTATCGGCATAAGGGTCGGTCCTCAAGCCTTCCGAGGCATTTGGATCCAGATTGATGGCGCCGGGAATGTGGCCATGCTCGTATTCGCTTTCGCTCCGTGCATCGAGGATCACCAGATTGTCATCATCGAGGTGCTCATTGAGCCACTCAACAGTGACAACCCGGGAGGCATTGACCTTGGAGTTATCGATACCGAGTGGCATCACTCGCGCCCGCTTGGGTGGAATCTGGTCATCGGCAACGGTGACGCCGATATTGGCCTTTATCTCGTAATCGAGCAGGTCGCTTTCATCGAGGAAAAGATCACGCTGACCGTGACAATTGTTACAGTTTGCATTCTGCCAGGTGCGGCGTTGTATATTGTGCGGTGAAGCCCTTTTCCAGGTCGAGGCGACGTCGAAACGCGGAAAACCGTCCTTGATGTAGTAATCGAACAACTTGAGATCCACCGGCACATGTCTGAGGATCACGTACTTATAATTGTTGCCGGGAATGCGATCCGGATTAAAGCCGATCTTCATCCCTTCATATTCGTGGTTATTAATGAAATAGGCAATGCCTTGTTCATCGGTGCCGGTATGGCAACTGTAGCAGTTGACATAACTCTGGGAGTGGCAGACCTGGCATTGAACCTTGTTATTGTGAATGCGATGGTCGCGCACCGAGCCGTATTGCAGGTCCTGATGACAATCCTTGCAATTGGCTGCCTCCTCGAGATGGTAACGGTTCTCTAACCCTTCCGGAGCGGCCGCATGCATCTCTTCGGCGGAGTGACAGTCTTCACAGCTCATGCTGAATTTCTCAAGATGGACGTCACCCTGTCCGCGGGCACCAAAAAATTCGTTGCCCACCCGGCTGCCGTGACAGGCAGTACACTGGTTAACAGGATCGGGTTTGGCGCTGAAAATATGACCGTTGACAAACCCCTTACCTGAATACTTGGGTCTACTGACATGACATCCGCCACAGCTGGTGTGGCAGGAGGCGCAATGCCGGTCCCGGCCGTGATCGACCTTCTCCCAGGTATCTTCACTGGCCCGCTTTTCCAGGTAGCCAGGAAATGTTGACAAGGTCATGTGCAATGACTGGGGCACGGTTTCTGCCTCTTCATGGCACTCACCACAGGTTTCCTGGGGATTGTTGATGGATGGTTGAGGATCAAAGCCCTCGTGGGCTCCTTCCTTATCGTCGGCAGTGTCATCGCCGCCGTGACAGTCGACACAGGCCAGTTCTCCATGGGTCGAGTCGAGGAAATCCTCTGAGACCAGTACTTTTTCCTGCGGCTCCAACGGAGCCACGGCGCCGCCTCAGCCGCTGCCCGCCTGCATTGCCGATTTCTTTGTCTTGTCCTCGGCCAGGTTCTCTTCGAGCAGATCTTCGTCGGTATGGCAGGTGATACAGGAATCATCGCCGAAGGCGCTGGTGCTCAACAGCAGGCAGAAAAGGGCCGCCCACAGAAGCGGTGTCAGAATTGTTCCCACAGGAGCGTGTGGTTTTTTAAATTGCATTGATCCTCCTCGATACTCTGTTTTTTACCTATGGTTTCTATTTTTAGCAGACGAACGTAGTACCATTACGACCCCGCTTTTACAAGTGATTTTAATGAC
>CAJQNS010000150.1 GCA_905479735.1 uncultured Desulfofustis sp.
CTGGCCATGCCGGTGCACTGGTACTACGATACTGATGCGCTGCGTCGCGATTATGGCCAGGTCCGTGATTTCCTGGCTCCCAGAAATCCGCACCCTGACTCTATCCTCTGGCGCTCTTCCTACGCACCGACCAGCCCCGCAGCAGATATCCTGCACGATCAGGCCCGCTACTGGGGAGAAAAGGGTGTTCATTACCATCAGTTTCTCGAAGCCGGGGAAAACACGCTGAACGCACAACTGGCGGCGGAAGTTCTGGAGTTTGTCCTTTCCAAAGGCAGCTATTCCCGGGGACCATGGCTTGAGCATTTCATTGCTTATCTTACCACCCCAGGCAAGCACCGGGACACCTATGTGGAGGAGTATCTCAGGCATTTTTTCGTTAATTACGGCCGTGGCCTCGATCCGGAGCACTGCGGCAGACAGGATGAACACCATATCGGCGGTCTCACGCTCATGCTGCCGCTGACCATTTATTTTGCAGATACACCCGACTACGCCAGGAAAATCAGTCTGGAGCACCTATCCCTGACCCATGGGGGAGCACTCATGAACCGAGGTGCCTCACTGGTGGTAGATCTACTCATTGACCTCCTCCATGGTTCAGCACTGGATGATGTTCTCGAAAAAGTGCTGCACTCTTCCTCTATAAAATCGAAGCTTCCTTCCCTGCTCGATCTTCTAGACTATCCCGACCACATTGTGGTCGGCAGACATTTCTCGTCGGCCTGCTATCTCGACCAGGCCCTGCCCGCAACCTTTTATCTGGCTGCAAAGTATCAGGATCAGCCAGAAAAGGGGTTGATAGCAAATACCATGTGCGGCGGTGACAATTGCGGTCGGGGCAGTGTTCTGGGTGCGCTGCTCGGTGCCGCTTGCGGACTCAAGGCCTGGCCGCAGTCCTGGATCAATGGCTTGAAGCGGCCGCCAGCAATTATCACTTGATATTTTTACCACTGCCTTCACGACTTCTACTCGCTCCACCAAGATGTCTCTGTTTAATTCTGGCTAAGACACTTAAATCTGAAGTAAAGTTATCAAACTGCTGATACCGGAAATGAGGCGAACCATAAGATCCGCCATCAATGACCCTATACTTGCAGCAGATAATAATTTGCAGCGCTACAGACCAACTATGAACCTCAGAAATATCATCGTCCCGCTGGCAGCCACCCTGGGGGTGCAGTCAATCGTCTCGATGGTCGCCGTCACCGTACCGGTGCTGGCCCCGTCGGCCGCCCCGGATATGGGTATTTCAGCCACTGCTGCCGGAATCTACGTTTCTTTAATGTATATCGGCAGCATGGTATCCAGCCTGTGGAGCGGTGATTTCATTTTTCGCTACGGCGCCGTGCGGGTCAGCCAGATATGTCTTGTCCTGGCCGGACTTGGCTTGATGCTGACGGCATTTGCCACCATTCCGATGATGGCGCTCAGTGCACTGGTGATCGGTTTTGGCTATGGCCCGGTGACTCCGGCGAGTTCACATATCCTGGCCCGCAGAACCCCGGCCAGAATGATGTCTTTTATCTTTTCGGTCAAACAGACCGGGGTCCCACTTGGCGGTGTCCTGGCCGGCGCTATCGTCCCTACATTGGTGCTGACGATGGGCTGGAGAAGCAGTGGGGTTCTGATCGGCCTCTTCACCATCTCTCTGGTGTTCGCGCTGATACCAATCCGTAAGGATATGGATAGGGACCGCCAGCCGGGTCGGTCCATCTCCTTTGGCGGCGTAACCAGACCACTGGTCATGGTGCTGACCCATCGCCCGCTGCGTCAACTGGCCATCATATCTTTTCTCTATGCCGGTATGCAGCTCTGTTTGTTTACCTATCTGGTGATATTTCTCACCGGCGATATAGGTCTAGCCCTCGTGGCAGCTGGCTTTATCCTCTCTGCCGCCCAGCTTGCCGGCACCGCAGGTCGAATTGGTTGGGGCATTATCGCCGACCGCTACCTGCCCCCCCGATTGCTGCTCGGCCTCCTGGGAATCTTCATGTCCGGTGGAGCTCTGGCCACGGCCTTTATCAGTCCGGATTGGCCCACTTCTTTAATTGTCGCCATCATTATGGTTTTCGGCGTCACGGCTATAGGCTGGAATGGCGTCTATCTGGCCGAGGCCGCCCGCAGTGCACCAGAGGGAAGAGCCGGTGAAGCGACCGGGGGCACCCTCTTTTTTACCTTTCTGGGAGTCGTTCTGGGCCCTTCCATATTTGCCGCAGTCGCCTCAGGATTTGACAGTTATCCGCTGGGCTTCATGTTTTTTGCCGTGCTGACCGCCATCGGCGGAGTCGTTCTTATTGGCTCCCACCTGAGAGGTGCATTCGATAACTGAAAACTATTGTTCGACTTGCTGCTCAAATTCAGGGAGTGGTTATCAACCCAGCGACGAAGTAAGACCACCGGTACCGCTTCCTGTTGCATAAGTTTTGTCATTACTTTAGTGTCGTAGACTGTTTTAAAAAAACAATCGCTGATTCATTAACTGCTAAGATCAAGGGACCATTAAGATGCTAAAAGACGGACAGAAAGGAGTCATCCTTCAGCGCGACAAGGAAAGCTATGCCATTGCCCCGCATCTCCCCTGCGGGGTCATTACCCCTGAAATTCTCGAAAGATACGCTGCCATTGCCAGAAAATACAAAGTACCCTGTCTGAAATTGACCAGCGCCTCCAGGATTGCTTTTCTAGGAATCAAGGAAGAACAGGTCGATCCGATCTGGGAGGAGTTGGAGGCCGATACAAGCCATATCGTCGGGCTCTGCGTCCGCAGCGTCAAAGTCTGCCCGGGGACACAATTCTGCCGACTGGCAAAACAGGACAGTATCGAGATGGGCCTGAAACTGGATAAGACCTACCACGGCATGAAAGTGCCCTCGAAAATGAAGATGGCCGTGAGCGGCTGCAAAATACAATGTGCAGAGAACTGCATTAAAGATATATCCCTTTACGGTACCAATAAGGGCTGGACGGTGCTTATTGGTGGAATGGGAGGCGTTCAGCCACGACTTGCCGACCAGTTGATAGAGGATGTATCCTCAGGGGAAGCTGAAGAAATAGTCGATAAAATCATCAACTATTGCAAGGACAGCGGCAGTCGGTCACGGCTTGGCAAAGTTATCGACAAAGTAGGGATCGATGCCCTGCGGCAGGATATTTTGGGTAGCTAAAATCTTTCTGGGCGAGTTACCGGCTAGAGGCTGCCGATCAGAGTAAAGAGGATGAATATGTTAAACTTATTCTTCCAGTTGAGTCTTCGTTTGAGGATCGCCCTTTTGTTCAGGTCCGGGTCTTCCGACTCCAGGCGCTGACGCCTCTCGTGGCGCTCAAGCTCACCCTTGGCGATCCGCTCGGCTCTCTTTCTGAGCGACGCTATTTCCGCTTTATCAATGCTCATGTTCTGCTGTCTCAATGGTGTATTTCAGGCTGCCAATTCAATCCGTGATAATTTGTCAGGCCTATCATAACTATTTAGCGGCCCCACTGGTTTGCATTTTATGACTGTTTCTTTGCACTTGAGGCCAATAACCTGTCATGATTCAGCCGGGCAGATGGCTCAGGAAGTAATGCGGAACAGGTATTTACCCAGAACGACAGTTGATTTATAATCATACAGCGAAAAGCGTGATTCACCCCTTGATAAGAAAAACACCACTCGTCTTTGATTTTCGCTGCGGTGAAACAAAGGTGGGTTAAGGAGACTCGCATGAGCTATTCCATTACTCCTCTGTTGACTGGCGTCCGCAATCCGGACCAGGGAATCATGACCTACCAACAGGGCTACGGCACCTCCATCTGGCTGCCGATCTGGGCCTTTTTACTGCAGGGAGACGACAGAAACATCCTTGTCGATACCGGGCTTGATGAGAACGAGTTGATGACGCCCGCTGGCTTCAGCGAAGAGACCGGGCTGGAACCCAAAAGTATCTTGGAGTGCTTGGCTGAGCTGGGCTTGAAGCCCGAGGATATCGATATCGTTATCAACACCCATCTGCATGACGATCATTGCGGTAACAACGCGCTGTTTGACAATGCGACTTTCTATGCGCACAAGGCTGAAATAGCTTTCTGCAAATCCCCCCACCCTCTGGATCATCGCTACGACGACTATTTCATAGAAGATATCAATTTCACCGAAATCGAATTCGATGGAGAGATCGTTCCAGGCGTTAAGGTTATTAACAGCCCAGGGCACACCGTCGGCACCCTCAGTGTGGAAATCGAGACCGGTGAAGGCCAGACAATCATTACCGGATTCTGCTGCAACTCAAAAAATTTCCCGGCCAACGGTCCGGCAGTCTGCCCCGGAGTCCATGTAAATGCCATTGAAGCCTGGGAATCGATACAGAAAGTCAAGCAGTCGGGCGCCGTCATTGTGCCGATGCACGAACTCAGCCTGAAACCGATTCCCGCCTGACGGGCGGTTCATAAGCGGGTACAGCCGGGGGGACACAATACTCAAGGTGTCCCAAGTTATTAAAGGGACACCTTGAGTATTGTGTCCCCAAAGAGCAAAGAGCGCTTAAAGTTCGAACAATTGGGTGGGACGCTGCTGTTCGGAAATAGCCAGCACCGACAGCTCCAATCTTTCACGGACAACCTTCTCTGCCTCTTTGTAGGCAATTTCCGGCAAATTATTGGTCTCGCTCAGATGGGCCAAGACGATGTGATGCAGGCTGTCATGGATAACAGAGTTTAACAACCCGGCACCATCACTGTTGGAAAGATGTCCCTCGGAGGATTTCACTCTTTGTTTGAGAGACTGGGGATAGGGACCGTTTTTGAGCATCTCGGGATCGTGGTTGAATTCCACCACCAGCCCGTCACAATTGCTGAGTCTGCGGCTGATCAGTCGGGTGGGAATACCGGTATCTGTGCAGATACCCAAACGAGCCTTGTCATCTTCGATGACAAACCCAACCGGATCAGCAGTATCATGGGAAATGGCAAAGGAACGGACCTGCAGACCGTCGAAATCAATTGGTTCGCCGGTTTCAAATTCTGCCTGTTGGAAAAGCTTGGTCAAGGTCTTACCGGCCCCGCGATAGGTACCCTCATTGGCATATACCGGCAGCCGGCAGCGCCTTGAGACGACGCCCACGCCGCTGATGTGATCGTGATGCTCATGAGTGACGAATATCGCCTTCAGACAATCGATATCCCTGCCTATCCTGGCCAGTCGGCTGGCAATTTCCTTACCTGAGAAACCGCCGTCTATCAGGATGGCGGTGGCACCGCTTTCAACGTAAATCGAATTACCCCGACTGCCACTGCCCAGAACGCAGAATTTCACGTTCAGACCCCGGTGTGACCAAAGCCGCCGCTGCCCCGAGCCGTATCATCGAGCTCAGAGACAACGTCGATGGCGGCCCTGACAACCGGAGCAACCACCAATTGAGCGACTCGGTCCCCTCGCTTGATGGTGATCGGCTCCTGACCTAGGTTGATCATGGCGATTTTCACTTCTCCCCGGTAGTCCGCATCGATGGTTCCAGGACTATTTGGCAGGCTGAGACCATGCTTCACCGCCAAACCGCTGCGGGGCCGCACCTGAATCTCATAGCCGGTGGGAATGGCCACCGCAAACCCGGTCGGAATTAGAGCCCTGGCGCCGGGGCCGATGGTCACCTGATCGGCGACAGCGGCACAGACGTCCATCCCTGAAGAACCTGCAGTCTCATAGGAAGGGGTCCTGAGATCAACCGCGGCGGCCGGATCGAGCCATTTGAACTGGATCAATATTGGCGAAAAA
This sequence comes from uncultured Desulfofustis sp., assembly GCA_905479735.1. Lineage (GTDB taxonomy): Bacteria > Desulfobacterota > Desulfobulbia > Desulfobulbales > Desulfocapsaceae > JABDQA01. The sequence goes on from CAJQNS010000150.1 coordinate 5,750, forward strand.
CTGTTTTCAGTCATGGAAATTAGAAAACGAGAAAGGGGACACAATAAAACAATTGTGTCCCCAGAAATTACGACTTGGGATCCGCTAGTCGCGGATTCAGTCGGTCAGCAGTGCTTTGCGGCTTAAACGTATCCTGCCGCGGCCATCTATCTCGAGAACCTTAACCTCAAGTTCATCACCTTCATTGACAATGTCGGTCACCTTGTTGACCCGGCTCTTGTCGAGCTCGGATATGTGAACAAGTCCGTCGGTTCCCGGCATAATCTCGACAAAAGCGCCGAAGTCCTTGACCGTTTTCACCACACCCTTGTAAATGGCGCCGACTTCAGGTTCTGCAGTGATGGTTTTGATTCTGTCCATCAGGGCATCGAAACTGGTGCCGTTGGTGGTGAAAATCTTGACCAATCCACTGTCTTCAACCTCGATCTTGGCGTCGTACTCGGCCGACAATTCCTTGATGATCTTGCCGCCGGGACCGATTATGTCCCTGATTTTGTCGGGGTTGATCTGATGGGCATGATATTTAGGAGCAAACTCGGAAATCTCGGTCCGTGCAGCGGCAATCCCTTTATCCATTTCCCCGAGGATATGCAATCGGCCGGCTTTGGCCTGGGCCAGAGCTTTACCCATGATGTCACGGTCAACCCCATCGATCTTGATATCCATCTGCAGGGAAGTCACCCCATCGGCTGTTCCTACCACTTTGAAATCCATATCACCGAGATGATCTTCATCGCCAAGAATATCAGAGAGGATGACTACTTTGTCGTCCTCCTTGATGAGTCCCATGGCAATTCCCGACACCGGGGTGGAAATCGGCACACCGGCATCCATCAGGGCCATACTGGCTCCACAGACGGTGGCCATTGAGGATGAACCGTTGGATTCCATAACTTCGGAAACCACCCGTATCGAATAGGGAAATTCATCGACATCCGGCAACGCTGCCTCGATACCTCTTCTGGCCAGGGCGCCATGGCCGATATCACGCCTGGATGGACCACTGAGTCTGCGCACTTCGCCCACACAAAAAGGCGGAAAGTTATAGTGCAGCATGAATCGTTTGTGCTCTTCGCCACCAAGGGTCTCCACCCGTTGCTGATCCCTCTCGCTGCCCAGCGTAGCACTGACCAGTGCCTGGGTTTCGCCTCTGGTGAACAGGGCGGAACCGTGGGTGCGCGGCAGGTAGCCGGCTTCACTGCTGATGGGACGAACCTGATCAAAGGCCCGGCCGTCGATTCGGATGGACTCATTAACGATCTTGGCACGCATCGATGTTTTGCGGAATTTCGAAAGCAGATCCGAAATCTCGCGGGCACGTTCGCCTTCCGGATCGATCTCAGCATTTACTTTTGCCTTGAGTTCATTATACTTACCACCGCGTTCGAGTTTATCGGCAGTGGCGATGACATCGACCATTTCAGCTTTGGCACAGTCGGTTATCCTGCTGTAAAGCTCTTCATCTATCTGCGCCGGTTCAACGTCTCTTTTTTCCTTGCCGCAGGCAGCCTGCAACTCTTTTTGTACTTCTATCAGCGGCTGCAGATTTTCAAAGGCATAGAAAATAGCGTCGAGTACTGTTTCCTCGGCGAGAGATTCGGCTTGGCCTTCAACCATCACCACCGCCTTTTCAGTGCAGGCCACGACGATATCCATGGCCGAGTCTTCAAGCTCTTTGACCGTCGGATTCATCACGAAATTTCCGTCAATATATCCTACCCGACCACCAGCAACAGGCCCACCGAAGGGGATATCGGACAGCATCAAAGCACAGCTGGCGCCGGTGAGAGCCAACATATCCGGTACATTTTCCTGATCCGCCGACAATACCGAGGCAATTACCTGGGTTTCGGCACAATAACCATCGGCAAACAACGGCCGCATGGGCCGATCAATGATCCTGCAGGTCAATACTTCGTTTTCACTCGGTCTGCCGATTTCCCTCCTGAAATAGTTACCGGGGATCCGGCCTACTGAGGCCATTTTTTCCTGAACTTCAATAGTTAATGGGAGAAATCCCAGTTCTGGTTTGTTTACCTTGTCTCCTACAGCGGTAACCAGAACCATAGTATCTCCACTCCTGACAAGGACTGAGCCGGATGCCTGCTTGGCAAGCTTACCTGTTTCGATAGTAATCAGATTTCTACCGATCGTAGCCTCTAACTTCTTAATCATAATGTCTCCACATGTGGGCCGCCTATTCGGCTCCACGATCACCGACCGGCTTCTTGCCGGCCGTTTTACCTTCACTTCAAATTAGAAATTTCCTAATCCTTCCTACCGTCCTGCCCTATTGCAGAACAGCTTAGTTAAATCTTACTTAAATTAATGGGTGCTTTGAAAAATTGAGATTTTCGTTAAAGATCAAGGCGCGTGTGGAAATTTTACCACAGGCATATAACTTATATTCCGAGGATAAATTTTTCGCGCACAACACAGAGATTAAGCGAAAAGACAATTTTTTTAAAAGTATCCATTTGCCTTACGGCATGTATAAATGAGCGAAACCGGATAGCCCAGCCGCTGTAAACAAGCGACTCTGCCATCCGGTTTAACAGTTCTTCAAAAGAACCATGTAAGAAGAGTGGCGAGTGAATTTCCCACCTTACCTGAACAGCGTTAGACATGGAAGTCTGTCAGGCAGGCTTACTTGCGTATACCAAGTTCCTTGATCAGGGCTCTGTATTTCTGAACATCTTTATTTTTGAGATAATCAAGCAGACTGCGCCTCTGGCCAACCAGTTTCAACAACCCCTGACGGGAATGATGATCCTTCTGGTGTATCTTGAAATGTTCGGTGAGATACTGGATTCTATCGGTCAACAGAGCGATTTGCACCTCGGATGAACCGGTATCGGACTCGTGTGTCTTGTATTTCTCGATAATCTCGTTTTTTCTTACTGCCGATTGTGCCACCACAAACCTCCTATATTCCTTTACTGCGCTCTTATTTAGCTTATCCTAATCATTAAACATACTACGCACACACGATAATCTCAACCAGAAGAGATTCTGTGCATGCCAAGTTAATTTATTCAAACAGACTATGTTATTCATTATTTAAGAATAATGCAAGAGTTTCTGCACTTCCCCTACTTCGATCCTGCGCTCCCGCACCCATTGTCTCTTTTCGGGATCATCCAAGCAGCCTCCTGGCAGGCAATCTTCAACAGAAAAGCAGCCGCTCCGGGTCCTCCTCAAAGCGGACAGATAGGCGCCACACCCCAGAGTTCTGCCAATATCTTCAGCCAGGCTTCTGATATACGTTCCCTTGCTGCACCTGATTAGCAACTCCATTGACGGGTCAGAGCGATCGCTGGCCAGATCCACCTCAGTCAGGTCAAGCTCATGGATAGTCACTTCCCGAGGTTCCTTGGTTATTTTTATCCCTCTCCTGGCATAATGATAGAGCGGCTTGCCCTTATGCTTGAGAGCGGAAAAATGCGGCGGCGTTTGCAGGATCCTGCCCCTGAACCCGGCCAACACTGCTTCGATCTGGTCCGGACCGATACCGTCCAGCGAGCCGCAGTCGCTTATCTCTCCTTCCGGATCCTGGGTAGTGGAGGTCTTGCCAAGTACCACCGTGGCCCGATAGAATTTCTCTCCCTCCATGAGTTGGCCGATAAGTCTGGTGGCCGGGCGACCGATGCAGACCACCAGCAGGCCGGAGGCAAATGGATCCAGCGTGCCGGCATGGCCAACCTTTTTGACCCCGAAAATTTTCCGGACTGCTCGTACGACGCTGAAAGATGTCTTGCCCGGAAGCTTGTCAACCAGGACAACACCGGGATCAGTTGGGGAAGTCATCAGATGGCAACACGACTCGGTCGAACTATGAGGAGTTCGCTCCAGAGGAGGGAGCACGGAGGGCTTCTTTAATGGAGTCGACCACCTTTTCTCTGACTGATTCTAAGGAATTAGCCGGAAATTTACAACCCGCTGCGTTTCGATGTCCACCACCTCCAAACTGTTTGGCTATCGAAGCGACGTTGCACTCCCCTTTTGCCCTCAAGCTTACAGAAATGAGGCCCGACTTGGTTTCTTTGATAAATACGGCGACCTTCACCGGACTGATAGACCGGGCGTATTCGATAAATCCTTCCACATCCTGAGCCAGGGCACTGCTGCGGTCAAACATTTCCCTGGTCACATGGATGCAGGCAATCTGTTTGTTCTCGCTCAGCTCAAGCGTTGCCAGAACCTGCTGCATTAAATTCAGACGTTCCGGACTGTAGTTGTCGTAGATCAGACCGGCAACTTCATTAGGGTTAACACCTAAGCCTACAAGTTTGCCGGCAATTTCAAAAGTTCGCTCACCGGTGCACTCATATCTGAATGAGCCGGTATCGGTGCAGATCGCCACATAGAGAGAAAACGCACCTTCGTAGGTTGGAGTCTGGCCCAGCGCCTGGCCAATTTCATACACCATCTCGCCGGTGGAACTGCATTGTGGATCGACCCAGCGATAATCGCCAAAATTGAGATGTGAGAGATGGTGGTCAACCACCACAAAGGGTGATATCTGTAGAAAGTAATCCTGATAGCGGCCCATGCGATCGGCTTCCCCGCAGTCCAGGGCGATGGCACAGATATCGACTCCCGCCTCATCGACAAATGACTGCAGCCGGTCAATGTCAGAGACCAGTTTACGGCAGCCCGGAAGAAAATCATAGAGATGAGATATTGGTTCGTCGAGGTAGGTGAAGACCCGCTTGCCCATCTGCTCGAGCATATCAGCCATAGCCAGAAGCGAGCCCACGGCATCGCCGTCGGGCTGCACATGAGTGGTCACCACGAAGTGACCGGTATCCCTGATAACCTCAAGAATATTCTCAGGAATCTTCTTCTCGCTTATTTCTGTCACGGGCAATCTCGTCGAGCAGTTTCTCTATCTTTTCAACCTCTTCGAACTCTTCATCATACCAGAAGCGAAGTTCCGGCGTAAACCGAAGATTCAGGGTTTTGGCCAAATGACTGCGCATGAATCCAGTTGCCTTATCAAGACTCCTGTTCACCTGGGTCATTTTTTCCTGGCCCTGAAACATTGTATAATAGACTTTGGCGTGACGCAGGTCATCTGAGAGCTCAACCCTGCTTATCGAAATATCCCGCAGATGGGGGTCTCGTGCCCGTTGAACGAGCAGCACAGACAACTCATTTTTAATCACGTCGGCGACCCGCGAGGCCCGTTTGGGGGGTTGGGTTCGCGCAGCCCCGAGTGATTCCAGTTCCTGCTTCGGATGCCAGTGGGTAGCCATGGTCGCCAAATCCGTTACTAGAGAGTGGATTCTACCTGCTGCATAACAAAGGCTTCGAGATTATCACCGACCTTGATATCGTTGAAGTTCTCGACTCCGATACCGCATTCGTAGCCTGACACGACTTCCTTGGCGTCATCCTGAAAACGTTTGAGTGACCCTATTTTACCGGTATAGACGACCACACCGTCACGCAACACCCTGACACCGGCATTTCTCCTGATCGCCCCTTCGGTCACCGAACAACCGGCAATCCTGCCGACTTTGGGCACATTGAATACTTCGCGTACTTCGGCATTGCCGATAACCTCTTCTTCGAAGGTCGGATCGAGCATGCCCACCATCGCCTTTCTTATATCGTCGAGGGCGTGATAAATTACATCGTAGGAGCGGATGTCTACATGCTCTTTCTCCGCCATTTCCTTGATCTTGGATGACGGACGTACGTTGAAGCCGATGACAATGGCATCTGAGGCGGAGGCCAGCAGAATGTCAGATTCGCTGATCGTGCCGGATCCCTCGTGTAACACCCGCACCTTGATCTCATCGGTGGAAAGTTCTTCCGCAGCCTTGGCAAAGGCCTCCAGGGTTCCCTGCACGTCGGCACGGATGATAACCCGCAGCTCCTGCACATCGCCTTCGCTCATCTGCTCGAACAGTTTATCCAGAGAAATCTTGCTGCCGGCCGCCAGCTCCGACTCCCGCACGCGCATGGAGCGTGCCTGGCTGACATTCTTGGCCATTTTGTCATCGGTAACGACGATAAACTCATCACCGGCCTGGGGAACACCCGCGAGTCCCTGAACCTCAACCGGCTCTGATGGTCCCGCAACCTCGATCTTGCGGCCCTTATCGTCCAGCATCGCCCGGACCTTGCCGCTGTGCTGTCCGACTACGAAGCTATCGCCGTTGTTTAGCGTTCCTTCCTGGATCAAAACGGTGGCTACGGCACCGCGCCCCTTATCCAGCCTGGCTTCAACCACTCTACCCTTGGCCTTCCTGGTGGGGTCTGCTTTGAGTTCCAGGATCTCGGCCATGAGCTGAATGTTTTCCAGCAGTTCATCGATTCCTTTGTTCTGTTTGGCCGAAGTTTCGCAGTAAATGGTCTGTCCGCCCCAATCTTCGGGAATCAGCTCGAGTTCGGCAAGCTCACGCTTGACCCGGTCAGGATCGGCGTTGTCCTTGTCTATCTTATTCACCGCTACAAGTATGGGCACGTTTGCAGCCTGGGCGTGGTTAATCGCCTCCCGGGTCTGATCCATGACCCCGTCATCGGCGGCAACCACCAGAATGACCAGATCGGTGATCTGGGCACCTCGAGACCGCATCTCGGTAAAAGCGGCATGGCCGGGAGTATCCACAAAGGTTACGTCGCCAGACTTGGAGCGTACATGATAGGCACCGATGTGCTGGGTTATACCACCAGCCTCGCCTTCTGCCACATCGGTCTTGCGGATGGCATCGAGAATCGAGGTCTTCCCATGATCGACATGTCCCATGACCGTGACCACCGGCGAGCGAGTCTGTTCTTCACCGCCTTCCTCCTGGGCGTCCAGAATCTGAACACCGATCTCTTCGGTAATACCCTGTTCGATCTCGTAACCGAAATCGGTGGCGATCAGTGTAGCCGTATCGACATCCACCGCCTGATTCATGGTGGCCATAACACCGAGACCCATGAGCTTGGCGATCACTTCACTGGCCTTAATTTTCATTTTGGCGGCCAGGTCACCGACGGATATGGACTCATAAATGGTGATTTTCTTCTTGCTGGCTTTCATCTCGATGGTTGACGGAGCGGATTTCTTTTCTGATCTTAGTTTGCCGCGCTTACCGCGTCTGCCACCGCGCTGATAGTCAGCATCAAAATGGGTGAACTTGACGCTCTTCTTTCCTTTCTTAAAGACCTTGCCCCGGCGATCGCCGTTCTGATCACCTTCGCCCGGCGAGCGCTTGCCCTTCTTTCTGGACCGATCACTGGACTCGGGCACCGGCCCAGGCTGCACGGCGGCTGCAGCATTGTTCCTTCCTGGCCTGGCAGGGCCTCGTTTGACAGGCCTTTTAGGCCGCTGCTGATCAGTTTTGTCTCTTTCCCGCGGGGTCGGAAGCTCGATGGTACCGACCACCTTGGCAATCTTCTTGCGCTCAACCTTCTTCGGCTGTTTGATCTTCAGGGAGTCTTCCTTTTCAGCCGCAGCGTCCTCTTCCGCAGGCGCATCGGCTGCAGCAATTTCCTCTGCTTCGGTATCCCCTTCCTCGACCTCGGCTTCGTCGATTGCGTCGGCCGCTTCTTGCCTCACTTCTGCCGATTCAGATTCTTCTTCCAACGTTGCAGCAGCTTCTTGGCCGGCATCATTTTCTGCGGTCTCCGCCACATCCGCCGGATCAGAAACGGCCTTAGTCTCGAGTGCTTCGTCGGCTTCCTGTTCAGCCGATTCCTCTGCTGCTTCCTCAAGCGCCTCGGGTTCCGCTTTGGCCCGTCTTCTTATTATCGTGGTTCGTCGGCGGATCACGGTCGATTTCTGATCACCCTCACCCTCTATTCGCTTTTCGACCTTCTCGGCCTCGGGCTCGGGTTTGGGTTTAGCCTTGGCCTTTTTGAACATCGTCTTACGGATCTTATCGGCCGTATCTTCATCTACCGTCGAACTATGGCCTTTGATTTCGTAACCGGCGGCAATCAACTTGTCGGCAAGTTCCTTGCTCCCCATGCCGGCTTCTTTTGCCAGTTCGTAAACCCTCACTCTGCTCATACCCTGCTCCTGAAAAACAAAAAAATCATCGACCAGATCCGAAGATCCCTGTCTCTAGTTCTCGCGACCTGTCAGGTTAGACGAAACACCCGTTTCAATCGTTTCCCGTTAGCCTTGAATCGTTCTTTACACTCTTTCTTGTCACAATGATACGCTCCCCGTCCCGCTAGTTTCTGCGAAGGATCGGTTAGCGCTGAACCGTTGTACCAGACGTATCTGATCAGCTCGGATTTTGCCCCTTTGCGGTTGCAGCTGATGCAGGTCCTGATCGGTTCCCTGGTCATCGCACCAGTTACTGCTTGTCCTCACTCGGCTCCGGCTCTTCCTCTGATGCTTCTGGTTCAAGCTCGGCAGTTTCATTCTCGACACTGCTGTCTTCGTCGGCGGTGTCTGCTTCCGCCTCCGGGGCGGAGGGCTCCTCAACTGGCACCTCTTCACCCACCGGCTCTTCGGCGTCGCCGTCCTCAACTCCTGTTTCCGGGGCTTTCGGTTTTTTCTCCGCCTGCGGGAGGCCCAGTTCTTCGGCAACTTTGGCGGCCGCTTCAATAAGCTGCTGGCCAAAGTCATCGTCGATAGCCCTGATGATGATCAGTTCCTCAACATCAGCGATGGCAAGGTCGGCGGCAGATCTAATCTCTTTGCTGAACAACTGATCAGCCAGCCCCTCATCAATTCCTGGTATCTTCAGCAGTGACTGATAACCTTCATCTTCCAGGTTGGCCCAGCGCTGTTCACTCTTCACATCAATTCGCCAGCCCATCAGCTTGGAAGCCAGGCGGACGTTCTGACCCTGGCGGCCAATGGCCAGTGAGAGCTGATCGTTGGGAACCACCACCAATAGAGAATTGGCGTCCTCGTCGACCATGACCATGCTTACATGTGCCGGTGCCAGAGCGTTGTAGACATATTTGGCCGGATCCGGGCTCCAGGTCACGATATCGATCCGTTCTCCCTGCAGCTCCTGAACCACATTCTGGACGCGTGACCCCTTCATACCGACACAGGCGCCCACCGGATCGACATCCGACTCGGTGGAAGATACCGCAATTTTGGCGCGAAACCCGGGTTCCCGACTGACCCCCATGATTCGGACGATACCCTCGGCAATCTCCGGTACCTCCATGTTGAACAGCTTGGCCAGAAATTCATCGGCGGTCCGGGACAGGACAAGTTGAGAATCCCGCGCGTTCTCACGCACTTCGGTGAGATACGCCCTGATGCGATCGCCTTGTTTAAAGGAACGCTTGGGAATCTGATGCTCTTTGGGGAGTATGGCATCGGTCCGCCCCAGGTTGACGATCATGTTGCCTCGTTCGAACCGCTGTACGATACCGCTAACCACCTCTCCTTCACGATCCTTGAACATATCGTAGATTACTTCACGCTCAGCATCTTTCATCCGATGGATAATAACCTGTTTGGCCGACTGGGCCGCTATCCTGCCAAGGTCGGTGATATTCTCCATCTTCTCGCCCAGTTCATCGCCGAGTTGTACTTCGGGATCGAGCTTTTGGGCCTGTTCGAATGAAATCTCAGTCTGATCATCGACCGCCTGCTCTACCACATTTCGGAACTGGAACACCTCAACCTCTCCATATTCCTCGTTGTAGTGCACCTCGATATCGCGTCTGCTGCCGTACTTCTTGCGCGCAGCGGAGGCGACCGCTTCTTCTATCGCCTCGACTAGAAGCTTTTTATCGAATCCGCGATCTCTGCTGATCTGGTCAATAATCCGTTTTAAATCAGATAACATGTATCTTTCCTCGCAATAACTGCCTGCCAATCAGGCACTACTCAATCTTCTCGTCAGCCGGTCTATATCAGAGTGTCAGTCGGGCTTTCTGAACGTTTTCCCAATTCAGCTTAAAGGTCTCGCCTTCTTCGCTGAGCACTGAAATTTCATCCTTGTCAATGCTCTGCAGCTCTCCGATGATCACCCGCCGGGAGTCGACTTCCTCTTTAACTTTGAAGCGGGCTTTCTTACCGAGGTGGCGCCGGCATTCCTCCACCGTTCGCAGCGGGCGTTCAAGTCCCGGCGAAGAGACTTCCAGGTGATATGGGTGCTCGATGATATCCTCAACATCCAGAAAATCACTGGTTTCTCTGCTCACCCGGGAGCAGTCATCAAGCTTGACACCCTCTTCTCTGTCAACCACAAGACGCAGAACCCAGCCGTGGCCTTCCCGGCGAAACTGGACATCAAACAATTCCAGCCCCATCGCCGGCAGCAGAGAATCGGCAAATTCTCGTACCCTTTCTGTGACCGTATCACTCATATGCTCTGCTGTTTGTTGATCAACCGCCAAAAACAGTCTTATTCATCCATAAAAAAAAGCGGGCAAAGCCCACTTTCATCTTCCCGCCCAGTCAGCCCTTGAAGGGACGCTTCCGGACAGGTATGACCAAAAGTTTCGGGTCCCAGACTCACTGAGACGCCATCGTGGAGCGGGCAACGAGGCTCGAACTCGCGACCTCAAGCTTGGGAAGCTCGCGCTCTACCAACTGAGCTATGCCCGCATTCTCCCAGCTGAAACTCATATAAATAAACACACTTTATCTCATTAGTCAAGGTCCGAACCTCGCGCAGTCTCGAAGAATGGCACCAGTTGAACCTAGGAGGAAGAGCTGGGCACTTATGGAAAATATATTCAGCGGCCCTATCCCGCTTCTGTGACCAAGGACGATAAAGCTGCCGAAACAACCCTTTGGCTATTTTCCAGCCACCGAATATCAGTACTCTCGCCCTTGCTTTAGCGATCCCTTCGTCGGAAATTTAATTTGACAAATCAAAAACAGATTAATACAACGTCTGACAAATCGAGCTGAGCCTTGCCGGGATTTCCCGGTACCACCGTTTTTTTCCATACCCGGCTTTATAGCTCTTCAGAAATAATCTTTTTGACCCCAGGATGGCGGCAGGATATCACCAACACCGATGACGGAAAAAACACTGATAATAGCCGAGAAACCCAGTGTCGCGGCGGATCTCGCAAAAGTTCTGCCCGGTTCTTTCAAGAGAACCAGAACGCACTACGAGAGCGCTTCCTACCTGGTCTCCTATGCAGTAGGTCATCTGGTGTCGATCTGCTATCCCGAAGAAATCGATAGCCGTTACCAGAAATGGCGAATGGGCGACCTGCCCATCCTGCCGGAGGCTTTTCCGCTCAAGGTGCTCGATGGCACCAAGAGCCAGTTCAATGCTCTGCAGAAGCTGATCCGACGAAAAGACGTGGCGACGATCATCAATGCCTGCGATGCCGGCCGTGAGGGAGAACTGATCTTCAAATATATATTGAGCTGCGTCTGGAATAAATCGGTAGCCCGCAAAGATGTAAAGCGTTTGTGGCTGCAATCGATGACCGATGAAGCGATTCGAAACGGCTTCTCGGCCTTGAGAAACAATGAGGAGATGATCCCTCTTGAAGACACCGCCCTGTGCCGCTCCGAGTCTGACTGGCTGATCGGTATCAACGCCACCCGGGCCCTGACCGCCTATAAATCGAGATTCGGCGGCTTTCTCAAGACCCCATGCGGGCGAGTGCAGACCCCAACCCTGTCAATGCTGGTCAAGCGTGAACAGCAAAGGATGGATTTCGTCCCGAAAACCTATTTCAATCTCGAAGCCGCTTTCGGATTCAACGGCAGCCATTATACCGGCAAGTGGATCGACTCCTCCTTCAAAAAAGATCCGGCCGATCCGGATACCCGTCAGGATCGCATCTGGGATCGTTCAGCAGCAGAGGAGATCGTTGCTAAATGCCGGACCAAACCGGCCCAGGTCAGTGATACCAGTAAGAAAACCAAGCAGGCCCCACCCCAGCTCTACGACCTGACCGCGCTGCAGCGCGAAGCCAACGGCCGCTTCGGATTTTCAGCCCAGAACACGCTGTCCATCGCCCAGGCCCTCTACGAGCGCCATAAGGTGCTCACCTACCCTCGGACCGACAGCCGCTATCTGCCCAAAGACTACCTGAAAATCTCGGCAGCAGTGGTGGCCAGACAGCAGGGGTGGCGCTACAAGAGCTGTGCAGAAACTATTCTGGAAAAGAAATATATAAAGTTAAATCCGCGGATCTTTAACGATGCCAAAGTGTCGGACCACCATGCCATAATTCCCACCAATAACCTTCCTGCCTCCCTGTCGGAGGCAGAACTAAAGATTTATACAATGGTGGTGCAGCGTTTTCTTGCCGTCTTTTTCCCGGCCGCCGAATATCTCAAAACCAGAAGAATTTCGATAGTAGAAGAAGAATCGTTTCTCACCGAGGGGAAGATACTTGTCAATCCCGGTTGGAAAGCTGTCTACCTGTCCGGCAAACAGGAACAGGGGGAAGACATTATCGAACCGATTCCCCCGGGCAGCGAAGTGGTCTGCAGTTCTGTCGAGCTCAAGGAAATGGAGACCAGGCCGCCGGCCCGGTTCAGCGAAGCGACACTGCTGTCGGCCATGGAAAATTCCGGCAAGTTGCTCGATGACGACGAACTTGCAGAGGCAATGAAAGAACGCGGACTGGGAACACCGGCGACCAGGGCTTCAATCATCGAAAAACTGATCAAGGACAAATACCTGGTCAGAGAAGGAAAGGAGCTGACTCCCACCGGCAAGGCCATTGAACTGATCGCCCTTCTGGAGGCCATGAGGATAGATGTTTTGGCCTCACCTGAAATGACCGGAGAGTGGGAATACAAACTGAACCAGATTCTCAAAGGAACCCTTACCCGTTCGAATTTCATGGATGAAATCCGCGGGCTGACCGATAGCATCATCGAACGGATAAGGAACTACGACGAATCAAAACAGACCAGCGAAGCCGGTTTCAGCCCGATTGACGGGGTCGTGTTTCAAGAAACCCCCACTGCCTATGTGAGTCAGGATCAGGCGATCACGATTCGCAAGATTCTCGGCGGCAGAGTTATGAAGGAGCCAGAGGTGATTCAACTCATCAAAGGTGAAACCATTGGTCCCTTTGCCGACTTCCGTTCCAAAAAAGGCAAGCCTTTTGCGGCCTCACTCAAGCTCACCAACAACAAAATCGATTTCCTCTTTATGGATGCCAATGAGGACCTCGATATTGACCTGGTGAAAAAGAACGGATCACTGGGAGTATCGCCGATCGACGGAACCTCTGTGTATGAAACGCCCACCGGTTTCATGTCCGAATCGGCCATCAACGGCGATGATAAAAAAGGCCTGCGCATAAGCAAGATAATCCTCTCAAAAACGCTGACCGACACGGACATCAAAAAGCTCCTGAGCGATGGCAAAAGCCCACTGATCAAGGGTTTTATTTCCAAGAAAAGAAAACCTTTCGACGCCTATCTTCTGCTGGACGGCAAGGGAAAAATCAGTTTCGAGTTCCCGCCTAGAAAGCCAAGAGGAAGCAGAAAAAAGAGTTGACAGAGCGGGACTATTGACCGCAAATAGGTAGTATGAAACAACTCAAAAAAGAATACCAGGCCCTTGAGGGCGAACAAATAGCCGATATCTGCGTGAAGATTGCATCTGACGGCAAGGGTGAGGATATTGTTGTTCTCGATGTCCGGAAAATGTCTTCGTTCACTGACTACTTCGTCATCCTCAGCGGCAGGTCCACTCGCCACGTACAGGCGCTGGCTGAAAATTTGGAAAATGAACTGCGCTCCAAAAGAATAAATACCAGCCGGGCCGAAGGACTCGCTGAAGGCAAATGGGTACTGCTCGATTTTGATGACGTGATAGTCCATGTTTTCTATCATGAGCAGCGGGACTTTTACGATCTCGAGGGGCTGTGGCATGACGCGCCGCGCCTGGAGACCCAGAGCTGATTTCCACTTTCGGATAAGACCCACCGACTGAAGAATCATGCAATATCTCAGCACCCGAGGAGATTCGGCAGCACACTCTTTCACCGAGGCCGTAATGACTGGACTGGCCGAGGATGGCGGCCTCCTGCTGCCCAGGGCTATTCCTCGCATCGATCGGGCCACCTTCGAATCCTGGCAACCGCTCAGCTACAGCAAACTGGCCTACGAGGTCATGTCGCGTTTCATAGACGACATCCCCACCACCGACCTCAAGGCCTTGATAAACAAGTCATATGACACTTTCACCGACGAGCAGATAGTCCCACACGTTCATCTGGACGACCTGCACATCCTTGAGTTGTTCCATGGCCCGACCCTGGCATTCAAAGATATTGCCCTCCAGTTTCTCGGAAATCTCTTTGAGTACCTGCTGGCCAAAGACGATGGCTGTCTCAACATCCTGGGTGCCACTTCGGGCGATACCGGGAGCGCCGCGATATACGGGGTAAAAGGTAAAGAGCGGATACGCATTTTCATTCTGCATCCCCATCAGCGAATCAGCGAGGTGCAGGAAAAACAGATGACCAGCGTCGCCGATGCCAATGTCTACAACCTCGCAGTCAAGGGAACCTTCGACGATGCCCAGGCAGCTGTCAAAGCGATTTTCAGCGATATCGAGTTCAAAAGCAAGCACCACCTGGGAGCGATCAATTCGATCAACTGGGCCAGAATTCTGGCTCAGGTGGTCTACTACATATACAGCTGTTTGCATGTAGCTGGACACGAGAAGAACAGTGCCGTCTCCTTCTCCGTGCCCACAGGGAACTTCGGCGATATTTTTGCCGGCTATATCGCCAAGAAGATGCTGCCGGAAGGCTGCATCAGCAAACTGGTACTGGCCACCAACTCGAACGATATACTCTCTCGTTTCGTCAATGAAGGCGACTATTCCCTCGGTGAGGTGGCTGCCACCTCTTCTCCTTCCATGGATATCCAGGCAGCTTCAAATTTTGAACGCTACCTGTATTACCTGATGGATCGCGAGCCCGATCTGGTGCGCGAGGCCATGCTCAAGTTCAGCGTCGACGGCAAACTCTATCTGCAGAATTATCTGGCCCACATAAAAAGGGATTTTGCTGCCTCATCGATCTCCGAGGATGAGGTTGAGCAAACCATCGCCCGCTACTACCAGGATTATCATTATATCCTCGACCCGCACACCGCTGTTGGTGTCAGGGCCGCCGAGCAGCACCGCGACCAGGGCGTAGCCATGGTCTGCCTGGCAACCGCACACCCGGCCAAGTTTGGGGCAACCGTAGAACAGGCGATCGGCAGGCAACTCGACCTTCCCCCCTCTCTGAGCGAACTGGATGGTAAGCCCACTCGCTGTGAAGTGATGGACTGCTCGATAGAAGAACTCATGGCATATATAGAAAGCCATGCGCTCAACGGGTCATGAGCAGCGCCGCCAGTTCTTACAGAGACAAGGTCGAAAGGGCCGCTTCCTACATCAAAAATATCTGTCCAGAAATTCCCTGTACAGCCATACAGCTTGGCACCGGGCTTAATGACCTAAGCAGCAAGCTGGAACTCGAACATGAGATCGCCTACGAGGACATTCCCGGGTTTCCGAGAACGACGGTCGAAAGCCATCAAGGGGTCCTGCTGATCGGCCGCCTTGGCGGCTGCCGTACGCTGACCCTGTCCGGCAGATTTCACTTTTACGAGGGCTATTCGACCCAAGAAATCACTCTGCCGATCAGGGTTCTGCAGCTTTTGGGGATTTCCAGCCTGATCATCACCAACGCGGCCGGCGGGCTCAACCCATTGTTTCTTCCGGGCACCATCATGGTGATCAGGGATCATCTCAATTTCCTCGGTGAAAATCCGCTGCGAGGGCCCAACATAGAAGAGTGGGGCCCGCGGTTTCCTGATTTCTCCGAACCCTATGGTCCGGATCTAGTCAAAATGGCCCTGGACAGCGCCGATCACTGCCAGACCGACAGGGTTGTCACCGGCACTTACGTGTGTATTCCCGGCCCCAGCCTTGAAACACCCGCCGAAACTCGCTGGCTCAGGCAATGCGGAGCGGATGCAGTCGGCATGTCGTCGGTTCCCGAAGTGATCGTCGCCCGGCACGGCTCGATGCAGGTACTCGGTCTGTCGTTGATCTCCAATGTCAATGACCCCGACAATTTCCAGCCGATTGTATTGGAAGATATTATCGCTGAAGGGCGGCGGGCTTCGGCCAGGCTCGAAAAACTGATCGTCGAATTTATCAATCGGCTGAACGATAGAGGCTGAGCTCACCATGAACGATAAAAACGAACAGGCCCACTACATCATCTCGGGCAGATATCTGCTGCCCACCTGGCGTCAGGCCGACCGCATAGATAACGGCGCTATTGCCGTTTATGAGGACCACGTGACGGCGATCGGCAGCCGTGAGCAGCTGCGAGCAAAGTTTCCTGAGGCGGAAGAGCTGCACGAGCCGGCAGGTTTGATCATGCCGGGCCTGATCAATACCCATACCCACGCCCCAATGAGCTATCTGCGCGGCATCGCTGACGACCTGCCGCTCATGACCTGGCTGCAGGAACATATATTTCCGGTCGAACAGAAACTCGATGGTGAGATGGTCTACCACTCGACCCTGCTCTCCATTGCTGAAATGATAAAATCGGGAACCACCAGTTTTTGCGACATGTACCTGTTCGCCGGGGAGGTCGCCAGAGCCGCTGATGAAAGCGGTATCCGGGCCTGGATTGGCGAAGTGCTTTATGACTTCGACTCCCCTTCCTACGGTAAGCTTGACAACGGTTTTGAGGTGGTAAGAAAGCTGTTTGCCAGCTACCTAGATCATCCACTCATCACCATTACCGTCGACCCGCACAGCGTCTATACCTGCGCCCCTTCGCTATTGGAAAAATCAGGAGCACTGGCAGAGGAATTCGACAGCCTCCTGGTCGTTCATCTTGCCGAAACGGAGTCCGAAGTCGCCACTTGTGTCGAACGCTATGGCCTCACTCCGGTAGAGCATCTCGACAAACTGGGCCTGTTGAATAGCCGGGTGCTGGCGGCCCACTGCGTGCAGCTGACCCCAGAAGAGATCCAGTTGCTGGCCGCACGACAGGTCAGGGTCAGCCATTGTGTCGAATCGAATATGAAGCTTGCCTCCGGGGCGGCACCGATACCTGAACTGCTGAAACATGGTATCTGTGTATCCATCGGTACCGACGGACCCGCTTCCAACAACGACGTCGACATGTTTTCGGAAATGAGCAGTGTTGCAAAAGTCCACAAGGTTGTAACCATGGATCCAACCGCCATGGACGCCGAAACCACGCTGTGCTGTGGGACCATCAACGGCGCCAAAGCGCTGAGAGCCGACACCGAAATCGGCACCCTGGAGCCGGGTAAAAAAGCAGATCTCATCGTCCTGGATCTGGATCAACCTCATCTGGTGCCGATCTACAACCTGCCCTCGCATTTGATTTACGCCGCCAGGGGCGGCGATGTGATCCACTCAATGATCAACGGCCGCCTGGTCATGAAAGGACGAAAACTGTTGACCATCAATGAGCAGATGGTAATAGGCAAAATGCAGGAAATCAGCGCCAGGGTCTTGCAAATCAGAGCGGAAGCCGAGGCTGGAAGATGAAACGGCGGCGCCGTTCTGTCCAACTTGACTTTCTGCCCATACTAATCTACATTGCGCCACAGAATGGCGGATCTGCCGCCGGATTACTTTAACCACAACAGCATTATCGAGGTACGCACATGTTCGGACTGGGAATGCCTGAACTCATAGTCATACTGGTGATCATTGTCATCATCTTCGGAGCCGGAAAACTTCCCGAAATCGGCTCCGGCATTGGCAAGGGCATCAAGAACTTCAAGGAAGCCACCAAACAGCAGGACGAAACCAAAACGCTCGACGAGAACAACCAGGATCCGGATCCTGAAGATACCACTAAAAGCTGATCACTCAGACGATCGGAGCAGACACCATGTTTGGACTCGGAACCCCTGAACTCATCGTTATTCTAGGAATTGCCGTACTCATTTTTGGCGGCAAGAAACTACCCGATATTGGCGCCGGTCTTGGCAAGGCGATCGGCTCCTTCAAAAAGGAAGTCGGTGATGTAAAAGCCAGCGGCCAGGAGCTGATTGACGACCTCCCCGGCATCAAGGAAGTCGCCGAAGTTAAAGATCAGATCGATAGGGTAAAAAATATCACCAACATCACAAAATAGCCGTTCTTCTAATTACATCGCTGATCTTTGATGTAATGCTTATTTCCATCTCTCGTTTCTGACAATTTCTACCTTACGGGTTGTTCATCGACATCCCTTCCCACTCTGCCGGAAGGGCCATCTCTTGACGATATTTCACATTTTGTGTAATTTTACAGGTTCCTTAAAAATAACTATTACCACCCGGCTTGAAGCACCCTACCTGCGGTTCGCTTTCTACCAACAACTCATACAGTTGCCGGAAGGTGGCTTTTTTATTTACCAGGAGAAACACATGTGTCGATTAGCACTTAAAACAGCCAATGACCCCTTCTCGCCCTACGAGGTACTCGAGGCCATGGAGGCCATGAAGGAAGGTTATGACGGCTCTGGACTCGGGCTTCTGCTCAGGGGCATGGAGTTCGAAGATTTCAAATACAACCCGAGATTCCCGATCCTCTCAGGCATCGCCGAGAGCAAGAAGGCCTGGAAAAGGCTGGACCGCTTCATGGAAGATCGCGGCTACGAGTTAAAATATGACCACAAATTCCATACGGATCGCAGCCATATGGACGGCAAGGACCGCTACCGCTATTTCCTGAGAGCCTACCGGATGCCCGAAGAGTTTCAGGGAAAACCGATGGGAGACAAAGACAAGGAAGACGAACTCATGGAGACCCGGCTGGCCCTGCGCCAGGACGGTGAGAAACACGGCGGCGATCTGTCGGTGTTCTCTTTCTGGCCCGATGTGGCAATGATCAAAGAGGTCGGCTGGCCGCTTCAGGTCGGCAATCTGCTGAGCCTCCACGACGGCCAGATCAAGTCCCGCGTCTGTATGGCCCAGGGGCGCCAGAACACCAATTACGGAATCAATCTTTACGCCTGTCACCCTTTCTTTGTGCAGGGCATCTCGACCATGACAAACGGCGAGAACACCGCTTTTGTACCGATTCGTGACTGGCTTCTGGGCCAACCCTTTAAGGGATATATGGGCTACCAGAGCGACTCGGAAGTATTCACCCATATACTCCACTACACCCTGAAGCAGCTCAACCTGCCTCTGCAGGCTTACAAACACATCATCACTCCGCTGAGTCTCAAAGAACTGGACGCCCACCCCCAGGGCGACTTTCTCAAAGGCCTGCGCAACGTCTGCAAACGGCTTATCATCGATGGTCCCAACGCCGTTATCGGCACCCTTCCGGACGAAACCTGTCTGTTGGTCATGGATCAGAAAAAGCTGCGCCCGGCGACCGTCGGGGGCAGACAGGGGGCCTGGGCAATTGCCTCGGAAATGTGCGGCGTCGACGCGATGATTCCCGATCGCGACCCGAGCCTGGATTTTCAACCCATGAGAGAACATACCGTTATCATTCCACCAGCTAGAAAGGAATTAGAAATATGGTCCCAATACGATCAGTTCCCATTGAGCCTGGCAGCTTAACCTATCATGACCTGCCCTGGATAATTGAGCATCGGGAGGACCGCTGCACCCTCTGTGGACAATGCACCAGCGTCTGTCCGAAGGAGTGTCTGCACCTTACCTACCGGCGCCAGCGGCTGCCCAACCTCGAGGTATTGAGCAGTAAACGGGGCAGCGAATACCGCACCTTCGTCGGCATAAGGCAGCGCACCGACATGGTGCACTCCTGCATCGGCTGCGGCATGTGTGCCATGGTCTGCCCCAACGAGGCTATCAGCCCGGTGCCCAACACGGTTGAGAACCGCACCCTGTTCTTGAACAACCAGAAGGGAGAAGCTTACAAACGAGGCGGCCGCAGGAACACCACCGGCGCCTCCCTGCTCGACCGGATCATGTTTGATCGTATCTCGATGCTGACCGATCCGGCTCTGGACGCCGGCCGACACGAATTTACCCTGTCGACCACCATAGGCAGAATCCTGTCGCCGGAGGAATATCTCAAACGCATCCAGCAGGGCGGCTGGATTCCACCGACCAGAGAGGTTTTCCCCTTTGTCATCGGCTCGATGTCGTTCGGTGCCCTGTCCCCCAACATGTGGCTCGGCCTTCTCCAGGGCGTTGCCTATTGTAACGAGGTTCTGGGCATCCCGGTTGTCATGTGCACCGGTGAGGGCGGCTGTCCGCCGTGGGTCCTGAAGAGCCCGTATCTGAAATATATCATCCTGCAGATCGCCTCCGGCTATTTCGGCTGGGATGAGATCATCAGGGCCATTCCGGATATGCAGTGCGATCCAGCCGCAATCGAGATCAAATACGGCCAGGGGGCCAAACCCGGCGATGGCGGCCTGCTGATGTGGTACAAAGTGTCAAAGCTGATCTCCCGTCTGCGCGGTGTTCCAGAAGGCGTGGACCTGCCTTCGCCACCGGTTCACCAGACGCTCTACTCCATTGAAGAGAGTGTCATGAAGATGATTCAGACCCTGTCCATGGCCTTTGATCACAAGGTGCCGGTTTATCCGAAAATTTCGGCCTCTACCTCGGCCAAATCGGTCCTCAACAACCTGGTCCGCAATCCCTATGCCGGCGGACTGCTGATCGACGGCATCGACGGCGGTACCGGCGCGGCTTACAATGTGTCGATGGATGCGACCGGACACCCGGTGGCCTCTAACGTACGGGAATGTTATCTCGATCTGGCGGCCCAGGGTATGCAGAACGAGGTACCGATCTACGCCGCCGGCGGCGTCGGCAAGAACGGCAACGTGGCCCAGAACGGCATGGCCCTTATCATGCTCGGAGCCAGTGCGGTGCACATCGGCAAATATATCATGCAGGCCAGCGCCGGTTGCCTCGGCAATGAACAGAACCGCTGCAACGTCTGCAATGTCGGAATCTGCCCCAAAGGTATAACCAGTCAGAATCCGAAACTCTACCGACGACTCGATCCGGACAAGGTGGCTGAACGGGTTGCCGAAACCTTCATGGCAATTCAGACCGATGTCAAGAAAATCATGGCACCGCTCGGCAGATCTCAGAGCCTGCCGGTCGGCATGTCTGATGCAATCGGCATCAACGACAAGGATGCCGCCGATCGACTGCAGATCAAATATGTCTGCTAAGCAGTGATTACCAAGGTTATTGTATAAGGAGTTCTTTAGTGGCTACGAACGTTATAAAAGGTCTTGATCAGGACGGCAACCGCATCAACTCGATGGATTTTGAATACATCGTCCGTGAAGCGGCAACCGAACACGCTGAGCTGACGCTGCAATCCTACGGTCAGCACAATATCGGCATCCGACTCCAGCGCGACGAAGGGCTGCATCTGCAGATCAAAGGACCCTGCGGCCAGCGGCTTGGTTCCATGGGAATGCCGGGAACGACAATCACCTGCGAAGGCTCGGTGTCGGACGATGTCGGCTATCTCAACATCGGTGCCGAAATTACCGTGCTCGGCGATGCCACCAACGGTGTCTGCAACGCCATGGCCGCCGGCAAGGTATTTATCGGCGGTTCCATCGGCGCCCGCGGTCTGACCATGACCAAGTGGAATCCGGACCATGAAAAACCGGAGCTGTGGGTGCTTGGCTCCGCCGGCGATTCATTCGCCGAATTCAACTGCGGCGGTATCGCGGTCATCTGCGGGGTCGATCCCAAGAATCCCGAGAATGTGCTGGGTTACCGGCCCTGCGTCGGCATGGTCGGCGGGCTCATTTATTTCCGCGGCAAAGAGGATGGATCCTACTCCCAAACCAACTCCAGGCTCGATGTCCCGTCTGACGACCAA
>CAJQNS010000151.1 GCA_905479735.1 uncultured Desulfofustis sp.
CGTTCCCAGGGGTTTTTTCAGGTCAGTTCGACCTGTCCCCAATGCCATGGAGAAGGGTCGATCATTACCGATCCCTGCGACGATTGCCAGGGGAGCGGCCTGGTGAGCAAGACCAAAAAGGTCTCAATCAAAATTCCCGCCGGCGTTGATAGCGGCGCCCGGATGAGGTTGAAAGGTGAAGGCGAAGGGGGAAGAAGAGGCGGACCGGCTGGCGATCTCTATGTGATCATCGATGTCGAGCCCCACGAATTCTTCGGCCGTGAAGGCGACAACATTTACTGCCGCCTGCCCGTCTCCATGGTGGATGCGGCGCTTGGCGTAAAAACGGACGTGGTCACCATCCATGGCACCAAGAAGCTGACCATTCCCGAGGGCAGTCAGTCCGGCGAGGTATTTACCCTGAGAGGGGAAGGGGTAAAAAACCTGCGCGGCCGGGGTCGAGGCGACATGTTCGTCGAACTGCAGGTGCTGACCCCGACAAAGCTTTGCGAAGAGCAGAAAAAGGTACTCAGAGAGTTCGATACCCTGTGTGACAAACACGGCCAGAATAAAGAGCAGGAAGGCTTTTTTACCAAACTGGTAAATGAGGTGATGGGGAAGACCGGTTAGCGACAGAAAGAAAATGGCTGAGGACAATAACAAAAGACTGACTCACTTCGATTCAGAGGGCAAGGCGGTCATGGTCGATGTCGGGGGGAAACAGGAAACCCAAAGGGTTGCCGTTGCCGCCGGCAGTATCAGCATGAGCCGGGAGGCATTTGAACTGGTAAAGAGCGGTTCGATGGCCAAGGGCGACGTGCTTGGGGTGGCCAGAATCGCCGGCATCATGGCAGCCAAAAGCGTTGATCGTCTGATTCCGCTGACCCATCCATTGATGATCAACAAGGCCGAGGTGGATTTTTCTTTGGATGAAGAAGGCTGCCGGGTGGCTATCGAGGCGGTGGTCGCAATCACCGGCAAGACAGGAGTTGAAATGGAGGCGTTGACAGCGGTGTCGATTGCGGCGCTGACCATTTACGATATGTGCAAGGCTGTGGATAAAACGATGAAAATCAACGATATTCGTCTGCTAAGAAAAACGGGAGGCAAGAGTGGCGATTTCAATCGTGATGATTGAGATCATGCGCTGTTGCCGGATATCCCGTACGTAACTGATTAAAGGAGAATTTTTGATGGACAGCAAGGTTTTGGAAAAATTCAAAAAACAGCTCTTTGAAAAACGTCAGGAGATTCTCAGCGAGGCTGATAAGACACTGGCCGAAATGACTGATCAGAACTCAAACGTTCCCGATCCCAACGATCGTGCCAGCATCGAATCGGAACGCAGTTTTGAGCTCCGCATCAGAGACCGGGAACGGAAACTGCTGTCGAAGATAGAAGAGGCGCTCATCCGGATCGATGAAGGCGAATATGGCATCTGCGAAGAATGCGGCTGTGATATCAATGTCAAACGCCTCGAGGCGCGGCCGGTGACCACGCTCTGTATCGACTGCAAGACACTTCAGGAAACGAAGGAAAGATCACAGGGCCAGTAATTCATGCCCCAACTCAGGAGAGACCCGGTCCTTGGACGCTGGATCATTATTTCCAGGGAGCGAAGGAAACGGCCGACCGATTTTGTCATCGAGGAGGCCAAGGTATTAGGGGGGTTTTGTCCGCTCTGCCCTGGCAACGAGTCGTTTACCCCGCCTGAAGTACTGGCCTATCGTAATGGTACCGCCACCTTGGGTGACGGTCCCGATTGGCAGGTGAGGGTCGTTCCCAACAAATATCCCGCCCTCATGATTGAGGGTGACCTGGGCAAGGAAGCGGAAGGGCTTTATGACCGGATGAACGGCATAGGTGCCCATGAGGTGATCGTCGAATGTCCGGATCATCACGACATGTTCTGGAGCCTGCCGACAGAACATCTGGCCCTCGTCTTCAGAGCCTACCGGGATCGGCTCAAGGATCTTGAGCGTGACCCCCGATTCCGCTACGTAATGATCTTCAAGAATTATGGTAAAGCAGCCGGCGCCTCGCTGGAGCACAGCCATTCGCAGTTGATCGCTCTTCCGGTATTACCGCGCATGCTGGTCTCAGAATTTGATGGCGCCGAATCCTACTTTCGTTACAAGGACCGCTGCATTTTCTGCGACATAATTCGCCAGGAGCTTCAGCAGAACACCAGGGTGGTCTGCGTCAATGATCATTTCATCACCATTTCACCGTTTGCTCCCCGGACACCTTTTGAAATGTGGATCCTCCCCAGGCAGCACGCCTCGGGCTATTGTGCCCATACCCAGAGTCAGGAGATGCTGACGGCACTGGCGCAGATTTTTTCGGAAAGCCTCAACCGGCTGGAAAAATGTATTCCCAATGTTCCTTATAATTTCGTGCTGCACACCCAGCCGCTCAGATCCGGAGAAATGGAACATTTTCACTGGCATTTCGAGATCGTTCCCAAATTAACTTCTATCGCAGGTTTCGAATGGGGCTCGGGTTTTTATATAAATCCCATGCCCCCCGAGGAAGCGACGAAATATTTACGCGAATCTCTGGATGGTTGAAGGGGGTTATTATGAAAACCATACTGCTTGTTGACGACGACGAATCGATTCAACTGCTATACCGGGAAGAGTTCAAAGAAGCTGGCTACAAGGTGGTTTCGGTCTACAATGGAAGCGAAGCGCTCGATATATTTAAAGAGGTGTCACCTGATCTGGTCATTCTTGATATCCAGATGCCTGGATTGAACGGTATCGAGGTACTGCGTCAAATTAAGATGGTCGATTCGTCTATGCCGGTGATCCTCAACAGTGCCTATCAGGAATTCAAGCAGGACCTTGGTGCCTGGGCATCGGACGAGTACGTGGTCAAGTCCTCCGACATTGGAGAATTGATGGCGGCGGTGCAAAAACACATTGGCTGACCCCAACACAGACAATAGATGAAGGATATCCAAAACCAGACTGATCACCGTTGCATCGACATCAAGAAGGTCGGTGTGAAAACCATCACCTATCCGGTAACGGTGCTTGACAAGGCGCAGGCCAGTCAGAAAACGGTGGCTACCGTAAACATGTACGTGAATCTGCCGCATCGGTTCAAGGGCACGCACATGAGCCGCTTCATTGAGATCTTGAACCGCTATCACGGCAAGATCGACATCAGTCAATTCCATCTCATCCTTGAAGAAATGAAGAGACGGCTCGATGCCGAAGCCGCCCATCTGGAAATGATCTTTCCGTTCTTTCTTCATCGGAAAGACGATCTCGATACACTCGAAGTGAGGCAGTATGACTGCATCATGCACTGTTTTCTCGAGGAAGAAAATGATCTGCGTCTCGACATAAGTGTGCCCGTCGCTCATCCCTTCAATGGAGCCGCTCGGAACAGCACTGCCCCGGTCGTCGGCCTCTGGGGCAAAGTGCTGGTCAGCGTGAGGTTCAACAGATTCATGTGGCTCGAGGATCTGATCGACGTGGTCGAGTCGATAACCCGGTCGGAATTATTCTTCAGCACTGATGGTGACAGCACCAAACTGGTGGAATCTTTACTGGCCAAGCTCGATCAGAACTTTTCCAGGCTCGATGAACTGACTTGGTACGAAATCACCGTGGAAAACGAGTCACATGGGTATTCCCTGTTTGCCAGAACTTCCGGTCCGGAGAATGATCGACCACAGTAGACTGCTTAGTTTCCGGATGGAAACTACCTAGAAAAGAATTCTAAATTACAAATAAGGTTCCCATGAACGATTTACTATTCGAGATCGGCAGCGAGGAAATTCCGGCCTCTTTCATTTTGCCGGCCGCGGCCCAACTGGAGAAGTTGTTCTCAGAGAAGATGGAGACACTCGGGCTGCCCTTTGATTCTGTTACCCAGTTCTCCACACCCAGGAGACTGGCTATACTGGTAAAGGGGATTGGTGAGAGGCAGGAGGACGTCGAAGAGGTGCTGCTCGGTCCATCGAAAAAGGCGGCTTTTGACAAGGATGGCAATCCGACCAGAGCGGCCGAAGGATTTTCCCGTTCGAAAGGGGCCAGCGTCGAGGCTCTCGAGGTGGTCGAGACCCCCAAAGGTGAGTATCTGCAACTGACCAGAACGGTTATTGGTAAGCAGACCAGGGAACTTCTTCCCTCGCTTCTGAAAGAAATCATCCTGTCACTTTCCTTTCCCAAATCGATGAAATGGGGCGTCAACCAGCACAGCTTCGCCCGGCCCATACAATGGCTGGTTGCCTTGTTCAATGGGGAGGTGATCGAACTCGAACATGAGGGTATTGTCGCCGGCAACAAGACCTACGGTCATCGATTCATGGCCCCTGACCCTGTAATCATTGAGGATTCGAATGGTTATGAAGAAATGCTGGAGTCGATATCGGTGATTGGCGATTTCGGCTGCAGACGAGAAAGGGTGCAGTCAGAAATCCAGGCCGCCGTTGGCAACGCCGATTTTGGTGTGGCTGCAAGAGTCGCTGTCGACGAAGGGTTACTCGACACAAACACTAACCTGGTGGAGTCGCCGTTTGGTGTCTGCGGTCACTTCGACGGTAAATTTCTGCAGGTGCCTGACGAGGTGCTCATCACCTCGATGAGAGAACACCAGAAATATTTTCCTGTGGTTTCTGAAGACGGAGCTCTGCTGCCGGGGTTTGTGGCAGTAAACAACACCCGGGTGCTCAAGCCGGGATTAACCCGCGAAGGCCACGAGCGGGTTTTGCGGGCCAGACTGGAAGATGCCTATTTCTTCTTTGAATCGGACAAGAAAAGGCGCCTCGACGATCGGGTTGATGATCTCAATGGGGTGATTTTTCAGGCCAAACTGGGCTCTATCAAAGAGAAGACCGACAGAATCATAAAACTCACCAGGCAGCTGGGTGAGATGCTTTCCCCGGATCTGGTCGATGACGCCTGCCGGGCCGCACTTTTGTGTAAAGCCGATCTGACCACCGATATGGTAGGCGAGTTTCCAAGCCTACAGGGGGTGATGGGCAGCGCCTATGCCGTCCATGATGGTGAGACCTCTACTGTTGCGGCTGCCATCAGGGAGCATTACATGCCGCTTCGATCGGGAGCTGAATTACCTGAATCCGAAGCAGGAGCACTGGTCGGTATGGCTGATCGAATAGATACCATTGCCGGTTGTTTCGGCATTGGCCAGAGTGCCACTGGTACGGCCGACCCCTTTGGTCTGAGACGATTAAGCCTTGCCCTCATACATCAGATTCAGGATCGCTCTTATGGGGTTGATCTTCCATCTGTTTTTGCGAAAGCCCTGGCGCTCTATGGAGACCGTGTGGACGGCTCCCGCGAAACCGTTGATCGGATTGTCGGGTTCGTAAAAGGTCGATTTGTCAATGATCGTGTT
This sequence comes from uncultured Desulfofustis sp., assembly GCA_905479735.1. Lineage (GTDB taxonomy): Bacteria > Desulfobacterota > Desulfobulbia > Desulfobulbales > Desulfocapsaceae > JABDQA01. The sequence goes on from CAJQNS010000151.1 coordinate 5,353, forward strand.
CGCCAGGGAATGGAACAGAGCGCTGTAGAAGCGGTAGTTTCAGTGCAGTTTGCCGATATGATCGATTGTCTGAAGAAAATCGAGGCGTTCGAAGGAATTCGTAACGATCAGTCGTTCGATCTGCTGGCCGGTTCATTCAAAAGGATCAGAAATATCATCAAGGATAACGATGATGTGGCTATTAATTCTGAACTCTTTCAGGATGAGGCAGAAATAAATCTGTTTAACACCTATGAGCAACTCGAGAAAATAGGCAGAGAGAAACTGGTTTCAGCCGATTACCTCGGTTTTCTGACAGCGATGATGGATCTCAAGGAGCCGGTTGACCACTTCTTCGATGACGTTATGGTGATGGCAGAGGATGAGGCGGTAAGGAACAACCGGTTAAATCTTCTGACCGCTATAAACCGGTTGATCCTTAAGGTGGGTGATATTTCCAAGATGCATTCAGGTTAGATCGATTCCATTCAGAACTGATTAATGACTATGTTCTGAATGGCATCGAACAGATAGATAATTACCCAGAGAAATATAGTGTGATATCTTTGTAGATGACCACAAAAAAAGGCTGCTCTGAAAACAGAGCAGCCTTTTCATTTTGGTGTGATTGTCTAGACGATCAGCTCTTCGGGTGACAAGGCATGCACTTGGCGAATTTTTCGGCAAGTTCAGGCTTTTCTTCAACGACCTTCTTGTGGCAGTCTTTGCAGTTCACGTGAGCAGCGCCTTTGAAACTATTCAGTTTTTTCGGCATCTCAGAACCTTTGTAGTGGCAGTCTTCACATTTGCCGATTTCCTGACCTTCTTCGTAGGGAACCTGCTTGCCGTCTTTGGCGCTGTGGTGGCAATCAGCACACTTGGCGACTTCCTG
>CAJQNS010000152.1 GCA_905479735.1 uncultured Desulfofustis sp.
CGTTATCAGCAGTTATATCAACTCAAGAGTTGTCAACAACACGGCATCACTGTCTTTGCGGATCAAGATAGAGAAGGGGAAATTTATGTTGAATAGCAAAGAAGACGTCAGCGCATATGTGAATAATTTTTCATATATAAAGTAGCGAGGGATGAAAACAGACTGTGCCTAAATTGTGCCTAGGAAAACAAAACCTAACCTTCGCATACCATCACAGAACCGAAAGCCGGATTTAAAAGTGGAGTTATTGTAAGTGGTTGCAATTATGGTATTTGCACGTATCTGCTAAATTGGACTCAAAATCCAGCGGGCTTATGCTCATGTCGGTTCGACTCCGACCTCCGGCACCAAAATTGACGAGGGATTCAGTCGGTCAGGCTGTTTCCCTTTCGTCGTTAAGCCGGCCCAAATTTCTCCACAATTATCCACGGGTGTTTACCCCTTATCCAGACCCTGATCGTGCAGCAAAGGCGATTCTGTCGCTTATTTGCCAAGATAAACGAGACCACCCCCCCGGCGCAGGATAGGGTGAGTGGGGAGGCGATAAACGAGAGGGTAGGGCGTAACCACGCCTGTACGGATGAGATTTTTAGACGAGGAGGCCGTTCAGATTGATCGGCTTCAGCTGTTTCAGATTTGAAGATACTGGAGAGACGTAGACACAACTGATCGTCTTCATCGTGAAGGTTGCCGGATCAAATCTCTTCAATTGTGCGGACATGCATTCTCGGAACTTATCAGGAACTAAGTTAAATTTTTCTTCATCATATAATTAATAGAGATTTCCATCGGATCTCCCAATTTTACCAAGCGAATGGTTCACCTATGTCATATCGAAAATGAACAGAAAATATAGTGTTTCATCCTTAAATTAGATGATCTGATCGTTCCTATCCACCAGAATGACAGGTGTGCCTAAATTGAATATGAGAGATGATCCAGATAGTCTGGGGTGTTATTGTTAACGGAAGTGCAGGCGATTGTTGTTTCTGAGAAGCACAGCGGAGCGTTTCAGTTCATAGAATTATTTTTTGCCCGGGAAGGTTTCGGATTAGTTCTTAGGTTTTCCATACTCTATTCGTACTATTCTGGGGTTCTTCTGTGCTGCCGTTATGCATTTTTCTTACTGGGGTTGAGATGTGGTAGCAATCTCCTCTCCCATCGCTGTGAGTGTTTCGCTACGAGAAGCTTTCTATGAGCACGCGCTCCCTTTCTCCCTGATCGTTCAAAGAGTTGATATGATAGATGTCTCTTATTATGATTACGAATCTTAAAAACATCATAGAGTCCCCAAATAGTCAGCGCTTTGTAAAACCTGCCCCTTATTCCCGAGCTTTCTTCTCTTGCTGCTTTTGCTCCTCCGCCTGCATGGCGATTGCTGCCGCAGCCCCCGCTTCCAAGGCCTGCTTCCTGGCCTGCTCATCCTGTCTGTCGATTTTATCCTCCTCGGGAAAATCAACAATGACCTTACGGTGGGCATAATAAATGCCTTTGGCATTTAAGGCCTCGGTGATGCGGCGGAAGGCCTCGCGCTTGATGACGAACTGCTTGCCCGGCTTAGCGGTGAACTTAACCCTGATCACCATTACCGAATTGGTAATTTCATTGACGCCCTGGGATTTGACCGGCAGAATGAAATCGTCACCAAGTTCTTGGTCCTCAAGCATGGCAATTCCGACCTTCTTGATGATCTTGCGGACCTGGTCGATATTGGTATCGTAGGGAAATTCCAAAGGAAACTTGATGACGATGCCACCGCGCATATAGTTGGTAACGGCACCCAGATCGCTGTGCGGCACCACCTGCAGCATGCCGAGATGGTGCCTAAGCATCACGTTTCTCAGGGTGATCGCCTCGACCGTGCCCTTTATTGATCCCGCCTGGATATATTCGCCAATCCGAAAGGCATCATCGAGGAGGAAAAAGAATCCGGAAAGTACATCTGATACCAGTTTCTGAGCGCCAAATCCAATTGCCAGTCCGAGCACACCTGCTCCGGCCAACAACGGAGCGATATTGACTCCCAGTGACGAGATAACGATCAACAGCACCATTACCACCAGCACCGTACCAATGACTTTACGGAGCATTGGCAGCAGCGTGTAGCTCCTGCCGCGTTGTGCCGCACCGCCGAACTCGTCATCGACGTCCTCTTCTTTCTGCTCCTCTTTGGGTTCAGAATCTTCGAGTTTTCTGGCAATATAGCTGTTGGCAAAGCGCCAGGTAACAAGAGCCAAAGCAATAGCCACCAATGAATCGAACACGGCATTGAGAGCGGCACTGGCAAAGGGTATGGATATGCCCCAGAGCGAAAGGAACCAAATCAGCAGAACCACGAACAGGATGATCTTGAAAACCTGGTGGGCGCGCAACGATATTCGGCGTTTCTTGTTTTCCCGCTCCTCAATCTTAAACGCCTCCTCGGCATCTTCAGGAAATTCATCATCGGAGATCTGCCCAAGTCCCAGTGATTCGACCGATTCATTAATCAGAACTTTACCCACATGATTTAGGACGAAATAGAGCGGAACGATGAACATGGAGACTATTAAAGAGACACTCCTCCCCTCGCTCCCGGTTAATTGCTGACCAATCCAGAATAACCAAACCAGCATTAGGTAGATAAGTCCAGAAACATGCCAGTAACCGGCCAGTTGCTTCTTGACCAAGCCGGCCTCCTGTTTCTCCAGCTGGTCAATCAGTCCATCCGCGACCGGCTGTTTGAGAGAATAAATCAGATAGCCATAGATTATTATGACCACTGAGCCTAGGGCGATGATCACCCAGGAGACAGTCTGAGGGGCAGCTCCCAGTTCTTCGACGAATTTGACCAGCAACATGCCTGAAAGCAGGATCCCGACGAAAATATAAAAGGCACGGTAAAGAGGCTTAGCCAGTGACTCAGCGATATCCAGTGGTCGAGCCTTGCTGTCGCCTGGCGCGAAAATGATGCGACCCACCACTACCGAAATCATGAAACTCAGAATCGTGCCCAGACCCGTCTGGAAGAACATTCTCCCCTTGATTCCAACATCACCGGCTAAAAGCAGAAAAATTATTATGGCAATGATCCCGAACAGGAGAAACGCAGCAAGACGAGGAAGATTTCCTATCAGCCCGAGCCACACCTTTGAACCCCCACCAGCTTCAGACGGCGCGGCCTGGCCGAACTGGGCCAGGCGTTTTCGAAATAGTGCCAGCAACGCTCTGACGGCCAGATAAGCAAGACCGATGGCCAGAACGGTGCGCCAGAGTACAGCCAGAAAGCTGACAGATTTTCCCTCTCCTGCAGTTGATTGTAAGATCCGGGCCAGATCGGCAGGTACTTTAGGTGCATAGGTCAAAACACTTGCAGCGATGTCATCCGTGTCCTCGCCTGAATCGAGCAAATGCAGCCAGGTGGCGAGGAGTTTTTTTTGCTGCTTGCTCACCTCGGCAACCACTTCATCAGCCTGCTCGGCTGCCTTGTCGGCGTCGAGGATACGCTGTTCCTGCACTGCAGTTTCTTTATCGTCTGCCATCGTTGCTATCGGCAACAACAGAAACAGTGCACATAACATCAGAATGCAGCGATGACATGTCTTGTTCATACAATCCTCACCTAAATTAGATTTATTGCTCACACTGCCGCATAATCATGCCGGGCCCTGCAGGCCATCGATGGGTTCTTGCTGGTCATAGATGATGTCCTGTGCTTTGTTTGTATCCAAGCCAGGTAAATGCAGATCCCGTTGTGGAAAGGCAATGGTGATATCTTTTTCTCGGAAGCGCTTGTCAATCTCCTTGTGCAACTCGCTGCGGATTGGTATGCGCATGCTTGCTGGAACAAAAACACGCAGCTCAAAATCAAGTGTACTATCTCCAAAATTGAGAAAGAATGCTTGAGGCGAAAGATTTTGATTAACGTGGGAATTGTCCACTGCACATCCGATAAGAGTTTCTATCACCAGATCAACATCTGAGCCATAAGCGACCCCCACCGCTATAATCAGCCGGGCTTGGCGGTCACCGAGTGTCCAGTTGGTTACCTGGTTTGAGACCAGGTCGGCATTAGGAATAATGATGTCGGCATGATCAAAATTACGGACAACCGTTGCGCGGATGCCGATATGCTTGATTTCCGCCCACATGCCATTAATCTCTACCAGATCGCCCATCCTGATCGGCTGTTCAAAGAGGAGAATAAGGCCACTGACAAAATTATTGACGATACTCTGGAGTCCAAAACCAATGCCGACTCCCAAGGCACTGACCATGATCGTGAGTTTGGTAATCTCAATGCCAAGCGCCGAAATAGCTAAGACAAAACCGACAACAACAATGAAATAGTGTATCAGTCTGGCTATGGAAATGCGGGCCTCCTTTTCCATGCGGTGCTTAAAAAGCAATTCATCAATCAGCAGCTTTTGGACGAACCATGAGATCAGAAACGATCCATACAAAATCGATGCGGAAATCGCCAATAGACCAATAGTAAAGCGATTAGCGCCGATATTGAAGCCAAAGTTCAGTACTCCTTTTGTGGCTTCTGCAAGGCTCTCATACACCCCCCAGAACATCAATGTGGCGGGTATAATTATCAGCAGTACAATGAGGGCATCAGCAAAACGGCCGAGCCTGATGATGATACTGTCAGTTTCACCATCGCTCAACGCCGTCGATCTTCTCAGAAAAGGAGTATTGAACAGCCACTCAAAAAATCCGCGTAACATATACATGATGAAGATGAATACAAGTGTCGTGGCAAGTGATTTAACCAAAGATACGAAGAGGTACGAAGCAAGTGATTTCCCTCCCCATATTTCAATGAAAACGACGATCAGGAAGAACCATGCCCCTATACAAAGCAACCAGTAATAAGCATCGGTTTTCTTTTGTTTTTTCAACTTCCTGGCAAAATGTTGGCAATAGATCAATCCGACCAGAGCGGCAAAACATATATAAAGACGAAATACTGGGATTGGAACACTCAGGAAATCGAGTAATCTCGTGATCAGCAAGGTGGCGACAAGGCCGTAAATAAACCATAGCTTCCAGTCCTCATCGACGATGCCTTTCATCAAGCGGGCAAAGGATACTCCGCCGATTATGGTGACGATAAGATTCCAGGAACTTGGCACACCATAGTATTCATAGATCAGGGCGCATGCCATATAGCCCAGGAAAATCCCGGAAGTATAGGGGAACATGGCAAAAAACTGCCAGCGCTCCGTATCCTGAAAGTGTTCTTTTCTCTTTTGTATCGAAAAAACCAAGATGAAGGTCAGAAAAGTCTGGAGAACGATGATCCAACCATACTGATCGAAAGTATCCCTGTCAGTCAAGGAAAGCGACCTCGCTTCGTTGAGCACTTCTTGCCAAAGGCTGCTATTTCTGAGCTGGGCCACATATTTTTTGGAAAACATCGGTGGCGTATCGTTAAACAGGGTAATACGCCGCTCTTCATCGATCAGAGTATTGACGTCTCCATAAAGCGTGTCAATTTTTTGCTCAATCTCTCCGGCTCGCTCCTGCACGGCCAGCAAGGAGTCAAGCCTCGAAAAGATCAAGTCAAGAGCGTTATTGATAGATACAGACGCCCGTTCGAAAATGGATCTGAGTTGTTCAAATTCACCTTCTTTTAAAAACGCTGCTTGCCACTCATTCCACCTCACTTCCTCGGTCTGCCATTCTTTTCTCAACGCACCCAGATTCCGAATCGCCTGAGATAACGGTTTGTTGACGAGTTCAATCGTGTCACTTTTTTTCTTGAGCAGTTCCCGCAGATCGACAAGTTTATTGTATTTGTATTGTTCTGTTTGATTAAGGGTTTCAAGCTTAACTTCGAGCTCAGACAGCGCGGATTCAAGCTCAACGTAGCTCTTTTCCAGAAGCTCGCCATCGAGGCCTATCAGTAATTGTTTCTCAAGGTCTTTTACTCGACCGGCAAGCTTCGCTTCCAATGGAACAATCTCGGCAAGATCCGGGACCGAAGTGACTAAAGGCGAGGCTTCTGCAGACTCGGCTTGTTGATCTGTCGGCTCTTCTTCCGCTGCTTGAACGTAGATCGAGGAAAGCAGCAACAGCGACGCTGCGGCAAGAATGATTAGCAGGCATTTTGCACCTCTGTTCAATTGGTTATCTGCAAAACTACGGAAACTATGGCTGGTCATCAGCAATTCCTCTAATATCGAAAAAAGAATCCTGCCGTCACAGTGCTGCCTGCCCAGGCAAGTTGCGCGCCAACAGGCTCATTTTCTTGGGGTAATCCACCCTCTAGATCGACGGCCCATAAAGAATCGGGAACCAGACAAAGGACCAGAGAGTAGAAGCACCACCGGCGATAGTGGCGGTGGGGATACCTGTTTCTCATTACTTTTCAGACTGACTGATTCTGTCCCTTATCTGTTGGCGCCATTCCACCGCTTTCTTTTGCTGATTATTCAACAGAATACCAAGCAGGTAGGCAGTCACTCCTCCGCCAATCAAGGCTACACCGATCTCGAAGACGATGGACACCAACACTTCTTTGAAATGAATAGAACGGCTGAAAACCACTGTCTGTATCTCTATGAGTTTAGAAATAATCACCAGGCCGATTCCAAGCAGCGACCCGAACCAGAGGAAAAATTTATGGACGTTGACCGGTGCAGTGATCTCGTCGATTTCCTCCGGGTGTTCTTTAAAATACTGGACCTCCTGGTCATTTAGTTCAGTATTGTCGGTAAGCAGCAGCTTCATGGCAAACCGGTCACGAATGTCACCTTCCTTCTTGCTCTGGTTCATCATTTACCCCCCATCTTCACCTTCAAGCACTGCGCGCAGTGCATCTTCTTTGTCAACAGTAAGAGAAGTCTTCAGAACCTTTCCTTTATAGTTTTTTAAGGCGTCCAACACCTTGTCCGGCGTAGATTTTTTTACTAGAACAAAAAGTGCTGAAGTTCCAGGCATAAACGTTGCCGACAACTCTTTCATAAATTTGTCATTGATGCCGATATCAGTAAATTTCCCCGACAAGGCGCCGGCTCCTGCCCCAGCAGCTGCACCAATCAGTGGATTGAGAAAAATCATACCGATTAACATCCCCCAGAAAGAACCTCCGACCGCTCCGGCTGCGGTGAGGTTTGTTGCCTGGTGCAATTTCACTTTGCCACCATCATCCTTCGTTACCACCACAACATCTTCCATCTCAATGAGGTATTCCTTCTGAAGTTTGGCAAGATCCGCACGCATCTCAAAGGCCATGTTTTCATCTTCAAATCCAATTACAACTAATTCACTCATAACGATTTTCTCCTCATTTATGATTTTTTCGCTATTGCTCTACACTCCTTCCCGAGCCTATTCCGGGTAAGATTCGGAGTGTATAAGTAATTTATGAGAAGATATAATGCAGAAAACCGATGTTTGAATCCCCAAGAAAGGGGGAAAAGACTCACCCACAAAGGGGTAATTTACAGAAATATTTCAAATGACAGGCTAGTGTAACCCCCCATAACTATCTGCCAGCTGTCACCCTGCTATGCCAGACCAATTCTGAGAGTTCACACGCCATTGGACATAACCATTGGAGGTTTGCAGGGGGTAGTTGTCGGTTTTGCGGCCTGGGCGGTTTTCCGGGCAATGATTCGCAGATTTGCATAGCCCGAATAGTACCATGCTATCAAGGTTGGCAGGTAAAACGGTTACCGAAATCAGAGTCCGCCCCCTCACGGTCTTAATTAATTGGTGAAGGTTTTTACTTATAAGGATAAAGGCAAAGGTGGATCAGGAGACAGTTTCAAACACTGCCTCGAGTAACTCCGGTATTAATTCCCCAAGTCCTGAACTCAAAACAGAGATCCCGATAAACAGGTAAAGGAATATGATCAGTGTCGCATTGTTGGCTATAAGCCATTGCTTCAAGGCCTCCAACGCTGCGTCTCTTTGGCGTCCTGTCCAGAAGTAGACCAGCAGAGGCATGGATACCACAATCAAATAAAGAAGTCGGCGCTCATAGCAAACCATCAACAGTCAATGCAGGCGAATTGCAACTCATGGGCTGACAAGACATGTCGTCAACTGTTAACAATCAGTTCCAGGCGATCCCTATCAACCTGAAAACCTATGCTGGGAATCTATCGTATTGTCAATCAGCAATTCAGCCGCAATGGTCAAGGATATCTAGGTGTTGGACAGACTTTGATCCGCTCGAATCCCGCTTAGCAGTTATCTATCGGCAACACGTTACTGAACGGGAGCAGTCAGCCGTGCCAGCCTGACAGCAAGCTTGAACCAGAAGCCTTTTTCATCCAATTCACCGGGCCGCATTTCTCGTGAATTTTCAAAATCTTCGTTAAACATTTGCTCGATTGTTAAGGCAAATTCCTGATCCATCACTACAGCCGTAATCTCGAAATTCAGCCTGAACGACCGATTGTCGAAATTGGCAGTGCCAACGGTGCCCACCTGGTAATCGATGAGCATTACTTTTTCGTGCAAGAACCCTTTGGTATAACGGAAAAAACGCACCCCCGTACTCCCCGCCTCATCAAAATAGGAAAAAGCCGCCAGGTACACAAGCAAATGGTCAGGCTTGTCCGGTATCAGGATACGCACATCCACGCCGCGTAAACCGGCAAGCTGGAGGGCCGTTACGATGCTCTCGTCCGGAACAAAATAAGGGCTGGCAATCCATATGCGCGTCTTCGCGGAATTAATTGCATGCAGAAACATCAGGGTTGCCGTTTCGAGTTCATCCGCCGGACCCGTCGGAACAATCAACACCAGTTTGTCCCCTTCGTTAGATGGAACTACTTCCCAGCTGAGTTCAGGAACCTGCCCTGCCGCCCAATTCCAGTCTTCGGTGAAGGATGCTTGCGCTTCCAGAACCGAAGGACCTTC
>CAJQNS010000153.1 GCA_905479735.1 uncultured Desulfofustis sp.
TCGAAGAGTGGAATATCCTCGATTCGCTCCTCTCCAAGTGTACAGATGCACCACTTTCGACAGGGATCATCATCGAGCAGGTAGCGTCTGATGATGTCGGCCGCCTTTTCCGGGGTTAAGCTGCCGAAGAGAATTGGAGGACTCCCGTGTTTGCGAAAGGTCATCAGAGGCTCCAGGTAGCACATGCCTATGCAGCCCACCTCCATGGTTCTGGCCATCACCTGGATCTCCTTCAGCGTTTTTCGGACACTCTCCAAAACCTTGTTTGCCCCCGACGCTTTGCCGCAGGTTCCGGTGCCTATCTGGATCAGAGGCTGGGGAAGTTGTTCCAGCCATTTCCACTCCCGTTCAGCATTCGCTTTGATGGCAGCGTAATCCATCTTCTCTCCCTCTCCTGTCAATGCAGATCAGTTTTTGAGTCATTTTGGGCTATGTCGTTCAAAACTTTTCCAACTTTGTCAGGATCCATATCTGCGCAGACTTTATCGTCGACAACCATCACCGGTGCGATGGCGCATGAACCGAAGCAGGCAACCGTCTCCAGTGTGAACATGCGATCCTTGCTGGTCTCCCCAGGCGACAGCTTATAGCGATGTTCTAATTCATTAAGGATAGTGCCGGCACCCTTTACATGGCAGGCAGTTCCCCGACACACTTTCACCACATGGCGGCCGACCGGTAAGAGCCTGAAGCGCTCGTAAAATGTGACTATCCCATAAACGGCTGCCTCCGGCATACGGGTGAAGTCAGCTATCTGCAGGAGTGCCTCGGTCGGGATATAGCCAAGTGCGTTCTGCACCTTCTGCAGAATGGTGATTACCTCATGCTGTTGACCGGCAAAGGTGTGGCGGATCTGATTCATCACCTCCGTCAATCTGAGATAATCCTCAGGGAGAGATTCAAGAGCGACCGCCGCTGAATCAGGTGCCGAAAACTCTTTTGTCACCAGGGCACCCTTGACTGCCGATAAAAACTCGTTTTCGGTGAACGGTTTGGCTAAATAGTCAAAGGCCCCGAGCTTCATTGCTTCCACGGCTGTATTTACGGTTGAATACCCTGTTATTACAAGTACTTCTGTTTCTGGTCGCCGTCTTTTTACTTGCTTGATCACTTCCATGCCATCGATGTCCGGCAGCCGCAAATCGGCTACCAGCAGATCAAACATCTTCTGGTTGAAGCTATCCAAGGCACTGCGTCCGGTCATTGCCAGATCAACCTGGTAGCCCTCTTCGCTCAAAACCATCCCCAACCCTTTGGCAACACTTGCTTCATCTTCCATTATCAGAACCTGAGGCCAGGACGGATCTTGGAAATCCAACGCTTCTTGAATCTGCATAAGCGGCCTCCGTCTTTATATCGATGCTTTATTCAGTTCTACCGAAACACTGCCGCAGGCCTGGCTGACCCGCGACAGACTGAGGTTTTCGGCAGTGCTACCAGGCCTCTCTCTGCAGACGCTTGTTGACAAATATCATCTGCTCTTCAGTCAGTTTTCCGACATTTATCCTGAGCCATTTCAAATCCCCTGAGGTGATCGCAGCTTTGGCTTCCCAAGAGAGAGCGTATGAGTTGAGAGCACTTGAATCGCCTTCCAACAGATTTCTGGCAAACTCTACATCCCAATTGGTACGATCCAGGACCTGCAACACTTCCCGCTTCTGAATTAATTTATCCGCGGTGATCTCCGGAGGCGGTTCAACTTTTTCCTGAGGTGTCAATCTTTCCTTGTTTAGGGCGTTGCCGATGGCGACTTTTATTTCACTTTCCGTAAACGGCTTGGGAAGGTAGTCAGCCACCCCGATCTTCATTGCGTCGACTACCGAAGAAACTGAAGAGTAACCGGTAATGACCACGATCTCTGTTTCAGGTCTGCGTTCTTTGACGATCTTGATAATTTCCAGGCCGTCGCTGTCCGGCAGACGCAGATCGGCGATAACCAGATCAAAATCGCTGTTGGAAAATGTTTCCAGAGCTCCAGCCCCAGTGAATGCCAGGTCGACATTATAGCCTTCTTCCTCGAGCACCATCTCAAGGCCTCTGGCTACAGTCTCTTCGTCTTCCATGACAAGAATATGAGGGGGAGCGTGGTCCGTCGTATGATTGGCTTGGTATAATGTCATGGTTGCACCTCCTGCATTTCGCCTGTTTCTGATTATTGACCTTGTCGCGGCCGATTATCAGCCGGCAGGTTCAGCCCGCCAACGGTTATCTATCTTGCCCTCTATGAAGCAACTCCCGTGCCGTCTCGACCATCTTCGGGAGTAATCAGTCATTATTAAAAAAATGAGACGTTACAACATAGAGTTACAAATCTTTATGACGGGTAATATTGGGGCTGCGATGAGGATTGGCGTATACAATTATATACGGCCCCAAAAGTATTTATCAATCAAAGTGTCCGTAATTCAGCGGGTTATTGGTGTATGAATAAACATACGGCGGCGTATGGAGGATAATGCGGCTGAAGGATGCCTACCAGAAGTTATGCAGGATAGAAGTAGCAACAGCAAATGCAGTTGTCAGGGCACGGCTATTTTACAGATTGTCTGTCGACAGCCCGTGCTTTTTCATCAGTGTGGAGAAATTGGATCTTTGCATACCAACCTGTTGAGCGGCATGGGTGATATTGCCCTGACATTCAGTTAGAGCTTTTACTAAGAATTTTTGTTCCACCTCACCTAAAACATTTTCCAGCACATGTTTCTTAAGCGATTTAAGCTCTTCCCAGGTCTCTGGAACATGGCTCGGTGCGGAGAGGTCGGACCCATTATCAATCTGGATATGGGACGTGAGGGTTTCCCTGTCCAGGAAGCCATGGTCTGCCATTATTACCAGCCGTTCCACGGCGTTTTTTAATTGCCGAACGTTTCCCGGCCAGGAATGATCGATCAACAGGGCCAGGGCATCGTCTGAAAAGCCTTCGATTCGTTTGCCGGTTTCTTTGCAGAAAAGGCGCAGGAAATGATAGGCAAGCCGGGGGATGTCTTCCTTCCTTTCCCTGAGCGGAGGTATACGGATGGGGAAGACGTTTAAACGATAGAAAAGATCTTCCCGGAAAGACCCCTCGGATACCAATTCTGAAAGATCCCTGTTAGTTGCGGCAATTATTCTCACATCCGTTTTTATGGTGCTGCTGTCACCGACCCGCTTATATTCGCCTGACTCCATAACCCGAAGGAGCTTGCTCTGAATCTCCAAATTCAGGTTGGACAACTCGTCCAGAAACAGGGTTCCGTGATTGGCGACACTGAAAATTCCCTTTTTATCGTAAGTGGCGTCGGTGAACGCCCCTTTTACGTGGCCGAACAACTCGCTCTCGAGAAGACTCGAGGACAATGTACTGCAGTCTAAAGTCACGTATCTGTTGGCAGACCGTGAACTCTGGACATGAATGGCGCCCGCAAACAGTTCTTTGCCGGTTCCGCTTTCCCCGGTAATAAGTACTGTACTGTCCGTTGAAGCAACTCTTTTGATGCGCTCGAAGATGTCTAAAATACCCTGATCCTCTCCGACGATGTTATTGAAATCAAAGCGCTCAAAAAGCTGTTTGCGCAGCAGAGTATTTTCATCCCTGAGCCGTTTGTCTTCAATCGCCTTTTTTACAGCCAAGACGATTTCATCTTCGGTAAATGGTTTGGCAAGGTAATCGAAAGCTCCACCTTTCATGGCCTCAACAGCGTTTTGAATCGTAGAATAACCGGTCATCATAATCACTTGGATTTCCGGTTTTTTCTCGCGAAGGCTGGCAAGAATTGCCATCCCGTCAATATCGGGCAGCCGTATATCCAGAAGCACGATATCGAAGCGGCCGGCCAAAGCTTCACGCAGACCGTCTTTGCCAGTTGTCCGGCTTGAAACAGAACAATTTTGTTCTCTGAGTATCAGACTGCATCCCTTGCAGATGCTGGCCTCATCGTCAATAATAAGGATATTTGGCTGATCGGTTGACATCATTTATTGATCGCTGTCCCCGCCAGGGCGCTATGCAATCCCCTGCTTTCTTGCTGGGTAATGGGGAGATTGATAAGAAAGCGGGTTCCTTCTCCCGGTTGGCTATGCACGCTGATGTTTCCCTGATGATTGCGGACAATACCATAACTGACAGAGAGCCCCAGTCCGGTTCCGTTGGGCTTGGTCGAAAAAAACGGTTCGAATATTTTGGACTGCTCTTTCCGGCCGATTCCTGGTCCGTTATCTTTCACTTCGATACTTACGGAAGATTCCTGTTGGTTCAGACTGCTCTTGACCTGAATGGTTCCCCCTTCCGGGACGGCCTGCACCGCATTAAGGAGCAGATTGACGAAAACCTGCTCCATCTGGCTGCCGTCGGCCATGATATCAGGCAGGTCAGGGGCCAGACTCTTATCCATGTCAATACGGTTGAGAAGAAATTCATTTTCTAGTATATTCAATGCTTTGCCGATGATATCGTTGATATTTGTTGGTACCTTTGTGGGTTCCCGCCCCTTGGAAAACTCGAGAAGCTCCTGAATAATCTTTCGACAGCGAATGGTTTCATCTATGATAACCTGCAGCCCCTCTTCGAGAGCATCTCCCTTGGGGACCTTTTTAATCATGTTCGAGCTGTATAAGAGAACGCCCGCCAGCGGATTGTTGATCTCATGGGCAATGCCGGCTGCCATCCGGCCAAGGGCAGAGAGTTTTTCCGTCTGAGTCGCCAGCTCGTGGTATTTGAATTCATAGGTGTCAATCAGTCGTGCCTTGCCCAGTGCACAGGAGCACTGCTCGGCAATGGCGATGATCCAGTCGAGTTCAATCTCGGAAAAATGACGTACCTTGGTGAAATATAATCGAAGGATGCCGACCACATCATCAGCGACAGAAAGCGGTACGTCAATAATAAACCGGTATCCCTCGGACCAGGCTTCCTGGGGATATTGGACCCGGGCATCAGTGCGGAGTTCTTCGATGATGATCACTTTTTTCTGGCGGCAGACATCGGTAATCGTCCGATGGTGTGAAACTGGACCTTTGGCCAGATACTCTGTGCTGATGCCATAGGAAGCACTGATTTCGAGTTCATCCGTATCAATGTTGAGCAGACGGAGAATTGCGCCTTTTGCACCTAGAATTTCAGTGGCCTTCCAGGCAACCAGATCCATCACATCTTCAAGGTGGATAGAAGAGTGCACGACTGAGATAATATCCCTGAATGCTTTGTACAGTTGTCGATGATCGGTAGTCGAATTCATGATGTTTTTTCACCTTGATATAGTCGTCATCACTAACATCTAAAATAAGCATTAATTGTGCCTTTCCTGCAATTGTCTTAGCTTTTTTTCAGGGGGAAAAATTTAGGGGGTATGACAGTGGATCAGAGCTTATGTAACTACTCTATTCACGTAACTCTCCATAGATGATTTAAACCATGGTAAAAGATAAGGTATCTAATAAAGGCACAGGCAATCTCAATTAGAGACTATATGGCTTCACCTTAGCAGGGAAAGATCAAATAAATCCGCTAGTCCATATCGGTAGACTCTCATTGGCTTCAGATTTTCCGCTTTGTCTAGGTAATAGGCTTGACTGCCCCTACTACAATGTAGTATAAATCCAGCATGGTTGGTCGATTTCATAAAAGCCTCTTACCCCTGGCTCGACAATTCACGCTTATGCTGCTGGTGGTCGGAATTGCAACTCTGGGTGTGGCTGGTGCCGGACAAATGCTCTGTCAGCCGGACTGCGATATGCATCAGGAGGTGAGTGCCATTCCTTCATGCTGTGAAGGCCTGGGTATGAATCATGCCGGTATGCTTCCAACCGAGTCCGGATTACCTTCCAGCCCTTACCCGGGCCCCAGCTGTGAAGGCAAGCTCTGTTTCGACTCACCGGTCGACAACGTTGGGGTCGCTGCCGCTGTCGGCGGCTGCGAGACTGCGACTGAACTGCCGCCGCTTCTGGTTATGTCGGATGCACTGGAACTGCCTCTCTCTTCCAATAGATTTCTACCAGAGTCTCCACCTGCAGGATTACCTATACCGATTTACCTGCGTAATTGCACCTTCCTGATTTGAACCCCCTGTCACTTGTTTTGCAGTTCTAGTTTCAAGATTTTTAAAAACCAATAGTACGGAGTTTATTATGAACAAGGCAGTGGCAACGGTGCTGATGGCGCTGATGGTTGGTGTAATGTCAATGGTTTCGATTCATGAGGGTCAGGCAGCTTTTGGACTGTTCGGGGCCCATAAGAAGGTCAAGGACGTAGACGGCAAAATTATGATCCCGCTCAAAAAGGTAGATGACGGAAATGCCCATTATTTTAAATATGAGCAGGGTGGAACCACGGTGAATTTTTTTGTTGTCAAAAGTAATGACGGCGTCATCCGAGCCGCTTTCGACGCTTGTGACGTCTGTTTTCCCGCCAAGAAGGGGTATACCCAGGACGGTGATTTCATGATCTGCAATAATTGCGGCAGACGTTTTCACTCCAGCCGGATAAATGTTGTCGAGGGTGGCTGCAATCCTGCACCGCTGCAACGAGAAGTGATAGGTGATCAACTGGTCATCAAGACGTCAGATGTCATACCTGGCGCCAGATACTTTTAGGGGATGCCATGAACATCGTTACCATTCCCCTGAAAAACATGCGCAGGAAGCCGACCAAGACCCTGCTTCTGCTGCTGGTATTCCTCCTCGGTGTGGTCTCCATCGTGGCCCTTTATCAGGTCTCTCTGGTGGTGGGACACAGCCTGGAGAAGAAGCTTACCGCATTTGGGGCCAACATCGTGGTCAAGCCTTCGACCGAGACGCTCAGCGTCAG
This sequence comes from uncultured Desulfofustis sp., assembly GCA_905479735.1. Classification (GTDB taxonomy): domain Bacteria; phylum Desulfobacterota; class Desulfobulbia; order Desulfobulbales; family Desulfocapsaceae; genus JABDQA01. The sequence goes on from CAJQNS010000153.1 coordinate 6,782, forward strand.
CTACGGCGGCTTTCATATGGGCGATATGCTGCTCGATGTCAAGGAGTTGCAGGAGGCAGAAACAACCACTGCCATCAGATCGATAGAGCTCAATGATCGGATCAGCGTAGTGGCGCCGAAGCTGGTCAATATGTTCAAAATAGATGAGGTAGCCATCGCGGTAGTTGGGGTCCGATGGGAAGAGGAGCTGGGAATCAAAAGCTATTGGGCGACGGATGGCGCATTTCCACAACAGCCCGAGCAGATTCTCCTCGGTGCCCTGGCTGCTCGAAAACTCGGTCTCGGGACCGGTGATACGTTGACGCTGCAGGGGCATCACTTCAATATTTCAGGTGTACTGTTTGAGACCGGCAGTGATGATGACAGCGTCATTCTGATGGATCTGTCGAAGCTCCAGCAGCTGGCAGGACAGCCCGAAGCGGTGAGTTTTTTTGAAGTGGCGGCGCTTTGTGCCGGCTGCCCGATAGAGGATATCGTCTCTCAGATTCAGACCAATCTGCCGAAAACCTCTGTCATTGCTCTTCAGAACGTCGTCAATCAGCGCATGTCCTCGGTCAGATTCGTTCAGAAACTGGCGCTTTCCATCAGCCTGGTGATTCTGGTCACGGCCTCGGCAATGGTTGGAATCTCCATGCTCTCGGCGGTCAATGAGCGGAAGAAAGATATCGGTATTCTGCGTTCACTCGGCTACGGGCAATCACGGATTTTTCTGATCTTCTGCCTGGAGGCTGGAATAATTGGCCTTCTCGCTGGCAGCATCGGTTATCTGGCCGGCTACGCAATCAGCCTGAAGGCTCTGGAGTACCTGAGTCTCACCGATGTAGCGCGTCCCGTGTTCTCGATCGCTCAACTTGTTGTCTGCACGCTGATCTTCCCACTGATTACCATCCTGTCTGCGCTTTATCCAGCCTGGAAAGGCAGTTCGATCGAGCCGTCCCAGGCTCTGGTTTCTCTTTGATAGAAGGTGATACGATGCTCGAAGCGGTGAATATACAGAAAAGTTTTTCCTCAGAGGGCGCCGATGTTCCAGTTTTGAAGGGAGTGTCTATAAGGCTCGAAGAGGCGGATTACGTAGCTATTGTCGGCAGATCCGGTTCCGGTAAGACGACCCTGCTCAATGTGCTCTCCACACTCGTCAAGCCAGATAGCGGTGCACTCAATTATCGAGGGTCGGATCTGACCTCGGCGGCGGAGAAACAACTCAATACGATCAGAAAATCAGATTTTTCGGTGATTTTTCAGTTTCACCACCTGCTGCCCTATCTCAGTGTACTCGAAAATACCCTGCTGCCCTTCATGGGATCGCTGGCACCGGTATCCAGGCAACTGGAGCAACGGGCCCTGAAATGTCTTGATCGGGTTGGACTGGCAGATAAAGCCAGACGATTGCCGGGCAACCTTTCGGGAGGGGAGCAGCAACGGGTGGCGATCGCCCGGGCTCTGGTGAAATCATCGAAAATTCTCTTTGCCGATGAGCCGACCGGCAGTCTGGATAAGAAAACCGGTGAGCAGATCATGCAATTACTGGCCGAACTTCATGGTGATGGACTGGCGATTGTCATGGTCACCCATGAACCGGCATATGCGGACCTCGCCCAGAGAACCATAGAGCTTGAGGATGGCGTAATCGCCCACTAAACATCACGACATAAGTCGAATCCATCCCCGCAGGCTGTGTTACTCGCTGCGGTGCCTGCTCACAGCGCTACCAGGCTGCTCCGCCAGCTCCTTGCCTGGCTGGGCGTCTTGAACTTATGTCGCTATTTACACTGCTGCCCACATTTGTTGATAGAGCAGATCTATTTTTAAGCGTTCTCCGGCACTACCAGGACCGGGCAGTAAATGGTGTTGAGCACCTTGTGGGTGACACTGCCCAAAAACAGTCCGGCGATATCGCTGTGCCCGTGGGACCCCATGATGATCAGGTCGAACTCTCTGGATTTGGCCAGGTTGCTGAGCATGGTGCCGGGGGCTCCCGATAAAGGTCTGGTGTCATAGGTTATGTTGTTGTCGGCCAATTTACGTCCGGCCGCCTCGAGTACCGACTCGGCCTGCAGCCTCATCTTCGCCTTCAGTTCCTCAATCACCGTGTCGTTGATTTCCGTGAGCCCGCCGAGCCATTCATAACAGTATACTGCGGTCACGTGGGCACCACTGAGACCGGCCAGATAGATGGCATGTTCTACCGCATTGTCTGAATAGATCGAACCATCCACCGGAAGAAGAATTTTCGATATCTTCATAAGATCCTCCTCAACAAGATTGTCAGGGGAGACAGCTTTATGTGTATATACATAAAATATCCATGATCGACGGAGAAGGCAACCGGTAGACCCAAAAACTGGAGCGTCTCAGGGGCAGGGAAAATCTACCCGAGGCCGGGTGGCCATCATGTTCCATTCAGGACTGCAGTTTGGTTTTTACGCTGTCAACCTTATCAGCCATGGTCTGCTCCCTGTCGGTCCGGGTACCCACCTTGAGCGAACTGGTCAGTCTCGGTACCCCCATCTGATGCAGGGTTTCATGGCATTTTTTTACCGCCGCGAAGACTTCGTCCCAGTCCCCTTCGATATTGGTCCCGTAGGCATGCAGATTGGTCTTCAAACCTGCCTCGTCGAAAATCTTGTGGCAGGCGGCGATATATTCGGAAACCGACAAGCCGACTCCAAAAGGGGAAACGGTGAGATCCATGATAACTTTCATTGTCTTCCTCGTGCGGTTTAGGTGGGGGCTGAACCACCATCAGCAACAGGTCGAAGTAGGCACTGCAGTAAGAGTGTGAAGCGCAGTATAATCTTTTCCCGTGGTGACCGGAACCATTTTTGATTGTTCTCGTAATAGTTTTCCCACTATGCTATACAGGGTGGTCTTACCAGAATCCAGTTTATTGCAATCGGAATTCAGCATGGAACGCCAGATATTTCCCTTCAGTGCACTCGTTGGCCAGGAAAAGTTGAAGACCGGCCTGCTTCTCAATGCAGTCGACCCGGCTATCGGTGGAATTCTTGTCAGCGGTCAAAAGGGCACCGGCAAATCGACTGCGGTCCGGGCTCTTGCCCGGGTACTTCCCCAGATCGAGGTGGTCAAAGACTGCCCCTACAATTGTGCTCCCGACGAGGTTGACAATCTCTGCTCTTCATGCGCCGACAGCTACCGGTCTGGACGAACCTTTGAAACCGAGATGCGGCCTATGCCGCTGGTTGAACTACCGTTAAGCGCCACTGAGGACCGGGTGGTTGGTACCCTGCATATCGAGCAGGTGCTTAAAACCGGCACCAGAAGGTTTGAACCCGGCCTGCTTGCTTCTGCCAATCGAGGCATTCTCTATGTCGATGAGGTCAATCTGCTCGATGACCACCTCGTCGACATTCTGCTCGATGCCGCCGCATCGGGGATCAACAACGTTGAGAGGGAATCCATTTCCTATTTCCATCCGTCACGCTTCATGTTGATCGGCACCATGAATCCCGAGGAAGGTGAGTTACGCCCGCAGTTCCTCGACCGTTTTGGTTTGAGTCTATCTGTCAGCGGAGTGGAAAATCCACTGCAGCGTCGCCTTATCGTCGATCGTCGGATTGAGTTCGATACCAACCCCCAGCGTTTTATCGATGGCTATGAGGAAGACGAGACGCTGCTCTCCGATCAGATTGGGGCTGCCAGAGCTGCACTTCAAAACGTCGAGATACCAGGGGATATGGTCGAGATGGCGGTAGCTTTGTCAACCGAGGTGCGGGCCCAGGGACACCGGGCCGAGATCGCCATTATCAAGGCAGCCAGGGCTCTGGCCGCCTTTCTCGAGCGTGCTGTAGTGGGGCCCGAACATGTTATTGAAGCGGCCCGCTTTGTGCTGCCCCATCGAATTACCACCCTCTCTTTTGCCACCGGCGAGCAGGTTGAAGAAGAGCTTGAGGAGATCTTCAAAAAGGTGCTCAACCAGGAGCAGGCAGTGGTGGAGATGGCAGCAGGGGAGGGCGTTCCGGATGACTGGGATGATATCGCCGAACAGGTGCCGGGGGCGACGGCGGCTTCCAACGTCGGCATGCTCTTTACTTTCCTGGCCGAAAAAAAAAAGTCGTCTTTGAGCCGGACTCACTGATCTGTGTGGAAGATCTCAATCTTGATTCCCTGGAGATCAACGGCAAGTTCCGTGGTCGGGCCAAAACCATTCGTTCTCAGTCTGTCAATGGCCGTTATATAAAGGCGGCACCGGTCGAGGAAGCTGAGCGCTCCTATGATTTGGCGGCCGATGCCACCATTCGTTCAGCCCTGCTCAGGCAGGCGGCAGGAGGCGGCGAACTGAAAGATTTTTCCATATCAGCCGCCGACCTGCACAAAAAAATTTATCAACGCCAGATCCGGTCACTGATCATCTTTGTGGTGGATTCATCAGAGTCTATGGGAGAGGATGGGGCCCAGGCCAGAATCAAGGCTGCCAAAGGTACTATCCTCGGTATCCTGACCAAGGCCTATCAGAAACGGTTCCGGGTCGGGCTGGTTTCTTTTTATGATGAGTCTGCCGAGATTGTACTGCAGCCTACCTCGAGCCTTCCACTGGCTCAGAAATGCCTCAGATCGCTGCCGGTGGGCGGAGCCACACCGTTTGCCCATGGGCTGATGAAGGGCTGGCAGTTAATCAAAACAGAGCGCAGGAAAGATCGGGACATCAGGCCGCTGATGGTGGTACTCTCCGACGGTGAGGCAAATGTCGCTTACGATGAGAACCTGCCGCAGAGCAAAATCGTTGATGAACTGCTCAGCATCGGCGCCTTGATCGGCAGCGACGAGATATCCTCATTGGTGATAGAGACCCGGCCCCTGAGAGATCCTTCTCAGTCGATGCGTGCTTTGGCAGAGGCGATGGGTGGCAACTACTACCACAGTAACGCATTTAAAAATGCTGACCTGCTCAAGGCGGTCGCCGCCTTTTGACAGATAAACTGAACGAAAAACTCTGATTCATGGAACAAACTGCTAAATCTTACGGACCCTTCTGGCTGGCCTGGCTGATCTGGGGATTCGTGGCCGCCCTCTATTGCATAGGCTATTTTCAACGTATGGCACCGGCGGTGATTGCCGATGACCTGATGCGCGATTTTGATCTGGGGGGCGCGCTGCTGGGCAACCTCTCGGCCATGTACTTCTACTCCTATGCTGCCATGCAGATACCGACCGGCCTGCTGGTCGATCAGATCGGGGCCCGAAAACTTGCCTCGATAGCCTGTCTGACCGCGGCCGTCGGCATCCTCATTTTCAGTTTTGGCGGATCGCTCTGGCTGGCCTATATCGGCAGGTTTCTGGTCGGAGCCTCGGTGGCGGTGGCCTGGGTCACCTGCATGAAGTTGGCCGGACACTGGTTTCCTGCCAACAGGTTTGCAACGGTAACCGGCGTCGCCCTGCTGCTTGGCAATTTCGGGGGCATCCTGGCCGGGGTTCCTCTGGCGTTGGGAGTAGAATTGTTCGGCTGGAGATTGGCCATGGGAGTGAGCGGCTTTCTCACCCTGGCGCTCGGGGTCGCCACCTGGGCTGTGGTGCGTGATGATCCTGCAGACTATGGCTATAAAAGCTATGCCCATTCAGTCGTCCAGGACAACGGCAGCCTGCCCGCAGGGGCCGCACTGAAAACGGTGCTCTCACAGAAGGATACCTGGCTGCTCTTTTTTGCCGGTGGTTTGTCAACTGCGCCGGTGCTCGTTTTTGCGGGTCTCTGGGGGGTTCCCTATCTGACCCAGATTTATGATCTCGAGACCTCCCAGGCTGCCTTGCTCACCTCCACAATGCTGCTGTCCTTTGCCTTCAGCGGGCCGATTGTCGGCATGTTGTCGGACCGGCTGGGCCGAAGAAAATTGCCTTACCTGATACTCTCCATCGGCACGGCGCTGTTCTGGGCGATTTTCCTGTTTGTTCCCCTGCCGCATATCATGCTGTTTCCGCTCCTGGCGGCGATTGGCTTTACCAGCGGTGCTCTGATCATCGGCTTTGCCGCTGCCCGGGAGGTGAATCATCCCGGTGCAGCAGGACTGGTTGGCGGAGTGGTCAATATGTCGGTGCTGGGTGTGGCCGCCATCATGCAGCCGGTGCTTGGAAAAATCCTCGATTCACACTGGCAGGGCACGCTGGTCGAGGGGGCCAGGGTCTACAATCAGGCGGCTTATTTCTCAGCCTTTGTCTGGCTGCTTGTCAGTACTGCTCTGGCGGTTGTCATGGTATTTTTCACCAGAGAGACCTACTGCCGAATCCGTGAAATCGAATAACGGCAACCTGGGCCATCAGAAACCTGGATAGACTTTCTATCCATTTGTCCCCGTTGAACAGCCCATCTCCCCATTCTTCCTCGAGATCAGCAAGAGGTTTCAATCAGCACCCGGATATCCCCACTTGATGATTAGCAATGGATTGTTATCGTTGCCTCTGATCCTTTTTCAATCTTTCACCAAAGGGCTCTCATGACTTTTTCTACGCTTCTCAAAAAACACAACACCATACTGAGTGAATGTGCGGTCTCCGAAAGATTGCGCAGACTGCCCGACGTAGAACTTCACCCGACGCTTTTTAATACACCGCTGATCTATAACCAAAACGGCAGGCAGCGGCTGGAAGAGATCTACCTCAGCTACATCGAGGTGGCCCGCAAGGGGAAATTCCCGCTTCTTCTCTGCGCCCCAACCTGGCGGGTTGACAGGGTTCGCATCGAAGAGGCCGGCGTGCCGCACTCGATTAATCACGACGCCGTGGAATTTATGAGAGGGCTCAGAGACCGGTATAGTTCAGCGGCTTCACCAATCATTGCAGGGGCGCTGTTGGCGCCTAGAAACGATTGCTATTCGCCCGAAGCGGCACTCGGCAGAGAGGAGTCGGCAGAGGTTCATGGCTGGCAGATAGATCAGCTGGCGGCGACGGAGGCGGAGGTGATCATCGCCCAGACCATGCCGGCAGTTAGTGAGTCGCTGGGTATGGCGGACCGGCTGGGAAGAACTACCAAACCCTATGTGATCAGTTTTGTTATCGACCGCACAGCTAGGGTGCTCGACGCTACCCCACTGGCAGAAGCCGTCGATATCATAGACCAGGAGGCAGCACGACCTCCGGCAGGCTACATGGCTAATTGTGTCTATCCAACTTTTATCAGGGCCGATCAGCAGCCACCCACTCTGTTTAGTCGACTGATCGGCATCCAGGCCAATTCCTCTTCGAAAGATCATGCCCAGCTTGATGGGGCTGAAGCACTTCAGCAGGATCCCCTGTCAGACTGGGGCAGAGAGATGTTGCAGCTCAACAAAGAATATGGGGTTAAAATTTTAGGCGGCTGCTGCGGTACCGACCACACCTATCTGCGCTACCTTGCTGAATCTCTGTGAGCGGTGAGCACCAGGATTTTATGAAATACAACCTGTGAATGGGATCGTGACGGTCAGGATTATTGCTCTGAGCCAATGGCTTTGGCACACAATCGAGAATAGAGTTCTCCGGCCTGATCCAACAGCACAGGCGAACATGCACTGTCATTGTCAGGGGCCTTCGTGAAAGTTTCATCCCCCTTGCTGGCTGGCAAGGCCAGCCAGTCCTGCAATTGCTCCCAGGTACCCGAATCGCTGTTGCACAGTGTTTCGTAGCATACCGGAATCGCCTGCTCAGGCAGGTGGGCCAGGAGATACGTGTAGGCCTGAATCCAGGCCTCGAGCCAATAATCCATTGTATCTGTATCCCTCGCACCAGCTGGTTGCTCAGCGAATCTGAAGGGCCGGTGATCCGAGCCAAATTCATGATGAGCCAGCCAGCTCATATAGGTTCTTGAGAATGTATCTTCGGCGTGCCGTTGATTGAACATTCGATGCTGCCGCAGCAGAGAATAAGCCTGCTGTTGCGGCTGCCTGAATGGAATCAGAATCGTGGCCTGAGGAAAGGCCTCGACCAGAGATCCAAGACGCAGGATATTATTGTTGTTTTTCGATAAATAACGATTGTTGTCAATTTTATGCAGGATCAGGGACACGTAGGTACGAAAGTCATCGATGATTTCTTCCGAAGCTGCCATAGGTATTAACGAATCGTTTTGAATATAGTCCGCCCCGCATCGAGCTTTCCAGAAGACTTCTTCCAGTGCCTCCGGGCTGTCATAATCGACCATTATCCCGTCACCGTGGGCCCTCTCTTCCAGCTCTTTATCTTTTAAGGATGGGCTGCTCATCTTGCTCCACAGATTTGGCGCCAGTACGAAGGGCATATCCCTGTAGGTCAAAGAGCCGAACTGTCCGCTTTCGTAGAGCCGCCGCATCAGAATCGTGGTTCCGGCCCGGGCGAGGCCGGAGACGAACACATGGTTCTCTTCATTCACGTCTCTTGATTTCGAGCCATATAGCGATTTCTCGATATCAAACAGAGCCTCGCCGACAAATGGAGTTCCCAGTGCTATCCGGTGCAGAATTTTTGAGCCAGGACCGTAGTCACTGGAAGGGTGTGATGCTTTCGATCTTATGAAGGCGTAGCAGCCAGCCATGCAGGTAGTCGCTGCAATGCCCAGGACAGAGGTTGACTGGGCAATGAAATCACCGCCGAGGAAGTGTGAGATCAGACCGAGAAGCGGAAAGATCAGGAAGCAAACTACAAGAATTACAAAAATTAACAGGGATTGTTTAAATAGCGCCAGGGCATAACTCGGCAGTATCTTTTCCTTCCAGTGATCGGATATCCCCGGGGATCGTATGACTCTAGCCACTTTGGTGAGGATGTCTGTCAAAGCCCGTATCTGGCGAAGAGAATCCAGACGGATGAAGAGCTCAACAAAGCAGACAGAGCCTATGAGAAGAAATACCCAGTCCAAGTGAGTACTTCTCTATTGCTCCGTTTCCTGACTTTGCTTCTTCTTTTTTTTGAACAGCCGTTTGAGCGGGTACCAGATGATGGCAAACAAGGCGATGAA
>CAJQNS010000154.1 GCA_905479735.1 uncultured Desulfofustis sp.
AGATTACAAAGGCCGGTCCCGGGCATCAACACCGCAGGATCAATTCCACCTTTGATAAGTGCATCGACGGCTGTTAAGCGCTCGGCTATGGTCATGCTGAGCGCCTCGCCGGTAGTGCCAAAAGGCGATATAAAATGAATACCCTGATCAAGCAGCCATTTTGCCTGATCGAGGTACAAGTCAGGTGCAAAGCTCAAATCGTCATTAAATGGCGTTAAAATCGGCGTCATAACGCCGGTCATTTTCTTTTCTTTCATCGTTTCCATTTGTTAAAGGTGAGTTGGGGAATTAGCTATAATCCAGTAACACATTAAACAGAGAGTTGTCAGCCTATCTTTTGACTGGCGATTTCTTTAAATTCGTCATCAGTCAACAACGACTTCTTTTCAGCCCCCCTGGTTTTAACTTCTGCGAGGATCTCCGCTATTTGTTCATCACTGACATTTTCAATACCAAATTTCTCGAGCTGATAGGTGATTGATGCCTTACCACTTTTTTTGCCCAACACCACCTCACCTTCCCGACCAAAAAACTGTGGTGCAGTGGCGAACATGGAAAGAGGCTTTTTCATCACCATATCAACACCGATACCCGATTCTCTGGTGTAATTGCCTCTGCCGATAATCGGTTTGTTGGTGGCCGGCTTTACCCCTGATAATTCTTCGGCAAGAGAACAGAGTGACAAAATTTCATCAAATTTATAATTTGTCTCATAACCCAGCAGGATTTCAAGCCCCACCATCAGTTCTTCAAGGGCGGCGTTGCCGGTTCTCTCCCCCAGTCCGCTGACACATGAATGAACCACTTCAGCGCCTGCAGTGACGGCGGCAAGCTCTGTGGCCACTCCCATACCGAAATCGTTATGAGTGTGTATTTCAACAGGTAAACCGGTGAGTCCTTTTACCTTTCTGACCATGTACTTAATAGCCTCGGGCAGAGCACACCCCATGGTATCGACCACGCCGATCGAGTCGGGCGGCGATTCTTTCATTATCCCTTTGAGCAGGTTGGTGAGATCTTCATCCCGGGCTCTCGTCGTATCGTAAGGGAAATAGACCGCATACATGCCTTTTTCACGGGCGTAGTTGATACAATCGATACTCTTTCGAAAGACATCCTCCCAGGTCCAGCCGAACTGATACTTCAGCTTTGGGTAACCGATTGGAATCTCGATAATTACCCCATCGGCTCCACAGTCTATGGCCTTATCGATATCAACGGGGAGGGCGCGGGCAAAGGTGAATATCTTTGCTTTCAGGCCCAATTTACTGATCGCCTTTATAGCATCAAAATCCTCCTGGGAAACTGCCGGCATGCCTGCCTCGATTCGCTCCACCCCGACGGCGTCAAGTTTCTCGGCAATCCTTATTTTATCCTCTTTTCTGAACACCACACCGGGGGTCTGCTCCCCGTCACGAAGGGTTGCATCATGAATTTCCACCTTCGCCGGCAGGTCAAACTCAGAGGTTACCTCGTCGACAAAATTATAGGGGCTTACCCACCACTTATCATCCTGCAAATACTTGTTATCCATGGACTCAATCTCCACTTTTTTCAATACTGAACGTTAGTTACGCGAGGCGGCATAGTATTCAAATTTCCGTTCCAGAACCCCAAGCCCTTCGGCAATGAGAAAGGCGAAGAAGAAAAGAACGAACAACAAAGCCCACATATGCTCCATTAAAAAGTTAGCTGAATAAAGCTCGAACAATCGACCAAAGCCGACAACGGATACCAGTAGCTGTCCGATAATGACGCCTTTTATCGAACGGATACAGCCCAGGCGAATGCCCGCCAGAATTTCCGGCATCGCCGCCCAGAGATACACCTTGGTGAAAGCCTGCCAGAAGTTGGCCTGGAATGATTTGGTCATCTCCACCAGTGACGGGGTAATATTTTTCACTCCGGCACGGGCATCAAGGACGATAATCCAGATGGCAAACAACACCGTGGTGAGAATAATAGTTTTTGTACCAAAACCGAACAGGGTCATCAACACAGGCACAAGGGCTGTTAAGGGAGCGCTGAGAAACATATTGACCCAGGGCAGCAACATACGGTCAATGACGATCGAACGCCCCATTAGAACTCCGATCGGTATGCCAACGACGATCGCAATTGCAGTACCGATCAGAAAACATTTAGCCGTTATCCACAGGGCGTTCATGAACGTCGCTGTGGGCACAATCTCGACCATCCTGATCAGGATATGGCTGAAAGGCGGCAGGAGTATCGACAGTTCCAACTGGCCAACGATTTCCCAGAGAATTGCCCAGAGGATCAGCGAGGCCATCATCGGAATTTTGATGCCAAAAATTTTCATTTTTTCCCTTCCTCCTATTCCACATAGGTCCGCAGACCCTGCCATATTCGTTCGACGATATCGAGATAGACGGGATCACGCCGGATAGCATCCGGGGAGATGTCACGGCGGATATCAGGTCTGATGATCTCAGAAACACGACTCGGCCGCGGCAGCAGCAAGGCGATACTCTGGGAGACGTATACCGCCTCTTCGATTGAGTGGGTAACAAAAATAAACGTCTTTTGCTCATCATCTACAACTTCCAGAATATCTTCCTGAAATTTTCTTCGGGTTTGCTCATCAACCGCCGAAAATGGCTCGTCCATCAACAGAACCTCGGCGTTGACCGCGAGTGCACGCGCCAGCCCAACACGCTGGCGCATACCACCGGAAAGTTCATGGGGATAGAGATTTTCATACCCCTTCAAGCCGACGATATCGATATACTTCTCGGCGATCGCCTCGCGTTCGGATTTATTCATACCCTGTAATTCCAGGCCGAAGGCGGCATTGCGGATTACCGAGGCCCAGGGCATCAAGGCAAAATCCTGAAAGACGAAGGCTCGCTCTTTACCAGGCCCGGTAACATCCACACCGTTTACCTTAACCTTTCCGGCCGTCGGTTTTAGCAGACCTGCGATTATCTTTAACAATGTTGTTTTACCACAACCTGAGGGACCCAGCAGTGAAGTTAGTTCTCCTTTGGGAAAATGAATTGTCATATCATTTAACGCTTCAACCCCGCCCGGATAAATCTTGGTGACGTTATCAACCTCTACGGCGATTTGTTGAGCATTATCGGAAACAGTTTCTGCAGCAGCACTCATTGGGTTACCCTCTTGTCAGGCCTGAAAAATATATATTCAGTACGTTCTAGAATTTCGATAAAAAGTACGGCAAACACCATGATAGAGAAGATGGCGGCATACATCTTGTCATACTCGGCTATGGATTGATTATAGGTGATTAAATCACCGATTCCGGTGGGAGTAATCAGAAGCTCTGCGAGGATCGCCCCAATAAATCCCATGGCGGCCCCCAGGCGCAGCCCCGCATAAATAATAGGGCTTGCTGCTGGAATGATAATCTTCATAATAATCTGACGGCGGCTGCCGAGGTAGGACTCTCCCATCTCGATCATCGACGTCGGCGTGTGGCGTACCGCAGTATAGGCATTTAAGACGATTACCGGCATCGACATGATGCAGACGGTTATAATTTTTGATGTCAGCCCGATGCCATAGGCAAAGGTCAGCAGAGGAATCAAGGCCGCCAGCGGGGCAGACTGCAGGACGATAAATACCGGTGCGCCAAACCACTCGGCTTTATGGTTAAGTCCCATGAACACACCACAGGCGATACCGAGTATTGATGAAATTATAAGCCCGATTAAAAGGGGCTGAAATGTTGCCGGGTAGACCGAAATCATCGAGCCGTCCATTAACATACCCCAGAGAGCGGACATGGTTTCCAGAAAAGTCGGGAAGGCTGGACTGATTGGTATACGCCCCAGATATTCCCAGGTACCGAAAGCAATGACTACCGACACGAGTCTTAAGGTCAATGGATGAATGAGAAAGGACGACATGGATGTTCCCTGTTAATGAAAAAATTCAAGGTGCTAAAGACAATCCGGTCGCCTGTTAGGAAAAAATTTCAGGCGACCGGAGACTATTGATTACTTAACGCCTAGTTTCGCTTTTGCTGCGTCCAGTGGTTCGAGATACCAGTAATCCTCAACCTTCAGATCAGCTGCAGGACCTACCATCTGTCCGGCGTCTACATAGAATGCAAAGTCAGCCTTTGCCGCCTCTACGCCACCGCCCATGGGATCATAAAGACCACCTTCGACAGCTTCGACATAATAGGCATCAACTTCCGTTAACAGTTCTTTGGGTAGATCGGACAATAGGTTTCTCGCTGCACGCTCCTTTTCTATGATCGTCGGATCCTTGGTCATCTCCTGCCAGGTGCGGAGGAGTTCTTCGACAAGTATCGCAACACTTTCCTCGTTTTCCTTCAACCAGTCCAAGTCGGCAAACAGGACTTCATCACTTGCCGGATCGGTGATTCCCGGCAGCACATGAAATTTATCTCCGGCTTTGGCCATCAGGATGTTTTTATTGGACAGATCGACGATGGTTGCATTGATCTGGCCATTCATCATACCGATGATTCTGTTTTCAGAGCCGGGAACATAGCTGCGCTGCCCAAGGGTAATTCCCTCACGCTTGACAATAATGTCGCCGATAGCCTCAGTTCCTGTACCGCGAGCATGGAAGGTAAACGGTTCACCATCCAAATCCTGCCAGCTCTTATATTTTATGTCGGCCACTGGGAAGAAGACCAGTTTACTCAACTGGAAGAAGTTCCGAATAGGAACCTTACTTTTCTGGATTATCGCGTACGGTGTACCTACTGCGATATCCATCTGATTGCCCATAACGGCCTGAATGGCCAGTTGCTCTTTGGCAAACGCCGTCATTTCGTAGTCCAAGCCACGATCTTTGGCTCGATCAAGGGCGACAAGAAAGCAGAGGGTTTCGACTGAGGCGACATCGCCTAGAGCGATGCGGACTTTGCCGGCTGCCAGGGCGCTGAAACTGATGCCGAGAACAACCAACAGGGTGGTAAACAAGACTGAAATTTTTTTAATGCGAACTTTCATTTCCGTTCCTCCTGCAAATTGAGATTAAGGGTGAGGTGAATTGAGTTGCCGCCTTCGACGTTGAAGGAGACAATCCTTAAACACCTCCTGTAATGAAATACTCCGTCCTGACACTCCTCCTCTTCAGTGAACGCCGGTCACCGCAATGGTCTGACACGGCATGGTTTACAGCCCAGGGAATCTCCCTGTGACATCCTCTAACGCCAACACCTTATCGGCACCTAAAAAGTGCCAGGGTATTTACCGCCGTCAATCAGCAGATTTTGAGCGGTTATAAATCCGGCCTGGTCGCTGCATAGATAGGCACAAAAATCAGCCAGCTCTGCAGGGTCGCCAAACCTTCCTGCAGCAACGGCAGCGGTTCGGATTGTTTTCATTTCCTCATAAGTTCGTCCCTGTCGCTCAGCCATCGCTTTAGTGTTTGACGTATGTCTCTCGGTTTCAAAATCACCAGGTAACAGATTATTTATTGTTACATTGTGCTTTGCGACTTCTCGAGACGTTCCTGCGACAAAACCCGTCAAACCAGCTCTCGCACTGTTTGATAAGCCTAGAATGCCTATTGGAGCCTTTACCGCACTGGAGGTAATATTGACGATCCTGCCGAATTTCCTCTCGATCATACCGTCGACCGTCTCCTTGATCATAAAGATGGCGCCCAGCATGTTGTTATTGATGGCATCAAGCCATGCCGCACGGTCCCAGTCGCGAAAATTTCCCGTCGGCGGTCCACCCGAGTTGTTGACGATTATGTCTGGTTCAGGGCAAGCCTTCAGCACAGCAGCACGCCCTTCATCGCTATTTATATCAGCGGCGACAGGAATCACCTTGGTACCTGTAGCAGAACTTATTTCCTCAGCGGCAGCTTTTATGTTAGCCTCGGTGCGGGCAACGATGACCAGCTCAACACCTTCCCGCGCCAGGGCCGTCGCACATGCCCTTCCCAGGCCAGAACTGGCCCCGCCCACTATTCCTTTTTTTCCTGATATTCCTAGATCCATATTCTATCTTCCTCCTGTTCGTTGCCTGGCAGATTGTATGCGTATCAGTTTCGTGCCTGTTTTTGCCAGATTTCCTCCAACATCTCCGGCGACCCGGTGCTTCTCTGCACCATGTATTGCTGCAGAGCCTCCAGGCTTTTCTTTTTTTGTTCTTTCATCAGATCGTCAGCCCGGTCCACATCTGCGCTCTCCAGTGCCTCGATAATCTGTTCGTGTTCTCTGATAGCATCTGCAGCACGCTCGGGTATGTAGGTAAAGACGGATGGCCATCGCTCAAATGCCTCCCAGAGATTGGAAATCATTTTATACAGACGGGGAAAAGGTGCGGCTTTATATATGCGGAGATGAAATGCCTTATTGAGCCTGGCGAGTTGATCGTAACGATCTTTCTCGATCACAGCTTTCATTTCCTCGTTCTTCTTTTTTAGCCAGATCAAATCGTCCTGGTTGATAAAAGGAACTGCTAGTCTGGTAGCTAGAGCTTCCAGGGAGATGCGGATTAAATAGATTTCCGAGAGTTCCTGCTTGTTGATTTCAGTGACCACCGCCCCGGCGTGAGGGGTGAAGGTCACATAGCCATCGCTCTCCAGCCGTCTTATGGCTTCTCGGATAGGGGTCTCACTTGTTTTATACTTCTTGGCCAGAGCAGCCATTACAAGTTTTTGCCCCGGCTTCAAGGTTCCCTTGATAATTCCTTGCCGGAGTTTTTCATAAACGAGAAGATTTTTTGTTTTGCCTTTGGGTTTCATAATTCAGATGCCCTCCGTAGACAAATCATATAGGATGTTTTATTAAATCCTATATGATCTAACTTATTATTCTATAGGATCTGGATGTCAACCAATTTTTTCAGGGCGGGCATCAGTACAGGAAAAAGACTCGAATGACTACAACACCTAAATAAGGTTGACTAACAATCTGTATTCACTTATAAAACAGGTGTTAAGCCGGTCGAGTAAATGAAAACCAAAGAGTAATAGATGTTAGACTTTTATCACTCAGCCAAAAGGTCGTGAATATGAGCAAATTTAAAACAAACCACCTCCATATAATTTGTGATGACCTGAAAAAAATGAAAGATTTCTGGACACATGGAATTGGAGCGGCGTTTAGAGAAGACCGCAGTTTTGGAGGAGCAGCAGGCGCGGTACTTCAACTCGGCGAGCTGCAAATTAATCTTAGGGTGCCAAAGAGTTCAGAAACAAAAATAGAGCCCAATAAAGCTTCGCTTGGCTACGATCATATGGGGCTGGAGGTAGACGACATCGAGTCAGCCTGCTCCCACCTGGCAACATTCGGGTGTTCGATCGAAGCCGGGCCCACTGAATTGAGTGATCGAAAAATAGTGTTTCTGAAAGGTCCAGAGAATCTCACCCTGGAGCTCATTCAGTTTCTCCAGTGAACAGCCATGTTCAGGCAATCGAGTTCATACTTCTGGAAGCACTGCAACATACAGACAAGGCAATCGCCGGAATACCAGGCAGCCCACCTGAAAGCCTACATACTTTGGTGAGTTCCGCAAATTTGAGAAATGGCAAAGCCACGCCCACTCATCCGGAAACCTGACCTCCCAACTAAGCGGTTCAAGTTTATATTTTGAAAAATGACCAATATAATGTTGTATGGTCGATGTTACCGTCACAATAGACACTTATTGGTTGGGGTATTGTCGTTGGTGGGTAATAATTGTAAGGTTGCAACCTGCTATCAACTGACTGAAGATAGTACTTCGAGTTTGTCGAGCATGGTGTCTGATTCAATATCGCTAAATAGATCTGATGAAGGAGATTAACATGAGAAATGTAGTAATTGTATCTGCGTCTCGTACCGCTGTTGGAAATTTTGGCGGCAGTTTGAAAGATACACCCGTTGTTGACCTGGGGGCGTTGGTACTGAAGGAAACATTGAAAAAAGTTAATCTGAGACCGGAAGCATCTGAACAGCAAAAGCAATTGACGCCTCGCAGCCTGAAGGATACGGGCATGATTGAGCTTGAAAAAAAAGGGTATGATTACGACCAATCCCTGCAGCCGATTGCCATCGATGAGGTCATCATGGGCAATGTCGTCGGGACCGCCCAAGGTCAGAATGTTGCTAGGCAGGCCATGATTCATGCCGGTTATCCCAAAGAGACCCCGGCTTTTACCATCAACAAAGTATGTGCTTCGGGGATGAAGGCACTGGCATTGGCAGCTCAATCTATCCGTCTGGGAGATGCCGACGTTATCCTGGCAGGCGGCATGGAGAATATGAGTAGAATTCCATACGCGATGACCAAGGCAAGGTGGGGTGCCCGTATGGGTGATGCAGAGATGACCGATCTTGTGGTCTTCGATGGTCTATACGAGATTTTTTACGGCTATCACATGGGCATAACTGCTGAAAACATTGCTGAAAAATACGAAATCTCTCGAACTGAGCAGGATGAGCTTGGCGCACTGAGCCATCAGCGTGCCCGCAATGCTATCAATCTGGGATTGTTTAATGAAGAGATCGAGCCGGTCAGTATTCCACAGAGAAAAGGAGATCCGGTTATTTTTGACACCGATGAGCGACCAATGGACACCAGTGTGGAAAAAATGGCTAAGCTGCGCCCGGCATTTAAAAAAGACGGCACAGTCACCGCCGGAAATGCTTCCGGCATCAATGACGGAGCTGCCGCTTTGCTGCTGATGTCTGAGACAAAAGCAGAAGAGCTGGACCTTAAGCCGCTTGTTAAAATCAGGGCTACTGCATCTGGGGGTGTAGATCCTGCCTATATGGGCCTGGGCCCGATTCCTTCGATTCGTAAGATATTAATACAAGAGAATCTCAACATCAGTGACTTCAGTGCCATCGAATTGAATGAAGCATTTGCCGCCCAGGCCATTGGCTGTATCCGTGAATTGAACTGTGATATAGAAAAAACGAATAAACTAGGAAGTGGAATTTCCATCGGTCACCCCATAGGCTGTTCGGGGGCACGTATCCTTGTTACCCTCGTGCATACGATGAAGAGGGACGGCGGAGACCTTGGTCTGGCATCACTTTGCATCGGCGGGGGACAAGGAATGGCTGTCGCCCTGGAACAGGTCTGAGTTCAGAGGGATTTATAGCCTACTTAACCAATATTGTGGGTATCAGGCCCTACCGTTTCCGTTGAGAGAATTGTCGAACTGGCGATTAAGAAAACCATCCATGGTCAGGAAGTAAAGAACAAGGACGCTTTGAAAAACCCTGAGTTTCTGGCTTATTTCTCTGAAACACCTGAAATCGTCATGGATTAATGATCATGAACTATTTGAGGTACAACTAGCCAGAAAAACAACAGGCGCATCAGGATTGTATGATCCTGATGCGCCTGTATAGTGCGCCAAACAGCCAATTCTAGAGATTACTGCTTGTTCCCCAAGCTGGTCTAATCTTCAACCTCTTGTTGAAGACTGCTACTACAAAACTAAAAATCGGCAGGGTGCATCTCACCTAGGTTGAAAATAAAGTGGGGAATAAGTAGTAACCTAATTCCTTTTCCTCGTGGGCTAGGTTCAAAAACTCACAGCCATAAGAATCGTTTCTGATATCGGCAACTCTTACTTCTTTGTCGATGACGCTACCCTGTTGATCATCGAGGGTAAATCGGACATGAAGTCTATGCCCTTGCTTGATATCTTTCGGCCCAATAACCTTGAATCGAATACCACTCATTGACAGGTCCAATACAGTAATTGCATACCAATCGTTTGAACCTGTAGAGACATTGATGACCTCACCGGTCAGGTTTACTTGTTTCCTGTAAAACTGGCGGAAATTCAGCTTTATTTCGAATCTCTCATTACAGACGCATTTCGCAACGATACTATGCTTTTTGCCCTGCTGCGGGGCTACTGATATACGATATGTATGCTGGCAATATGGGCAGGTAAATGCCGTATAGTTTTCCTTGTTTACAAAGGCCTCGACAGCCTTCATCTATATCCTTTTCTTCAAAATCAGATCAGCTTTTAGCATCCTTTATAACACACCCAGAAGTTGAAATTGCAAATTTTCTTTTATGGGTAAACTCAACAGGATAGATTGACTAAAGTTATGTTCCAGTGCTTTCTTACAATGGTCTGCGGCAATTTTTTTATGGTTTTAAACGGATAGTACAGAAGAGAATCATGGACCAACTCAACGGTGCTTACCATTTGGGAAATTCACGTAATGTGTTTTTTGTTCCCCTGCGTTAACCGAGCCAGTCTTAGTCTTTATCATGTCTGCGGTTGACCACATTAATCGTATTACGATAATCCAGCCTGCATAGCCGAGACAGAGAAAAGCAACACCCGTGGTAAACATGTCTTTGGAAATGTACAGGAGGATTGCCCCTGAGAGACCCAGAATTAGGGGCTTTGCACGATACAACGAGTCAGGTAACCAAATTTTCATAACCTTACTCCCTATTTGGTTTTTAGGGCAACGTTCGGGTTAGATTAATTGTCGCTCAGTAAAACTAAATTGTCAAATAAAATACTACAAAGTAGCAGGTGCAAACGAGAAGCCGATGTGGCCAAGGGCGCCAGGTAATAACCTATTACCGCCGGACATCTTCAAATCCTCCAGCTCCAAAAGGACACCCCCAGGGTTGTCAAGCCGCCATTGGAACGCTGTAAATCGTTGTTTTCCCATTAAAAACACCTTGATTTGTGGGTATATTTACGTAATTATAGGTAAATATACGTAACTAAGGCTCGAGATGAAATACCAGAGACTACATATACGAGTACCGGCTTCAGGTGATGCGATCCTTCTTCAGAAGGGCGCTGTAAAGGTTGAAGCCAGTGTCATCAATGTGAGTGTTGGTGGGCTCTGTATCACCGCACCGTCTCATCTGATTGGCCAGCATGAGTATAAGATACAAGTAATCACCCAATCCCATGGGAAAATTGATTTCTCAGGGGTTCCCGTATATCAGACCTTTGAGAGTATCGGAATCAAGATAACTTCAATAGAAATAGAGCAATTAAAAACTATTTACCAGATGGTAGGCAGTTTTCAACTCACTGATGATTTTATCAAATACATAGATGAGAGAGACATCATTCACGATTGGCTGGTGGATGAGACAGGAGAAGATATTGCCATAACATTTGAGACGGAGAAAGAGAAAGATACATAGAACCAGGGTCGGCCTACTATTACTGAGAGAGAGCAATGGGTAAAACGACCAAAGCTGAGATCATCCAGGCATTATCCAAAGAATGCACCATATCGGTTCAAGAGACGTGGAAGATAGTTGAGACGATACTGGATACGATGTCAGAAGCATTGGCGAGAGGTGAAAGCATTGAGCTGAGAGGATTCGGCACGTTTAAAATCAAGCAATATGGGACATATACCGCTCGTAACCCTAGAACGCAAGAGAAGGTGCCTGTCAAGCCCAAGAAGCTACCTGTCTTTACTGTGGGCAAGGAACTTAAAGAATCGGTAAACGCTAATCGAAAGCGGGAATAGGCTCAAATCAACGTACCGATTGAGTTGGATCACCCGTTTTAGAGTTACCTGGCGAACCGATTTTTTTTCATATTGCGTATGAGAATCTTGATACTTTATAATTTCCGCCCTTCCCTGTTAATAGCCTTATCTGTAGTAATTCTCACCAGTATCTCAAGCTGCTCAACTGTTCAGTACAAAACTGACCCCAAACTAATTGGCTATACAGAGCATGGAATTGCATCATTTTACGCCATGAAATTTCAATTTCGTAAGACTTCGAGTGGTGATCGATTCAACCAACTTGCTCTCACCGCTGCCCACCGATCACTTCCCTTCGGAACCAAGGTCCGGGTGACAAATCTGGGGAATAATCGCAGTGTTACTGTAAAGATCAATGATCGAGGTCCTTTTATTGAAGGGAGAATAATCGATTTAACCAGATATGCTTTCAGCAAGATTGGGAACACCGAACAGGGACTTATAAAAGTTAAGCTTGAAGTGATATACTAAAATCCTTTATCGCGCGCTGGCTTTAATCACGTCACCGTTCAACGCTAGGATTATTCATTAAAACATCTCTTCCAGCGGCCCCAGGAGCAGTGGAATCGAGCGGAAATTACAGGTTAGTATATTTAATTGGGAAAGCATCTGTCGATTGAAAAATATTTTTCTGGGACCTACATGATCCTCTCCTAAGTATCGATATTTGTATGCATTATTCCCAAACGAGCAATTTTTTCTGATAATCGATGGCGAATGGATGTCTGGCCGCAAAGTCCTTTCCCAGTATGCCTGTTTTGGCAGAACTGGTCTTATCGCTGGCGAGAAAGATGAGATCTGGTTCTACCGCGTCTCCTACAGCAAAATAGCTGACTCTTCTCTTTTCTCCCGTAACCGTTTTCCCCTTTGCGATGGTGACAGTGGCAGTACCGAGGTTTTCCGCCTCAAAAAAGTTTGCTGTGATCGTTGGCAGGATGGTTAATGGAACCGTCTCATCAAACTGCAGTTTCGTTTCCATCTGTATGCCTTTGTTGCGGATGGTAACTGGTATGAAAACTGTGTTACCGCTGATTTCGATAGACAGCGAGGGCCTGCTGCTCTTTATGTTCCCGTCTACAAGTCTGGCACCGGGGGTAGTTGCAACATTCGTGTATCTGATTTTTCCCTGAGCGTCCCGGTATTGGTAGACCTTATTCAGTTCTTTTTGGGCTTGACTCTTTTCTGGCGGGACGGGTGGAGTGGTGACTCCCGCCTCCGTTACCTGTTGATCAATTGTTTCTTGTTTATTGAGGATGGTTTTCTTTGCCACTCCAAAGAAAACCAGAAGTACGGCAACAACGATTGCAAGCTTGTAGTAGAGAGTAGTTTGTTTCCTGCGTGCTCGTCTTAGCTTTCGATTGATCTTCCGTGAATTTTGATTTTTAAGGTTCTGAACATGGAGTTTGTGGGTCTTGAGTCCCGGATTGAGCCGGTAATCTTCTATTTTTTTGATAATATCTGCAACTTCAAAGTCGCCGAATAGTGGCTCTGTCTTTGACTTGATGTAGTTTATATACCCACCCGCATAAGTGACATTTTCGGGCATCACAGTTTTAAAGGTGCTATCCCCAACGAAGACGATGAGCGAGAATATTTTATTTGGCATCAACCCGAGAATCTCTTCCAATGCTTTCGCGTGCCTATAGTTCTGCCTCAGCGGATTTTGGAACTTGTTCTGGTGCTTATATATCTGCTGGGTCCACTCGTCGTCGTCTTGGCTGCCGAAAATCCAGCCTTTCATGTTCTTTGTCTCAACCACGAAAAGACCGTAATTCGAAACAATTATATGGTCGATTTGTGTGGTGCTGTCCTCTGTCGGCAGGGTGACATTCTTGATGAGATGGTAGCTCTTCCTGTCCAGAAAGAATTTAGCCAGCAAGTTGACGATGAGTTCGCCGAACCAGCCTTTCACATAGTTGCTTCTCGACAGAAAGGTTAAACCTCCAATCAGCAGAATAATGAGTGCGTACTTGAGTATAAGCTGTAGTGAAATCATCGTTGTAGATTATGCTCGCAACTTTTGAGAAGACAACGGGATTATTTCCATTTTCACGCTGTACTGTTTCAGCATATATTTGTGGCTGGAATTGTCAAATGATACGCGAAAGAAAGGGGCATTATCCGCCTGTCCCTGCACCTCGGCACGGGCACTGATAAAGGAAGCAATAGTGAGCCTTCGAGAACCGATCGCTATTACTTTTCAAGACAAGAACGAAAACTTCAGAAGGCAAACCGACACATAAACATCTGACAACTTGTTGATGTTACATAACTCCAGTGAGTAACCAATATACTCCGGTGGACTGGTAGTGGACTACTTTGCTTTACACCTTCGAACTAAGAGTTCGACCCTTAAGTTTTCCTGTGTATGAAATGATTATTATTGCTAAACACATCACAAATGATATGTTTAGTGCATGCAAACGAATCATTGGATATGGCAAAATAAGGATTGGCCAAAATTAACATTCGACGCAGACAAGCTCCTTACGGGTGTTGGAGCTGCTGCCCATCTCATTGGAGAACTGGAAGCTGTAAGTCGCTCTATAAAAGAAGAAGACAGAGTTGATGCTTTAGAACGTGTCTTAGCCGATGATGCTATAGAAACTGCAGCCATAGAAGGTGAAATCCTCCGTCGAAGTTCAGTCAGAAGTTCAATTCGAAAAAGGATGGGCTTACCTATAGAGCAAGAAGATTGGGATGATCGTGCAGACGGCTTAATTACCATGCTGTTCGACGCAAGAAATCAAAAGCCTTCGCCATTGACAAGAGAAAGGTTGCTCGGCTGGCATGCTGCCCTCTTCCCTACAGGATACTCAGGCCTGAAGAAAATTCATGTTGGGAAATACAGGGGGCATGAAGAAATGCAAATCGTTTCTGGTCCTGTCGGAAAGGAAACAATTCATTATATCGCCCCACCCAAAGATGGATTAGAAAATGAAATGGAGGTGTTTCTCAAATGGGTCAACTCAAACGATGAATATCACCCATTGATAAGAGCCGGGATCGCTCATCTATGGTTCATCATGATCCACCCTTTTGATGACGGAAACGGTCGAGTGGGAAGAGCCATCACAGATTATATAATGTCCATTAACTATCCATCTCTTATGCAGGTAATATCTTTTTCAAAGCACTTCAGCTTAGACAGGAAGGGATATTACAAGATCCTGGAAGAAGCTGGCAAACAAGGTCTCAACATAACTGGTTGGCTAACATGGTTTCTGCAAACAACAATTGCAGCCATGCAGGAAGCGCACTGGATCGTCGATCAAGTCGTTATGAAAGCTCAATTTTGGCAACTGCATAATTATACATCCCTCAACCCAAGGCAGGTCAAGGTTGTCAACCGGCTACTTGATGCTAGAGAAAAATTCGAAGGTGGTATGACTACACGCAAATACGCAAGTATGGCAAAATGTAGTAAAGTTACAGCCAGTAGAGATCTTACCGACCTTCTAAATAAAAGGATACTTCAAAAAACTGCCGCAGGAGGAAGAAGTACGAGCTACCAAATACGTATAGCCCCTCCCAAGCAATAGCACAAATCGGCAATTCATAGAGTGAGTTTGAATGACTGATGATTTACAAAGCCTGAGTAAAAAGTATCAAGAGGCGCTTGTTGAAATCGTCAAACTCCGTCAAGAGAATACGCGGCTAAAGCATAATAATTAACACACCGGCGATTATAAAAGCTTACCTTGTTTCTAATGCAAAATATTTTTTGTTGATCCACAACTTGATATATACCCAGATATATATTATACTTGATTTATCAGACTCCCCAAACAGATAGGTGGTAATTATGAAAACAGCAAAAATCTTTCAAAATGGAAGAAGCCAGGCGGTACGCTTACCGAAAGAATTTCGCTTCAAAGGTAAAGAAGTTTATATTCACCGGGAAGGTTCAAAAATCATTCTATCGGAAAAACCTGAGTCATGGGACGCGTTTTTTCTTTCTAAAAAGATGCCCACACCTGATTTTATGCAACGAAGAGAGCAACTGGCCCCAGAGGAAAGGAACATATTCAAATGATCTCATCATATATGCTTGATACGGATATATGCAGCTATATACTACGAGAACGACCTGCACAGGTACTTGAAAAATTCCAGAAAATAGAGATGGATCAGTTGTTTATCTCTGTAGTTACCTATGCTGAATTACTTTATGGTGTCGAACATTCATCATCGAAAAAAATTAATAGAGAAATCGTAGAGGACTTTGTCCGGCACCTTTCAATTAAAGCATGGGACGAAAATGCAGCTGAACATTATGGCAATATCCGAGCAATCCTCCAATCTAAGGGGAAGATCATCGGTGCTATGGATTTGATGATTGCCGCTCATGCTAGGAGTCAAAAAATGGTGTTGGTCACTAACAATGACAAACATTTTAATAGAGTGCCAAAACTGAAAGTGGCAAATTGGGCTTCCTGAGTCGAAAATAACCAGATGAAAAGACAGCCAATGAAACTGTTTCAGTATTCCTCCTGACCTAATCCATATCAAATTAGAGTCTCCTTGTCGCCAGTCCCTAACGTTTTTATATTGTTGTCAAGATGACGTAAAACCAATATGTCAAATTGAAGCCGTATTTTTGACATATGGGTTTTTTATGTCAATTTAGCCATGCAAAACTTTTAAGAACTTCGCGGCATTTCTTACCTTGCATCTCTTCGTTTCCTGAATACTTTTCTGTTCTTTTTCATCTGATATTTGCTATTTGCTAGTATTCGCAAATTACCATATACCTGTTCATTCTACCCTAATGTTTACATTGCTCTTTAAAGTATAAAAATTATTCGTTCAAAATTTCATATTACTTCAAACCTTGTTGCCCAAAAGCTAGTACTCCGACAACAATTGTTGATAATGAAGCGTAGGAACAAACGGCCAAAACTCAAAACAATAGACAGGGTATTCTGGATTTTGCTTTCACTATTTTGGAAGCCTTGGCGTAAATCTCTCATTATTTTCAAACCTGAAACAGTCATCAGCTGGCATCGAAAGGGTTTTAGGCTATTCTGGAAACACAAATCCAGAAGTATAGGAAGGCCGCGCGTTAACAGCGAAATTCGTGACCTCATCAGAAAAATGGCTAGAGCGAACCCAAGCTGGGGTGCTCCCAGAATTCATGGTGAATTACTTCGATTGGGGTTCGAAATTTCAGAGAGAACCGTCTCAAAACTGATGCCACGACGACCGCCAAATGCAAGGCTGGCCCAGTCCTGGCGAACCTTTTTGAACAATCATGCTCATAAGTACTCGATTGACTTCTTCGTCGTGCCGACGGTTACCTTCAAAATTTTATTTGTTTTCATTGTTCTCCGGCACAGCAACCGGGAAATAGTTCACTTTAATATGGCCTCAAATCCAACAGCATAATGGACGGCGCAACAAGTCGTAGAGGCGTTTCCTGGAGACTCAACTCCCAAGTATCTGTTACGGGATCGAGACTCAATTTATGGTTCTGTTTTTCGTAATCGGGTGAAGAACATGGATATTAATGAAGTGGTCTCAGCCCCGCAGAGTCCCTGGCAGAATCCATTTGTTGAAAGAGTTATTGGATCAATCAGACGAGAGTGCACTGATCATGTTATCGTTTTCAGCAAAGCGCATTTGAAAAAGATGCTGACGGAGTATTTAAAATATTACCATGAAGATAGAACTCACTTGAGTCTTGTAAAGAACACTCCTAATGGTCGTTCAATTGAGAGCAGGCCCACCTGGTAAATCGAGAGTGATAGCATTACCTCGTGTTGGTGGCCTTCATTATCGATACACCTGGAAACAAGCAGCCTGATAACAATTATTTTCTGCCCTTTACGAATAGTTGAGCGCCTCCTTTCCCAATGCTATGTTGGGTCTAAAATCACCTCAAAACCAGAAATATTAACTCTGGATTGCTCATTCATTCCAAACCAGATAACGAATTGGACATCTATTTGTTAGATTCAGTTCGGGAATCTATGCCATTTTGACTGCGGATATACTTTTTGCGAGGGACAAGGGACTGAAGACATAAAAAAACCCGTTCCAGTTGATACTTGTATCACAGTTACCTGTGAT
>CAJQNS010000155.1 GCA_905479735.1 uncultured Desulfofustis sp.
AATATCAATTGATAGTGCCAAAATCAGGCTTCATAGAGCAAGAAAACAATTGAAGGAAAGCCTGGCTGCTGGCTGTGATTTTTACATTGATGAGCGAAGCGCACTCGCTTGTGACCGGAAACAGCCTGCTCCCAAAAAGTAGTCCCACCTATCTCACCCCCCATATCATTCTTTCATCTCCGATAAGACCTATTTGTCAATCATAGGTCAGCGCTTTCATACTTTTTTCAGTGTTGGTGTATCCATTTTCTCTCGTCCTCGTCAATATTAGTAAAAGCAGCATTCAAGGGCTGGTTTAACAAAAAAAAGGAGGTAATAAAAATGTCAGGATATGAGTTTTGTGAAGGTTATTGGTGGATTTTCCCTTTGATCATGATTTTGCTCTGTTTCTTTTTCATGAGAAGATGCGGTGAAAGAGGATGGTGCGGATTCCGTGCATATGATGACCAAAAAGATTCAGCCATGGATATTCTCAACAAACGATATGCAGAAGGTGGTATCGATCAGGTCGAATACGAGGAAAAAAGAAAGAGATTGGAAGCCTAGCAATTGAGTTTCAATCAACCTGTAAACACCTAATGCATTGCACCAATAGCTACAATAATAAGGATGACGAAAGAGGAGGTAGCCCATGCCATTGCATTTTGAAGACTTAGATGTGGTTTCAGAGGCCAAAGGTTCAAAGTCAGCTCTCATTGTACCTTGCAACATGTGTCCTGCTGCCACCGTGGCTGATAGGGAGAACAAACCTTTTTTAAGGATTTTTAAAGATTTTCTCAAGTCGGCACCTTTTGAAGAATATATCTCCACATTGCAGGACCGGTTAATGGATCAGGGTGTTCGTTCAAAAGTGTTCAAGAGTAATCTGCCTCACCAATGGTTTCTTTGTATGTGGACTGCGGCAAGACAGAGAAAACTGCAAAAACATGCAAGACGATATGACACGGTTATTGTCCTTGGCTGCGAGTCGGCCACCAGGACAGTTCGTGATTCGATTGGGTCAGCCAATTGCAAATTAATCGAGGGTATGGAAACGACAGGAATTATGAACACAAAGCTCTCCATGAAGTTCCCCTGCAACATTTGTTTCAAGGACAGCAAAGTAATTCCCTTTTCTCCATCTGTGAAAGTGGCTCAGCCAACTAATACTGAACCAAGCTCTACTACCGTGGCCAAGACCAACAAGCGCGTTCCGAGATTAATGCAGGCGACAAGCTGAAATGTGGTGCAGATGCGAGGCTGCGTGGTGCATCTAAGTGACCCCAATTACCACATAACAAGGAGCAAGACATGACCGAAAAAGATAGCAAGAAGACAAAGCACCGGTTCCCAAATGGTTTTTTTTTTGGGATGGATGAGATGATGAAGAATTTTGGTTCGAAAAACGAATGGACCTCTAACTGCTGTCCGCAATTTCTGAGGATGTATCGTTCGAGCAATGATTGCGACGATTGCATTATGACTATGTGCGAACGGATGCAAGAGATGTTTTGCTATTCTGACCTGAAGTCAGAGAAAAAATAAGATGGTCGTTTTCAAGTTTCTACTGGTCAAGAAATCAAAAGAACAGATCTAATGGTGATTATCTCTAAATCTAGTTGAGAGGGCAAATCAAATGCTGTTAAAAGGCTACGAACTTGAGATTTTCAGATCAAAATGTAACCCGGAAGCCAAAGGCGTTCATTGTTTTGCCCACCTCAACGATGACGTTAGTGAGGTGCTGCCATTTCTAAACACGGTTCTTGGACCGGGTATGTTTACCGAAGTTCCTCCGGCGCTGATGTTTAAAAACTACGGGAAACTCATCACCATTCATTCCAGGATGATCGCCGTCAATGCCCTAAAAGACCCTGAGGAGGCTGAGAAAATCGTAGCTTGGCTGCAGCGGGAAATCAATGAAACATGGGAAAAACGGTTGGAGATACAACCGTCCATAGAAAGCACGAAGCAGCCAGTTCTTTTCGAGGTTTTAAAATTACTGCCCAGATCAAATTGCCAAGAATGTGGCCTGAGCACCTGCATGGTTTTTGCGAGTCGAGTGGTTGAGGGGAGCAGGGGCCAGGAAGATTGCCCGACCATCGATCCCAAGAGCAAAGAAAAATTAGAAAGTTACCTGTCCGGTTTCTTTTTCTCTTAAAAGGCCGAAGAGCAATCTACAACAAATGCCGAGTTGATATTGCCCCTGTAATTTTCCCCAAAATCTAATCTTACCTATAGAATCCTCTCGTTAGGAGCATTTGTCCGGATTCTCAACTGATCAGGAACTCCGCGTAATATATTCTGTTTTTTATTTTTATATTAATACCTTAACTGTCTTTATTTTGGTTTTTGTTTTCCCTGAAGTCAAGGTTCTTCTCGGCACGTCTGCGGTCGGAGCTCGTTCCTCGATTCCTGTGATCTTCTCCATTGCCTGGTAATATTAATACCCGAGAGAGAATCTGCCTGAATACATATAAATCATTCTTTCCAAAAAGAGAAAAGGCGGAGCCTGTTCAGCCCCGCCTTTCCCCCGCTCTGCTGGTCTTAACCCTACATTGCAGGTGTATACCAAATAGGTGAAGTGTAAGCCCTTTCCTGGGTGACCATTTCAGCTTCTGGAGGCATGGTAATACCATAGCGCTTAGCCTCATAGGCGGTCCACCGTGGGGTCGGAATTTCTATAACACGAGCATAATAGACCGCCGCTGATGATGGGTCGAAATCGGGATCAATCCAGGTCGTTATTAATTCAGGTGCACCTATGCTGTTAGTCCAACTCGCATTAGCGACATCAACGGTGTTGCCTACTGGTGGTAATTTGCCATCAGCACCTGGTTGACGCTCGCCAGACCACGCCACATCATAAACCTTTTCATGTCTCTTACCGTCACTGTCCACCCAGCCCTTGATGACCTGGATTCTATCGAGATTGCCAGAATACGGGTCCTTGAGTGCCGCTACAAGGAATGTAGGCGCCTTTTTACCATCCGGAGCAGGCATCAAGTCGCCTCCCATAGGAACACCTTTGGCATAACCAATAGAGCCCGGCAGCCGACTCATCGCATCTTGTTCGGTAAAATCCCAGCCTCCAAAGAAACGAACCAGTATGCGGGGCCCAGTTGTGGCATAGGTCTCCTTACGCATCATCGCCTCGAACAGTGCTTCACGGGTGTTTTCTTTGGCCCAGACGGCAGCAAGCCCCGAGCTGACCATGTCCCAACTCTCGTACCTTCCATTTGCTGTTTCGGCCATCGGGTGCTGATAGCGTTTGGGACCAGGTTCCGTTCCGGAGTGTTTGCCGAAAAAGTTTTCCTCCTCCGCCGTAGCAAGACCAGTGTGGCTGTCGGTGGAACCAATCATCCCAAATTGATAAGGGTTCACACCCAATTCCCGGCCCAGTTGCAGTCCGGTTTGTAAAGCGGTACGCGCATATTCGTACTGCAGCATATCGTCCTTTTTGGGAGCGCTTAGATCGAGGTTGCCCTTGTCCCAGGTTTCGTAGTCGGCAAACTCGTCATCGGGCGACAGTAAGGGGTGTGTTTCACCATCGCCTTTAATCTGAGTTGCCTCATAGAGCGGTTCCCATTTCGCTCGAGTTTCAGCGTATGAACGATCAAACTTGTCGCCGCTAAATGAATCCACTACAGGAAACATAATTCCGTTGCTCAGATTACCGTTGTGGGCAATGGCGAGCAGGCGACCGCCGGTTTTTTCTTCATAGGTGCCCATCCAGTTCCACAAATCACGCGGGTTGTCGCTGCCGAGTGGCTTTAGCGTGGTATATGGCTCCATGACACTCGCCTTGCTTTCACCATCGCGGTAGATGACCACGCGGTGGAGGTTGTTTCCTCCGGTGTTCGATGTCCACTCATAGCCGATGAATGCGGTGAACGATCTAGGATCATTGTATTTTTCCGCAGCCTTGATAGCCTCGTCCCAGGCGGACCGGTAAGCAGGGCTTCCTGGAGGTGAAGCCAGCGCATCGGGGAACGTCCCTTGTGAGAAAGATTCAATGATTTCAACCGCAGCCGCCACACCCTCTTGTCCACCGGCCTGGGTCATGTCATACCAGCGCTTTCCTGTGGGGTTTGCAAGCATTTTAGGGTCCCCTGAATTCAACCGAGGGAAAAAACCCATGTTGTCAGAGTGGTCTGCAACAACCAGAAAATCGAGAGGCACAGAAAGCTTTACTTGAAGTCCGGTAGAAGATGTCAGTTCCTCACCACGAGCAAAACGGTAGGCATCTTCAGGTCCGAGTCTTGCGCCGAAGGCCCCTGCATCAAATGACATTCCTGTATGCAGGTGGGTATCGCCCCAAAAAACCTGGGTTGGAAAATTCCGCCCCGCATATGGGGAGAAATGCTCATGAGAAGGATATTGACCATCTGCAGTAGAAGTCGGAGCGGGCAACCCGACAGAATCCCCTGCGACAATCTGATTTGAATATAAAACGATGGATATCGTACAGGTGGCCATAATGAAATTCCGTAACCGCATAACCCACCTCATTGGTTTATTCTGAACGGAATGCTTCCCCCAGGATGTAGTTGGAAAAGCACAGGCTTGTCTTATATAAAGACTGTATATGCAAACAGTTTTAATTGGGGCAATCAATTATAAGAACCGTCTTTGACTCTCTTACCAGACAAACCTAGTGATTACCTATGGCAATGTCAATTTGGGTCGCAGGCGCCGATTTTGAAGTTGCTCTTAATCTTGATAGGGACATCTGGTTCTGTAGATTGAGGTTGTTCCTGATTCTCTGAGAATTAGGGGAAGCAGAACAAACGAGAGGTTTCAACAAGTAGTCTGAAATTTTTTGACTGATCCTAAATTCGAAAATTCTTCCTCTTATCTTCAGTTGGTGAAAGAGATCTGGGTCTCACATAATCAGCTATTACAAGTGCTTCATTACATATTTTGCGAGAACAGCTAAAAGAGCTCGCATCCCAAAGGATCATTTAGGGCAGCGCGACAGGTTCCCCCGTCCCCTTGAGGTGCATTAGCACCCAACTGGCAAATACCTGTTATTTACTTTGAAGGCTAATTTTGCTGGCGGCGGGCATAATGATACTGCGCATTTCTCTAATTCTGCCCTGCCATCTTCGACTTGGATGTCATTCTTAATTTGATGTTCTGAAGCTTTTCAGGCAGAGCGTCTATGAAAGCTTCAAACCATTTTTCGGCCTTTGGGCCGCCCCAGTTCAGCACCGGGGCAAGAGCAGGAATCTCCAGACCTACAAGAATTTCGGCCGCACGCCTGACATCTCTGTAGGTTGTCGAATCACCCTGAATAATCAACAAAGCTGCATCGCTTCTGGCAGCCAGATATTCGGTCAAGTCACTCTTTAGAACCGGTGTGGTATCGATACAGATGAAGTCGTAATGCTCTTTTGCCTCTTCAAAAAATCTGTTCAGTATTCTGCTGGCATATCTGGTTGACGTCCTGGGCATGAAGGAGACCAGGTAATCGATTCCTCGGCGGGGATCTTTCTGGATGGCCTGCAATGGATCAAAAGTACCCTCTAAATCTCCCTCCCCATCGTCGTCAATCGTCTCCCACCCCTGGATATTGGCATCAACTACCAATACCCTCGAAGACTGCAATGCCAAAGCCTGAGCAGTGTTCACCGTTATTTCACTGGTACCGCTGTTGCTGTCAACCGCAGTGAACAAAAATATTTGCGCCTGTTTTTCATGATGCTCACGGTAAATTCTGGTTGCCAGGCTTCGAACGGCTTTTGCCGTATCAGATTCAGAAGCAGCGGTTAATATCGAGTCAAAAGCAACCCCTTCCGGGGCCCCAGCTATTGGCCATGTGGGAGGATGGCCTAGGGCCTGGAGAATTGACTTCGGGCTGCGGATACGGTTGTCAAAAATTTCGATCAGCAAGAAAGCACCACCGACAGTGCCAAAAGAGGCGACAACGCACATCAGCAATAGTTTTTTGATGTTTGAACCAGCAGGCGTTTTCGGCTCTTTGGCCCTGGTCTCGATGGTGACCCGCAACGGTGCCCGAGATTCAGCTTCGAGTTCATGGATCCTCGTATCAATGCGGAAAAGAAGTTCCCTGGCATGATCAAGTGCTGTTTCAAGAGATGCACCCTCAAGAATAGCAGATGAGGTCTCTCCTGACACCACCTGTGCCTCGGCGAGGGCCCGTTTAATTTCCTCCTCACTGGCTATAGCTTTGAAGTAGTTGTTTTCCTTTCCGATAATCGACCGCTTAATATCAATATCCTGCTTGCCGTAGACGATCGAATCGAGCGTATCTCTGGTCTCCTCGCGTAATTTTTTTTCATAATCCCGCATCGCGGTCATTCGCTCTTCTATCCTCCTACGGTCTTCATTTTCAGATGTAACCCCGTCTATGCTGCCACGCAGTTCCTGCAGTTTCTGGTAGGTCCAGGTCCCGGTAAAACTTATTGCATCGTTTGCCAGCACACCTTCCTCCACCAGAGGATCCAACGGCAGTTGTTTTAGGGCCGCTTCTTTCCTTTTTTCAAATCTGTATTCGTTTTCCGCCTGGACCCTATCCCCGAAAAAGCGTACATATGACTTTTGCAGTTCCTCGACCCGCGGCTGCCAGGCGTTAAAACTCTCGTTAAAAGTGCTGCTTAAAATTTGAGAAGCAATTTCCTTTAGTTGCCCTTCCTTTTGTTGAATATCATCATTAAGTTTTTGTTTTTTTTCGATTAAATAGCTCAGTCTGCGGGTATCTTTTTGTTCAAGTTCCAACTCCATTTTGTTGAGGTACGTCGTCATAAGAGCATTGAGCACCGGGGCAAGCCCCTCCTTTCGCGGACCCTGAATAGACAATTTTACGAGATGGGTTCTTGTAACTGGGTAAATTGTGATCATTCGCTTCAAGATACCCGCACTTTGTTCAATGGACAGATTACCAGGAAATAGTGCTTCCCTATGTTCTGGGGTGAGGCTCTCCAAGGTCTCGGTTAGAACTTCATACTCGTTTATTCTGGCCGCCTGGGTGCGCACAAAATCATGATAAAAACCAGCAATCGATGGATCTTCTGACTTGGTTATCAGTGAAGGTATCACAGGATCGATCTTGAGCATCGAATGAACTTCGAAATTTGGCCTCTTGACCTTGAGCACCAGGGGGACGAGCATGGTCAGGATAAATATTCCTAAGACCACTATTACAACTCCGTACCTCAGGACAAAGCCTATGATATCAAAAGGCTTCGTTGCCTTACTTCCCGGTAGAGGATCGTATCCTGTCCCTTTATTCATTTATCCTGTCCGTGCTGACGTTAATGAATCTCTCGGTGATTCCGAGATTATTGAGTATATCGGTAGAGAGAGTAAGTACCCTGAGAGAGGGGAGAAGCTGCTCCATTGCATAGTTGAACTTTCTCATCCCTGTTGGGCTTACGTATACTATGTCATCTTTCTGTAGCGCGTAATTTTGACTGAAATCACCCGTCTCGAGCATAGCCTTGACATTCACCTGCGTTATCTGTCCCTCGGCACCATCTCGACGCAAAATAAAGACCTTTTCAAGATTAGCGTCCTCGGTGTAGCCCCCTGAGCGCATGACTGCGTCTATGATATTGAGACCTCGTTTAATCATTACCGGACCTGCCTTCTCTACTTCACCGAGCACCATCGCCATTTCATCTTCAGCTTCAGGAATGAAAATGACATCATTATTGAGGATCTTGGCGTTGAGAGCCATGTTTCCGTGGTCGAGAAGATCGCGAAGGTCAATCCAGAGCACAGTATCATTGTCGCGAATGATGGCACATTTGGTCAGGAAGGTGTCTTTACCGATATGAGGAAGACCTCCTGCCAGTGCAAGAGCTTCGAGAAGTGTTCCGTTTCCAGGGAAATTAACCACGCCCGGCTGACTCACTCTGCCAAGTACAAAAGCCTTGTTATTGTGATATTCACGAACAAGGAGCGAAACCTCGGGATTTTCGTAGTTATGGGAAAGTCTGTGCTCCAGTTCCAGGGTGGCCTGGACGATTGTCATTCCGCTTACTTTCATCACTCCGACCTGAGGCAGGGAGATGACGCCGTCGGGTGCGACAATGATATTTTCCCGCGATATCTCAGCACGCCTCCATACAGAGATATCTAGGACATCACCCGGTCCCAGGCGATAATCCTGATTGTCCTGTTTTGCTCTCGACAGCTCCCTGATGAATTCTGCTGAAGCGAACTTCTGTGCTGCTTCTTTTTTCTCAATCTCAAAATCTGAGGGTTCCTCTACCTCAAGGGATGCCTGAGGATCGATGCTCATGGTGGCGCACCCACTTATAATCAGCAGCGCTAAAAGCATTGATAATGGCAATAAGATCTTTATGTAACTCATTGGTTCTCTCTGAGGTTTTAATTTTTAATTTTTCTGAAACCAAATAAGCAACTGTCATGCCATATAGATGTACTTCCTTAAAGTGCTGATTTTGATCGATTATTTTGTGGCTTTTAAAAAAGGGCAGAGATGCTACTGACAATTTGAGAGAGAATCGAGGGGAGGACCTCTAAAGATGACAGGTATCAGGCTGGGATGAGAGAACACCCAAATGACAATGAGACCGGAAGGTTCTGCCGAAAGGAAAATTGGGAGATTAGGAGCCGGGAAGCGTCTGTTAAATTGATTCGCCGGGGTATAATTATGTCTGGGCTTGAAGGGTAGATGTGGCTAACTTGCGGCGCCGGTTGCGTAACGGCCTGTTGAGTAATTTTCCCAGATAAAACCTTGCCACTCCAAGAATATCGGGGATTACCACCAGGGAGCAGTGCCAGGCGTATATTCGTGCCTGTTCTCGTTCAAGTTGCTTGCTTTTCATGAAGTAATTAACCCTGAAAATCCGTGGATACAGAAGGAGAAATAATCCGGCCCCAGACAAAATCGTCATAAGAGCAAATGTCTCAAGTGTTGCTGGAAATAGCAAAAGCACAAGAGCGGAAAAGGAGTTGAAACAAAAAAAGCCACCTCCCCTCATTATGATTCGGTGGAACTCCTTACGCCAGAAGGGGATACTCTTTGCTGAGCACCTGTCTATTACCGCGGCAAATGCATATCCGGAACGGTATGCCCGCTTCCAGTATTGAGAGACCCTGGTCATGGCAAGGTCATGGCGGGTCATATCAATATCAAGCTGTCTGATACGCCATCCTGCTGATCGAATTCGAATGCTCAGTTCAGGGTCCTCTCCACCAACAAGTTCATCATCATATCCACAGGTTTCTTCAAGAGCCTGTCGCCTGATCATTACATCGCCACCAAAGCATTCAGCATCCCCCGGACTGCCGTTCCACTCGAGGTCTCCTATCCAATTGTAGACTGAATGCTCGGGATGAATCTCTTTTCTATTGCCGGCAACTGCGCCCACATCAGCTTGTAATTCCTTTACTGCTATCCTGAACCAATTTTTATCAAGTAAGGTATCAGAATCCATAAACTG
>CAJQNS010000156.1 GCA_905479735.1 uncultured Desulfofustis sp.
CCAATATATCATTAACCCGGCACTTAACAAAGAAGAAGACGACTCATGGGTATTAGGGTTGCGAGTTCGAGTGGTATTTTAACTCTTGGGTTTGCAGAAGGGTAAAAAAATCAACTACTGTCTCAGAACTGAAGGTAATCAGCCTGAAAGGTACTTTAGATGTTCACCGGATCTTCTAACCGACTTGCCGGTGCACCAGGGTAAAGATTTTTCCTGAATCTATCTCGACACCGATGAATTGCCCGGCTCTAAAGTTGCCGCTGGCAGTATCAATTATTTGAGGTTTTTTCCAATTGAAGAGCATCAGGAAACACCTCAAGCTAAAGGGAAACGTAAGATTTATGACCTTAGATCTGGCAATGTTAAGCTCAAGGCTTTGTTGCTCAAATTACCTTCTCTTTGGTAAGCTCTTCTTTACAGTTACTCCATTTCTGGCCAATTTTCAGTGCTTAGTCGGCCCCCCCTCTCAATAATAAGGTTAAGTAGAGCTACTGATAGGACATTCAGAACTTCCGTGTGGTAATGTTAACATGAACATCTGCGGCTTGTACGCAGAATTTTCTGGTTGAGGCTAAGTATGACAAATATGATGTATCGTTGGGGGAAACGTTATCGTGGCTGAAGAATATTGCCAACCCCGATCGGAGAATCCCACCCCATAGTCCTTCCAACTAATAAATTGTACCATATGATGACGGCTGGCCTGGATACGGTGAACCGGTTTTTGATTGTTAAAAACTCCATGACCGTTGATGGATGCGTTTATCCAAAATTGCTTGAAAGGGCGGTTGAAAAAGGATAGTTTGCTTGATGCTGACGGCAGATGGAAAGGAATTTGCGGAAAAGTTAGGACGGTCTTAAAAAGCCGTTATTTATCACCATAAGAATCGATCCCTGAAGGCCGACCGTTCTGATGGAGAAAGCCAGGGCGGCCGCTGCATACAAACACCTGAAAAAAAATGGTTATACCATGAACGAAGAGTTTGAATCCAATGCCTCCGGTCCCCCCCCTTCCCCCAAGTTCCGGCTGGAAGATCTGGATATCAACAATATCTATCGTCTGCTGAAAATCGGCCTCGGCCTTTTGGCCCTGGTCCTTCTCTGGAAGGCCATCAGCTGGGGGCATACGTTTTATACGGACTGGCTCTGGTATAAAAGCCTGGATTTTGAATCAGTCCTGATCACCATCGTCAGCAGCAAAGTGGTTTTATTTTTTCTCGCAGTGGGCCTGTTCGCGATTCTGTCCCTTCCCAATCTGTACCTGACCCGGAAGCACACCGCCGGGTTGCAGCCAGTGAACCCCAATGTGCCTCTCAATCTCTATCATACCGCAACGAAATTGCTCGGCTGGGTGGCTGCCGGGGTCCTGCTGCTCGCCGCCCTGTACTATGGCACCATAATGGCTTCGGAATGGGAAACCATGCTCCGCTATCTGAAGCAGGTGCCTTTCGGAAAACAAGATCCTGTTTTTGAGAAGGATTTTGCCTTTTACATCTTCACGGTCCCGGTCCTGGAGTTCATCAAGACCTGGCTTCTGAGCGCGATCATTGCCACCATGGTTGTGGTGGGCGGTCTCTATTATATGAGCACCACCCTGCGGGGCGAACTCTTTTCACTGACCGGAAAGGTGTTCAACCATCTGACCGCTCTCGGGGCAAGCGCCCTGCTGGTGATCGCCTTCGGCCACTGGCTTAGCCGCTACGAGCTTTTGTATTCCTCCCTGGGCACTGTCTACGGCGTTGGTTACACCGATTCCGTGATAATGCTTCCCGGTTATTTTATTTTGACCATTGTCGCCGTGATCGCGGCCGTGATGATGATTGTAGGGGCTTTTTCTGAAAAACGGAAGCTCATCATCTGGCCCGTAGCAATTTGGCTAGGACTGAATGTGCTGTTGACCCTCGTGGCCCCCGGCCTGTTCCAGCGCCTGATGGTGGAACCCAGCGAGCTGGCCAGGGAAAAGGAGTACCTGCGGGACAACATCCAGCACACCCGCGAGGCCTTTGCGCTGGAAGAGATGGTCTCCAAAGACCACCCGGCCAAGGGAACCCTGGATCGGGACACCATTGAAGCCAATCAAGGCACGATCCAGAATGTCCGGCTCTGGGACGAAGGCCCGTTGCTCCAGAGCTACAACCAGATCCAGTTTTTCCGGCTCTATTACGATTTTCTCCAAGTGCATACAGACCGCTACACAGTTGACGGGGAAATCAGGCAGATCATGCTCGCCACCCGGGAACTCTCAGCAGATAAGCTGCCCGAAGAGGCCCAGCGCTGGGTGAACCGGTACCTACAGTTCACCCATGGCTACGGTGTGGCAGCCTCTCCGGTTACAGAGGTTGAACCCGGCGGCCGGCCGAGCTTCTTTCTCGGCGATATACCCCCGGAGGGCAAGATTGAGCTAAACCGGCCCGAGATTTATTACGGCCTGAAAAGCCTGGACTATGCAATTGTCAATTCCCAGATGCAGGAATTCAATTTTCCCGGACCTGAAGGTCCGAAATATACACATTATCAGGGTAAAGGCGGCGTCAAGCTGGATTCCTTCTTCCTCCGCTTCCTCTATGCCTGGAAATTCAAGGACATCAATATCCTGATATCCGGGGAAATCACCCGAGAGAGCCGCATTCAGTACCGCAGAACCGTGTCCGAGCGCTTTTCCACCCTGGCGCCGTTTTTGATCCCCGATCGGGAAGCTTACAGCGTGATTGCGGATGGCCGTCTGTTCTGGATACAGGATGCCTACACCACGGCGGATCGCTACCCCTATTCCACCCCTTGGGAGGGCGAATTCAATTATATCCGCAACAGCGTCAAAACCGTGGTGGACGCTTATAACGGTGATATTGATTTCTATGTTGCCGATCCTGAGGACCCCCTGATCCAGACCTATCAGAGGGTTTTCCCGGATCTTTTCCATTCGATGCAGGAAATGCCTGAATATCTCAAAGCCCACGTGCGCTACCCCCAGGATATGTTCACGGTTCAAAGCCAGATGCTCCTGCAGTATCAAATGACGGATCCAGTGGTCTTCTACAACAAGGAAGACCAATGGTCTGTTCCTGTGCAATCCTCGTTTGGACAAACTGAAGAAGTTCTAAAGCCCTACTATCTTGTGGCCAGACTTCCCGGGGAAGACAAAGAGGAATTTCTGCTCATTCAGCCTTTCACCCCACAGAACAGACACAATCTGGTGGGCTGGCTAGCCGCCCGCATGGACGGAGAGCATTATGGAGAATTGATCCTGTTTGAATTCCCCTCGGGACGGCATGTTGACGGACCGAATCAGGTGGAGGCGCGGATCGACAACGACGCCGTGATTTCCGAACAGTTCACCCTCTGGGGGCAGGTGGGGTCTGAAGTCTCAAGGGGCATTCTCCTAGTGATCCCGGTGGGGGATTCCATCCTCTATGCAGAACCGATTTTCTTGACGCCTGAAACCATTGAATTTCCCGAACTCCGGCGCATTATCCTGGCCGATTCCGAACAGGTGGTTATGCATAAGACCCTGGATGATTCCATTGACGCCCTGGTGGGAGAGCTGCCCGCGGTGGTCTCCCCTGTGGAGGCAGAAGAACCCCAGGAGGCTGAGGAGCCCGCACGGCCCGACTGGCGCAAGGATGTGGAGGACGCCATCGAAAACATGCAGAAAGCCCTGGACCAGCTCAAGAAACTCATCTGATACGAATATTCCGCCAAGGCATAGCCACGGAAAAAGGGTTGCCGCGTCATCACGGCAACCCTCTTTTTGATCATACTTAGAGCCTGCTGAATAGTGTATAATAATATGTAATATCATCTATCAGCTCTTCCTTCTTCAACATCTTGAGTACATGAGCACGGAAAAGCTCGACTAACGGACGGAGATTCACTTTTGGCATGACAAAGAAATGGCCACTTTCGAGGAAGAGGCCGTCGGCCACCAGGGCATGGAGATGGGGATGTCAGCGGGCGTAATCTCCGAAACCTTCGCGGAGATCACCGCATTCGAGGTATTTGCGAACGACATGTGAAATGACCGGCCGATAAAAATCGTATTTCTGCTGGAAGAGATCGTCATAGCGCTCCTCGAACTCGAGAAAGTGATGATCGAGAAGCTTCCACAGAGAGCTTTCCTGCCGTTTCCTTCGCCTGTCTATTTTGACCTCGCTGCTGTATTCCATGCCGCTCCCCTTTTGTCGGCAAGGGAGCTATCATAACAGCAATATCTGACATTTTTCTTACATTAATAGTGGTATAGAGGTGGATCTATAATCTGATTGTGATTTGGCCACATTTTCTTGTAAAAAAGTACTTTTGGGACTTCTAGGGGCAGCTATTTCCAACCAAAATATCCTGCGTGCAAGCCGCAGATGTTCATGTTAACATTACCAAATCGTAGATTAACAACCCTGTGTTTTCCTTTATCTGGATGTGTCTCCTGTTATACGCAATTCTGCTGCTCCCAGTCCTAACAACAAAAGTGCAATTTCAGAGTTGACCTTCTCCATGAGAGGTTACAGGGTCACACGATATCACGATGGCAAAGGCTAGTAATGGCAATGTTAACCATTTCAGCAATTCTGCAAATTTACACTATTCCTGATATGTTGCTCGAAGGCATGCTATTCAAATCGTAGAGGTTTGAGTAGGCAACCTTCTCAATAAAGAAGATTAGAAGTGCTGATATATATGAAATAGGGTTATCAATAGTTACAATCCAGCGGTCTATCTTAAAGACCTGATAGATCTCGTTCAGCATATAAGTACCTTCAAAGTTTCATCAGAGTATCACAGGGTATTGTATGTCCTTTCGTAGAAATTGGTCTGGGGGCTAGGGGTTACATTAAGTTGCGCCCTTATCAGTGCCAGATTCCTTTCACTCAATTCTACTCGTTATGGCTACGTCTGACAGCCTGCCATCAATTGATATTTAAGTAGAGCGCAAAAATCGGGCAATGAGATTTCTGATATTCTGTGAACTTATAAAAATTGAATGGGATCACACTAAAAGGTGGGGCCATGGTGGGGCAAATTGGGTTATTACGAGAAAAGCGGTTAAGCCAAATTGACCTAACCGCTTGAATTAACTGGTACACCAGGAGGGATTCGAACCCCCGACCTACGGATTCGTAGTCCGTTGCTCTATCCAGCTGAGCTACTGGTGCACGGGAGTGTCTTTATACTCCAGATTGTGGCTCAACTCAAGCCCGTTTTTTTTCAGGCTCCTCTTTTTCAGCCTTGAGGAAGGCGATGTCGTGCTCACTCGGCTTAAGGGCCGGATCAGCGGTGATGATTACCTTCGTAGAGTATTTTTCCTCAAGCTCCATGATTTCCTGACGCTTGTTATTGAGCAGATATTGAGCGACATCGAGCGGGAACTTACAGTCGATTC
The DNA here is from genome assembly GCA_905479735.1 of uncultured Desulfofustis sp. GTDB lineage: Bacteria > Desulfobacterota > Desulfobulbia > Desulfobulbales > Desulfocapsaceae > JABDQA01. Next base: position 5,375 of record CAJQNS010000156.1, read on the forward strand.
GGACGATCGGTTTTCGACTTGCACCCGTATGAATTCTGCGCAGGTAAAATAGGGCCATCATTTCCACCGACTTCACCATTCCCCTGCCCCGGCAATGATCACAGACACGATAATTGCTCGATTCGATCGGCGAGCCAAGTTTCTGCCTTGAGATCTGCATAAGGCCGAACCGCGATATCCGACTGATGTCGACCTTGGCCTTGTCTCTTTTCATAGCCGTTTTGACCTGCTTTTCCACCTCTCTGATATTCTTGCTGCTGCGCATATCGATAAAGTCAACTACGATCAACCCACCAAGATCACGCAGCCGCAGCTGTCTGGCCAATTCCGTCGCCGCCTCCGAATTAGCCTGGAAGATGGTCTCCTCGAAATTCTTACCCTTGCCGGTCGAGCCGGAATTGACATCTATCGAAACCAGGGCTTCGGTGGGCTCAATCACAATCGACCCCCCCGACGGAAGATTAACGGTGGGCTGATAAATCGATTCGATCTGATCCTCGACACTGTACTGGTTGAAAATCGGCCTTGCACCACGGTGCAGCTTGACCTTGACCTGGCGCTGTTTGGCCGGAAGCATTTCGGTGAAATCCTTTACCTTCTCGAGTGCTGTTACATCATCGACAAGGATTTCCTGGGTAGTCGGATCAAAGTGTTCGCGCAGGAACCGCATCACGCAGTTATGATCCTGGTAAAGCAGCCCCACACCTTCGAGATTTTGCCCTTTACTCTTGATTTCTGTCCAGAGCTTGAGCAGAAACCGGACATCCCTCGTTAAAGCCGTCTTGGTGATGTCGACACTGGCGGTTCTTGCAATCCAGCCGATTCCTTCGGGAATCGACAGCGAGTTCATAATCTCCCGCAAGCGGCCACGCCGCTCCTCCCCGGAAATTTTGCGCGATATTCCTTCCGAATCCGAGCCGGGCATGAGCACTACACAGCGCCCCGGCAGTGACAGATAAGTAGTCAGGTTGGCGCCCTTCTTGCCAACCTCCTCCTTGACGACCTGGACGAGCATTTCCTGGCCTTTGGCGATAACATCGTTGATGCTGAGCTTTTTCCATTGATGCGTTTCCACCAGCTTCTGGATATCCCGCGGTAGTTCCTGTTTGTAATACTCAGGGTGAATCTCACTAAACGCCAGGAAGCCGTTCTTCTCTGTTCCATAATCGACGAACGCCGCCTGAAGGTTGGACTCGACTGCTACCACCCGGGCCTTGTAAATATTACTTCTTGTCTGAACCCGGCTGATGGTCGTCACATGAAGTGATTGAAGCCGCCCATCCTCAAGCAGGGCCAGTCTGCATTCCTCCGGTTCATCAGCATTGATCAACAACTTGACGACCGGCTTATGCTCTTTGGCCGACTGCCGCTGAGCTCTCTTCTCTTCTGCCTCGCTAGGCGTTTTGTCGGCTGGTGGCTCCGCTGCTTCGTTCTTCTCTTTACTTTTCTGCGATTTGGTTTGCGATCCTTTTCTGCCTCGGCCTCTCCTGGGCTTCTGAGCTTTTTTCTCTTGCTCAGCAGTTTTTTCTTCAGAGGCTTCTGGGTCCTGGTTCGATGAATCTTCAGCTTCAGTAGATTCGCTGTGTTCTTTACTTACAACACCCTCTGAATGAGCCGAAACCGTATCGACGACGGTGGTATTTGTTGAGGGCTGATCGGCAGAAGTCGGCTTCGAAACACTTTTTTTTGCACCCCCCCTGCTTTTCCGCGTTTTTTTAGGATGTTCGCTATCCGAACTGGCAGGAGACTCAGAGGGAGCCGACTCTTGGCTCTCCTGAACAACTCTGCTTTTCCACCAGGCCCCGGTAGTGGTTTTAAGTTTGGATATGAGATTGGATTTTTCTGACGGTTTACCGTCTTTTTCCGATGGTGACATACAACTCCTTACAGCAGAGGCCGATCAACCAGATCGGCTCCTGCACCTTCCGGGTGTCAGGTGAACTGTTGCACTTGGCACAATCCTTAACACCGCTCAATTTCATGGTAACCAATTATTACCGTTTTACCAGCACCGCCTGTTCCGCTCTGTCCGGATTAACCGGTACAGGAAATATCAAATTTTTTGCTGCGGACAGACAATACCTCCAATTTTGGCGGGATCCAACAATTGCTGAATAGACCCCTGTCGTCTGCGAGGCCGTCCTGTTTATAAACGCTACATCCCCCGCCATCGACACTACTGCCGGCCGCTGGCATGGCTCTTACAGGCGCCCCCTGCTCTACCAGAATATAGTCATCTTTTTAGCGAGCATTTCGAAAAAAGATGGTTTTATCAGTTATTCGCGGTAAACTGACAGGAAAGTATATCATATATCCTTTATAATCAAGGCAAAACTGTTACTTTTGGCTTGACACCGAGGGGCTCGAACCGTACATTTCGGACCTTGAAGGGCCGGAACGGAAACCGGGTTCGGAGTGTGCCCGGTCAAAGCCTAATGTGGTCGTTTACCACTCATGTTTCAAAGGAGAGTACCGTGACAAAGCTGTTGCCACGCCTGTCAGTCTTGATCCTGTTTTTCTTCATTTTTTCCTCTCTGATTATCTCTGTGCCGGTCGCCAGCAATGCCGACGAATCATCCTCGGCCGCCCAGAAAGTTGCCACCGAAGAGTGGGATATCAGCGCCGATAAGATCATTCGTTACGAGAATCCTGAAAGTATCGTGGCCGAAGGAAATATCGTTCTGATCAAGCGTAAGAAAACCCCCCAAAAACCTCCGGGATCAGAAGATGGAGTTGAAGGAGTAACAGACTGGTCCATCCTGCTCGAAGAAGGGCAGCCCGAGGTGGAAGCTACCCCGGAGAGTCTGGACACCGAGCAGGAGCCTGTCTTCGAAGATCAGATCATCATCAAGGCAGACTGGATGACCTATGACGTCGTTCTGAATACCATAAAAGCGCGGGGTAACGTCTCCGTAGAAGCAGACGATCAATCCATTATTGCAGAACAGGCAGTTGTCAACCTGGAACAGGAAACCGGGACCTTCAAGAAAGCTACCATCCTCGGCAACGAAAAAGACCTGCACCTTGAAGCCGAAGTCATCGAAAAAGTCGGTTTCAAAACCTATCATATAAAAGACGGCTGGATAATCACCTGTAAAATCCCTGAGGGAAAGAAAGCTCCATGGAGCTTCGCTGCCAGCGATGTGGTAATAGAACAGGACGGCTATGCGAAACTCAAGCATGCCCGTTTCCGTATCAAAGATGTGCCAGTATTCTATTCGCCATTTCTTTTCGTACCGGCCAAAAACAAGAGGGAGACAGGTTTTCTGCTGCCAGAGTTGAGCACGGCAGAGAACAGTGGTTTCGGGTTTAACCTGCCATTCTTCTGGAATATCTCAGATTCCACCGATCTCACCATCTACACTCAGTATTTCGCCAACCGCGGCTATATGCCGGGCGTCGAGTTCCGCTACATCACTGACCCCAACGACAAGGGGCTGTTGATGGCCAACTATCTGTATGATGATCTCAGCGATCCATCGGAAACCGAATATTACGAGGACACCGGCTATACCCACGACAATAAGGATCGCTACTGGTTGCGCGGTAAGGCGGACCAGGATTTTGGCCCCTCCTGGACCTCCCGTCTTGATCTCGATATAGTCTCTGACCGGGACTATCTAAGGGAATTCAACACCGGCCTCACTGGTTTCATAAACAGTAATGATCAATATTTAGACACCTTCGGGCGAAGTCTGGAGAACAAGACGGATGATCAGCGTACCAACCGTTTTAGCCTTCAACGGTCCTGGGGGTCTACCTCCCTTGAGGCCAAGCTGCTGGGTATCAACGACGTGCGTTCGGATGATGCCAAGTTTGATGACGAAGGCAACGAGCTGCCAACGCCACTTTGGAACCTGCCCACCATCGACTACACCGGTACCGTCCCCTTCGAAAATTTATGGGACATGACCCTGCAGTGGGATACGGATTATGCCAATTTCTGGCGTGAAGAAGGTATTGGTGGACATCGCTTCGACCTCTATCCTACCCTGAGCGCTCCGTTACCGATCAGTCCCTACCTTGAATCACGGGCTGAAGTTGGTCTCAGAGACACCTATTATATCGTCCAGGAGTACGGTGACGCTCAATGGGACGAAAGTGATTCACAAAACCGTCTGCTCTTTGATGTCAAGGCCGAATTAGGCACAACCCTGATGCGCACCTTCGCCATGTCAGGTAAAAGCATGACCGGTCTGAGCCATCAGGTTCGTCCCTATGTCGAATATGACTATCTCCCCGATGTCGACCAGGATGACCTGCCCAGCTTCGATGGCGTAGACCGAGTTTCTGAACAGAATCAGTTTGCTTATGGGATTGACAACTTCTTCAATGCCCTTTCAGGCGACAACACCGATCGGGATTACGGCTGGTTCAAGATAAGGCAGGATTACAGTTTTATCGACACGCGCTCCGATGAACCGTTCTCAGATGTCAATCTGGATCTTAAATGGATTCCTGTTCAGTTCCTCGAGTTCTGGTACAAGACCGATTATGATGTCTACGAGAACATTTTTGCTCTTCACGACCTTGAAGGCACCTATAGAACCAGACGTGGTGATTTCTTTAAACTTGAATACTATTTCAAGGACAACGGTGAACTAAACGATACCAACCAGATCAATGGCGTTATTGATGCGGCACTTTTTTCGAGCCTCAGGGCCCGGTTCAGCATTGAACATTCCATAGCCAACGAAGAAACCAACGAGGCAAATCTGGCCTTGCTCTACCAAGCCCTATGCTGGTCGGTTGAACTGGGTTCACAATACACGCCTGAAGAAACCAAGTTCATGCTGATATTCAGTCTGGCCAACCTCGGCAGTCCTCTGAAGTTCTATTATTAACAGATGACTACCGCTTAGATCAGCTGCTTCATGGTTGCTCGAGAGAAGACCGCCAATCCTGCCCGCTACGATGTATTCAATGGCGATGCGGATGGGATATGCAGCCTGCACCAATTGCGGCTTGCCGAACCAGCCCCTGATGCCGTTCTGGTGACCGGGGTAAAACGCGACATCGCTCTTCTGGAAAGAATCAGAGATGCCCAAAACAGCCTCGTCACGGTGCTGGACATCTCGATGCATGTCAACAGTGAGTCCCTGCACGAGCTTCTGAGCCGCAATAACGAGGTGGTCTACGTCGATCACCACTTTGCCGGAGATATTCCGGAATCTCCTCTATTAAAAGCCCATATCGAACCTCAGGCCGACCGTTGTACGGCTCTGATTGTCGACGCACTGCTCGGCGGTAAATACAGACTCTGGGCCATCTGCGCCGCCTTTGGAGACAATCTGCATCCGGTGGCGACCAGTGCCGCCTCAGAGTTGTCTCTCTCCGAGGAAAAGACGATCAAACTCAGAGAAATCGGTGAACTGCTGAACTACAACGGCTACGGGGCGCAACTCGAAGATCTCTATTTCAGCCCTGATTATCTTTACAACGCGATAAAGAAGTATCGCGATCCCTTTGACTTTTCGGAGGAATCACACACTTTGAAAACGCTGAAAACCGGGTATCAAAACGACATGAGTCTGGCCCTTGCTCAGAGTGTATTTGCCAGCAACGGCGACAACCGGGTATATCGTTTTCCTGACAGTCCCTGGTCAAGACGGGTGTCTGGGGTCTTTGCCAACCTCAAAGCCAGGGAGAATCCAGCCGGCGCTCATGCCATGATTACCGAAAACAGTGACGGGACATTGCGAATCAGCGTCCGGGCACCGATAACGGCTAAACACAGCGCCGACACCCTCTGCCTGTCATTTCCGAGCGGCGGCGGGCGTGCCGCGGCGGCGGGTATCAATGCCCTTCCGGAAGATATGCTGGGTGATTTTATTGACCGCTTCAATGCAACCTATGGATAACGAGCCCATGACGAGTTCAAAGCGCTGTACAAGCTTCTTGACAACGCTATCCCACCCTTTCGGCTCCCCCTTGCTGCATCGATCATCAGCGCTCTCCCTCTCTGTTTTTGTTATTTTTCTCTTTTGTTCTCCATTTTTCATCAGTGCTGCCGAAAAACCAAAAGCTGCCGATTTGGTGAAAGATGGCCAGGCCATCGACCTTGCCAGCGAGCGGTATGAAAAACTATTCCAGGAGCTGCAGGTACAGCACAATTTCAACCGTGAAGAGCTCGATAGATTGTTTGCCGGCGTCAGCATCGATAAAAAGGTCCTCGAGCTGATGGATCGTCAGTGGGAGGCTAAACCTTATTATCAATACCGCCCGCTGTTCATTACCCGGAAGACCATTTCCAAGGGCAAAAAAATGCTTTCCAAGCATCAGGAACTGCTCGACCGGATCGAGGCCCGCTTCGGGGTGGAAAGGGAAGTGATCATCGCCATATGGGGAATTGAATCACGCTTCGGCAGCCACCGAGGCAGCTTTAATGTATTCGAGACACTCAATACACTATTTGACGCCTACCCGCGGCGATCTTCCTTCTTCAGGCAGGAACTCATCTATTTCCTCATCGTCTGCCGGGAAAACAATATGGATCCCTTGAAGATAAAGGGTTCCTACGCCGGTGCTTTTGGGCAGACCCAGTTTATCCCTTCGAGTTTTCATGAGTATGCGGTCAGTTTCGACGACGATGCAATTCGAGATGTGTTCAATTCCACCGAAGATGTGCTCGCCTCGATCGCCAACTACCTGCGCCACTTTCACTGGACACTCAAAACTCCAATTTATATCGACATCGGCTCAGAGTTAAAAACCCAGGAACTGATCAGCGCCCACCTCAAAGGAAGAAAAGGCAAAGTCGACTACCAGACGGTGTCGGAAGCTCAGATATTGGACCTGCCGGTGCCACCTGAGAACAGGGAGCTTACCATTGTCGGTTTGGAAATAGATCCGGCTCATGGAGGAGGCTACCGTTACCTGGCCGGATATCCCAATTTTCAGGCCATCACCGAGTGGAATCATTCCAACCGTTACGCCATGGCTGTCACTGAACTGGCCGAAGCAATCAGAATCCCCTGAACCCATGGTCCAAGGTTCTCCTGCCTCCGGATATGGCTGTTTGGCAACCACACTTCTTCTCCTGCTTGTGTTTGCCAACCCGCTACTTTCAAGCTGCGCCCAGGTCGAGCCCGGCCTGATCGAGGTCGATTACGGGACTTCACCGTTCTTCATCGACGACAGTTCACCTGGCAGTCTTGTCGAGGCCATCGACCGTCATCTCAGCTACCTGAGCAGAGCTTCCAGAACTGATTCGTTCGACCAGATCTCGGGTATACCCCAAGAAGAATTCTACAAATCGCTCACAGCGTTCAAAGCGCTCCTCGTCAGCAGCCCGGATCCGATCAAATTGAACCAACTCATTAGAACGCATTTTCAGCTCTACCGGGCTGCGGGTCGGGACGGGCAGCATGAGATGCTGGTTACCGGCTATTACGAGCCGGTGTTTGACGGCAGCCGGGAAAAAACTCCAACATATCGGTATCCGCTCTATGGGGTCCCGGACTCGTTGATCGTCAGTCGCAACGGCAGCAAGAAAGTCGGCCGGCTCGATGAAAACGGCAGTCTCGTCTCCTACTGGAGCCGCCGGGAGATCGAGACAGGTAGCTTGCTTGAGGGGATCGAACTGGTCTGGCTCAAGGACAGGCTCGATGCCTATCTGCTTCAAGTTCAGGGATCCGGCCGCATTCTCCTGCCCGACGGCACGACGCGAGCGCTCCACTACGCTGCCTCAAATGGCCTGATTTACAACAGTCTCGGCAAACTATTCGTCGATAAGAAAATCATGACCAGAGAGGAAGTCAGCATCGACGCAATCAGGGCATATTTTGACTCCCATCCGGACCAGATAGAACCTATGCTCCACCACAACCCACGCTATATCTTCTTCAACTGGGGTGATGATCAGGGGCCTCGAGGATCTCTAGGTCAGGTACTGACAGCGGATCGTTCCGTCGCTGTGGATCATGGCATCTTTCCCACCGGTGCTCTCGGTTATCTCATTTCCAGGCGCCCCGTGCTTAATGATGACGGCACTATCAACCATTGGAAAACATTCGGCCGTTTCGTGCTGCCCCAGGACAGCGGTGCAGCCATCAAGGGACCAGGCCGGGTCGATCTTTTTCTGGGAGATGATTACTATGCTGAAAAAGCTGCCGGATCCATGAAAGAAAAGGGCCGCCTCTTCTTCCTGCTGCCCAGAGCAACCGTAGAACAGATGAATTAAGGCATCTAAAACCAGAGGGGACGCCATAAGTATTGTGTCCCCGTCCTGTGCCCCGTCCTGATTAAGAAAGTGATTGAAATGAAAAGAGGCCCGATCGTACTTACCACCGATTTCGGCCACACGGACGAATATGTCGGGGTTCTCAAAGGAGTGATTCTGTCGATCAATCCAGAGGCAGTACTCATTGACCTTAGCCATGCGATCCCTCCGCAGGATATCGGTCGCGCGTCGGCGCTGCTTTTCAGAAACCACGATTACTTTCCGACCGATTCACTCCACCTCTGCATCGTCGATCCTGGAGTCGGCACCGAACGCAGGTTGATTCTT
>CAJQNS010000157.1 GCA_905479735.1 uncultured Desulfofustis sp.
TCAGCCTCCATGTTCCCCTGATTGAGAAGACAAAAGACCTGGTCAACAATGAATTTATTGCCAGGATGAAGAAAGGGGCATTGCTGGTAATTATGCCCGGGGCCCGATCGTTAACGAGGAAGCGGTGCTGGCCGCCCTGGACAGCGGCCGACTGAGTGGCTATATCGCTGATTTCCCCACCGAGAAGCTGATCGGTCACGACCGGGTACTGCTCACTCCCCATCTCGGGGCTTCCACTTCCGAGTCTGAAGAAAACTGCGCCATGATGGCTGTCCGGGAACTATCAAATTACCTGCGCTACGGAAACATTACCAACAGCGTAAATTTCCCCAACGTCGAAATGATTCCGTCCGATCTGGTGCGGACCAGGCTGATAGTGATCAACCGGGATGTGCCCGGCATGATCGCCTTTATCACCAACGTGCTTGGCAACAACCAGATCAACATCGATTCCTACAAGAACGAGTCCAACGGTACGATCGGCTACAATATCATTGATATGGAATCTGATGTTCCGAACTCCATCCTCGATCTGATCGAATGCAACGACGATGTGATACGAACCCGGATCATCACCTTCAACCGCTAACCTGAGGTTAATGGAAAACAACAAAGTTTAAAAACACAATTACGTAGTAATTTATATTTTATCCCTCTGGGTTTTCCGGTAGTACGTTTTGTATCTAAAAATCACGAAGAAAAAAATCCACCCTGCCGTCTCAACTCGTGAACCTGTGGTTAGATGGTCGTTGAAAACTATTCGAGTATCAGTTGTACAACTCATGAATGACAAAATTCCTATAGTAGTTGGCAGAAGTCGTGATTACGACGTCGGCAGGATCAAGGAATTCTGTGACCAGGCGGCTCCGCACCTCGGCTTGCCCGAGAGTATGCATGGCACCGCCGTGCTGCTCAAGCCGAATCTGATCAGCAGTAGGGCCTCGAAACTGGCCTGTAGTGAGGCCCGGTTCGTCAGGGGAGTAGCCGAGTGGTTTGTCGATCAGGGCGCCCGGCTGAGTATAGGAGATTCTCCATCATTCGGCAGTGCTGCTCAAGTGCTAAAAAAAATGGGCATAGAAGCCGAACTCGAGGGACTCGATGTTGCCATCGTCGAATTCAAAACCCCAAAAGAGCATCGGCTAACCCATGGGGTCAAAGTCGGTATAGCTGAGGAAGCGCTGGGCTGCGACCTGCTGGTCAATCTTCCGCGGATAAAGGCCCACAATCAGATGCATGTAACCATAGCGGTGAAAAATCTCTTTGGTATCGTCTGCGGCATGCGCAAGGCGATGTGCCACATGAAAAACGGTCTGTCGCATCGAAAATTTGGGGATTTGATGCTTGATCTGTCCACCTTGTTGCCCCACAGTATTAGTCTGGTAGATGGTATTCAAACAATGAATAAACGGGGCCCGATCAACGGTGAACCGCTCGATCTGGGTTGTTTGTGCGGCGGCAGGGACCCTGTCGCCGTTGATACACTGCTGCTCTCACTGCTTGAACTCGATGTAAAAAAATGCCCGGTCTGGCGGGCAGCGGCAGCCAGAGCGTTTCCCGGTGCGACGCTCGATGCCATCGACTGCCTTGGGGTGCCGCCCGAATCTTTTTCGGGAAGCGGCTTTCGGGCACCGACGATATTGAACCCGGTGCCATTCAACCCATTCCGCTTTTTGAACAGCTCGCTGCGCCGGGCCATGGCATCGGCCAACGGTTGATCAGTGAAATTCTTCCATGAGGTCTTCTTATGTTTAATATGACAGGCAAGGTCGCCCTGGTCACTGGCGGCTCAAGGGGTATCGGCAAGGCGATAGCTATCCGACTGGCTGAGCACGGCATGGATATCGTGGTCAACTACGTTCGTCACAAGCAGGATGCCCTGGCCACCGCCAAAGAAGTCGAAAAATTCGGGCAGCGCTGTCTGCTGGTCAAGGCCAATGTCGCCAAAGAATCAGATGTCGATAGCATGTTCGAGCAGATCGCCGAAGAGTTTGGATGCCTCGACGTGCTGGTCAGCAATGCCGCCTCTGGAGTCCTCAAACCGGTACTCGAATTGACCGAGCGTCATTGGAACTGGGCCATGGACATCAACGCCCGGGCCCTGCTCAGCCTGGTGCAGCACGCGCTGCCGTTGATGAAGGAAGGGGGCAGGGTGATTGCCGTGTCCAGCCTGGGGTCGGTGCGGGCCATCGAGAACTACACCACGGTCGGCGCCTCCAAAGCGGCAATGGAGTCTCTGGTTCGTCACCTGGCGGTAGAACTCGGGCCCCGGGGTATACGGGTCAATACGGTCAGTGCCGGGGCGGTGGATACCGATGCCCTGAAAAAATTCCCCAATCGGGAAATAATTCTTGAAAATGCGCTGAAACGAACACCGTTGGGCCGACTGATCACCACTGACGATGTGGCGGATGTCACCCTTTTCCTGTGCAGTAATCTGTCCAACATGATCCAGGGGCAGGTGGTAACCGTCGATGGCGGCTATGCGATCATGGGCTGATCCCTCCTCCCGAGGGTTGTTGGCCTGCTGGTCTGGGATTAGAAAACATCTAGGGCTACCTGGCGGTGAGGGCCCCAATACCCCTTCTAAAGATCAGCGTCATTACCACTGCGGACAGGCCAATCACGGCGATGACCCAGAAAAATATGAGCAGCGCATCTGAAAGCGGCATGCCGCCGCTTCTGAGCCAGGCCCGGATCAGACGATAGGCCGGGGATACACCGCTGAACAGCACCACCAGCATGTAGGAAATGGCGCAAAAAAAATAAAACACCGAGCCTGGTCCCATTGCCGTGCTTCTATTCTCTGCGTGGTAATCGGCAAAGATCGCCCCGAAGCCAAGCGCCAGTGCCACCACCGTCCAGCATATCAGCAGCGCGCAAAACAGTGAAATCCACCACATCGGTCCTTCGATTTGCAGAAAATGGTTGGAGACGCTAACCAGTACAATGATTAGCAGGGTAAAAGGGATCAGGTAGAAAAGATATTTATAGAAGAAGAATCTGGCTGCACTCATCGGCGAAGTCCTGATCAGGTAGAAGGCTCCTCCTTCGCCGCCGATCGACGGGTAGACAAACCGGGCGGCCAGGGCAGCCGCCAGAAATCCGCTCAGGCCGATATTGCCAAAGGCTATCAGATTGGCCACGTAGGCGCTGCCGAAAGTCCTCTCCAGCGGTAACACCTTGAAATTGTAGAGATAGACGATCACCAGGGCGCCGATCATGAAAAACTGCGACCATTCCTTCGAATCCCTCAAAAATGAGATGCTCTCTTTGCGAAAGACCCAGAGCAGACGCGAGCGGCCCCAGCCAACCTCTTTGAAGCGGTGCTGACCGCCAAACGACTCCTGTGATTTGGAAAAACCAGACGCGAAAAAGCGGGCCATGAGGAATTCGCCGCAGAACAGCAGTACCGGTGGAGTCAATAAAATCAATCCGACCAGCAGGAAATCTATATCCCTGTCCAATAGATAGGAAGACAGCATGTTCGATGTCCAACTTGCCGGAAGCCAGAAACCGGCCGGGTTGGATATGGCCGACATATACTCGACGAACTGGCCGTATTTTTCTGGATTTACCAGGTCCTCGGGGCGCATCAGGCGAAAAATGAGGTAGAGGAAGACGCCGAAGCAGATCGATAGATAGACGATGATATCCTTGGTTCGGCGGGCTGGAAACAGATAGACCAGCACAATCACGAAGAGCATGGCCGAGCCACTGGCGGTAAAAGCCGTGGCCGGTACGGCGGCTGCCAGAAGCGGCCAGTAGAGAGGGCCGGCGCTGAAAACCACGCCGAAAGCTCCGAAAATAGGCAGTGAAAAGAGGAGCATCATCCAGGAAGTATTGAGAAAGGTGGTAAACATGCGCATCCGGAACAGTTCCTCAAGTGTCACCGGGGCGGCGACAATGATTTCGTTGTCATGGGACAGGTAGAGAGTCGAGACACCGGCGATCATTGAGGAAAAGATCAACATCGCAAAGATGGTGATCCAGGCCATCTGGAAGATTTTCATGGAAAGGATGATGCCCAGTTCGCTCTGGCTGTGGAAATAACTCACGCTTTTGTAGGTGAGCAGATAGAGGGCAGCACAGATGAGCGTTCCCAGAAGACCGAGTACGAGGAGCTTTATTCGGGCCCGGGTGGCGAAAAAGCGATTAATCGCCGTTCTTAAAAAGGGAAGATAGAGTCTCATCGTTGTCTCATCGTTGACGCAGGGCGGCGACCACTTCCTGCAGTTCAAAGGCGCCGGTCAACTGCAGGAATAGATCTTCGAGATTGGCGGCGCCATGTTTCGCCTGGGCCTTCAGAGAGTCTACGCTGCCGCCGGCGATGATCCGACCTTCTCGGATGATGCAGACCCGGTGGCACAACTCCTCGGCGATCTCCATTGAGTGGGTCGAGAGGAATATGGTGGTGCCGCTTTCAGCTTTGGACTTAAACAGCTCCTTGACAATTCTGGCACTTTTCGGGTCGAGCCCGATCATCGGTTCATCGACAACGATCAGGGGTTGATCGAGCATGAAAATCGAGGTCATGATCAACTTCTGCCGCATACCGTGGGAATAGCTTTCAATCAGGTTATTGCGCCAGCCGTGGAGGTCAAAGAGTTTCAGGTAGCTCTCGCCCTGTTCACCGCAGGTTTTGCCCTGGGGTGGGGGGTAGAGACTTGAGATAAAGCTCAGATACTCGGCGCCAGTGAGCTTCTCGTAGAGAAAGGGGCGGTCGGGAATATATCCGGTCAGTTCCCGGCAGCGCTTCGCCTCGCTTGCCATATCATGGCCGCAGATGGAAATAGCTCCGGAGCTGGGCTGCAGCAGTCCGGCAATCATCTTGATGGTAGTGGTTTTGCCCGCCCCATTGGGGCCGAGAAATCCGAGGATTTCACCTTTCTGCATCTGCAGATCAATTTTATCGACCGCAGTCAGCCGGTCGAATGTCTTGCTCAGCTCTTCAAGGGTCAGTATCGGCTTGCTCATAATAGTTTGCTGGACGTCTGTATGGTGGGAATCATTGATGCAGAGGCTCGATCTGCAGATTGTTAATAAGGGCGCCGATCTTGATCTGTTCCTGTAGTTCTCCTTCGATGAATTTCAGGTGGCTGAGATCGGCGGGTAACTGATTGGTGGTTGTATCGAGGCTGATCCACTGACCACCGACACAGACCTCATTCCAGGCATGGTAATAAAATGCCTGCTTGTGGTAGACGACTCCCACCGCAATGGTGGTTGGAATTCCGGCAGCCCGGCTCAAGGCGGCGAAAAGTGACGCATGTTCGTTGCAGTCGCCAATGCCCGCTTTAAGAGTGGACAGGGCGTCCGGAATGCCTATGACCGGGCGTTTTTCCAGATTCGTGTAGACCCACTCCGCCAGTCTTTTTACCTTCTCCAGATCATCTGTCTGGTCCCGGGTGAGGGCCTGGCTCTGTTCGATTATTTCCGGGGCACCGGCCTGGATGTAGGGAGAAGCGAGCAGTTGCTCCTGAGCCTCAGCACAGATGCCCGGCTCGGAATCCAGAGAGGAGAGATCCTCTTTTACGACCCTGAGGATCTGATCGTCGAAGCTCTGACGGCCGGAGTCGAGGGCGAATTCGATCTCCTCGGGCAGTTCAATCCGGTAACGGGCATCGGTTTTGGTGGCAAGGTCGAACATCTCCCCGGTGACTTCGACGGCAACCGAGGCGAGCAGGTCGGAGCGGCCTTCCTCCGAGGTCACCATCGATTTGGCTTTGAACTCTGGTTCTTTGATAAAGACGAAACCGGCCGGAGATTCCTCCTTGATAACTAAACCGTCGTCGTCGAGCCAGGAATTCAATCTGGCCCCGCCGAAATTCTCGGTGAAGCGGTGGAGGTTGTAGACTCGGTCGTTGATCAGGACCTTTTCCTTGCCCTTATATTCTATCACCGATTCCTTGCCGGTCAGTGAAAATGGGTCGAACCAGGGAATTTTTAGTTTTTCGCCCTCTCCTATATCCTGGCTCAACAGGTAGGAGCGTCTGGAGGTGGACAGCCGTGGCGGACCTTCCAGCACAACCTGGTCCCTGATCACATTGTTGCCTGTGTCGAGTTCAAAGGTGACGGTTTCTCCGTTTACAGTTCCATCGGCGCGCATCCGGTAAAAAGGAGAAGTAAAGGAGAACTCAAAACTGATCAGATCGCTCTGGCTGCCCAGCAAGGCATCGAGATCTAGTTCAACCGGATGGTTTTGCCCCGAGATCATTAACTGCATCCTGGCCTGCTGTTTGATCCTGAGTGTCTGGTCATCCTGGGGTAGAAATTGATTCTCCACATAGCCGATTTTATCGTCCTTGAAATATATCGACTGATATTCAACCCGTCTGTCACGCTCCAGGGCCATGACTTCCCTGGTGTCCAGGGTGCGAACGAAGAAATCCCGGTGCAGCAGAAGTCCCAACAGCAGGAACCAGATGATAAACAGGCTTGCTTTTACAAGACGCATGGCGCAGAAAGAGTAGTCAGGTAAGGAGCAGAAAAAAGATATTCCAAAGTTATGAATTTATCCTTATGTTGAGGTGCCAAATAATCGAATCATTAAGATAAGAACCATCATAGCATGGGCAAACCTGTTTTTAAAAGGAAGCGAACTATTTTCCTTGTCTCGCAATATACGCAATTCGGGGACACCTTAGCCTGTGTCCCTTCAATTACCACCCGTTTTAATATGGAATCATGTTCCAAACCATAAAGCCACTCATCCTCGCCTCCGGTTCACCAAGAAGAAAAGCACTGCTAACAACCCTGGGGATAGAGTTCTCAGTCGTTGTTCCCGAGGTCGATGAAAGCCGTTTGGCCGGGGAAATGGAGGAAGCCTATACATTGAGAATGGCGCAGCTGAAAGGAGATGCGGTCAGTAGAACCAATCCGTCGGCCTGGATAGTCTCGGCTGACACCATAGTGGTTATCGAAGATCGACTGCTCACCAAACCGGCGAACGCTGACCAGGCGGTTCAAATGCTGCTACTGCTTTCCGGCCGCGAACACCAGGTGAGAACCGGATTCTGCCTCTGCCGCCTTGACCGAAATGTGAGGGTAGTTCGTTCCGTAGTCTCGCGGGTCCGTTTCAAACACTTCGGTCTTGACTGGGCCAAAGCCTATACCAGGACCGGCGAGCCCCTGGACAAGGCGGGCGGCTACGGTATTCAGGGCCGGGGTGGGGTCTTGGTTGAGTCCCTAAATGGTTCTTACTCAAATGTCGTCGGGCTGCCGCTGGCTGAAGTGGTCGACTTGCTGAGCGAACATCAGGTGATTGTTCCCGTTGATGAAAACCAGGCGGGTAAGGATAGAGTAAACAAAGGTTGATCCAAGCACTGCCGGCAGGCTAGAATAGTTCTCGATAGGAAACGGCCCTTTTGCCCGAATATTCGTTGTGCTCGAAATTTTATCCTCGGACATTAATTTGACCTGCGGTAAAGTTTCAAGGACGATTCGATCTTGAAGCAAAAAGACTCGTTTCTCGATGGAGACCAGAATTGACGGGTAAAGAGGGGTCTCTGAGTGCAGACTATCTTCCCAACCTACAAGGCGAGCATCCGATGAGCGACTATGCCCAGGCTGTTTACGACTTTTACAAAAAGAACCTGAATAACAGCCGTCTGGATAAAACGACGCTGCTGGGCGATTGTCCGTTCTGCCCGGAAAAGGGGTTGGACGGCGTTTCGAAACTGGTGGTGAGTGTCAATCCCGAGGGCTTTTTTCACGGTTTCTTTCGCTGTCTCAATCGCTGTGTACCCGGAGGCTTCCCGCTCTGGTATACGTCTCTGGCCAAGCTCGATTCCGAGCTGACGCCCGGTTTTGATCCGGACCAGGAATATTCGCTGCGCCAGACCGATTATCCCGTGCAGTCGATCAATCAGGAAATCAAGTCGTTCGAGGACAACCTGACCGATACCATCATTGACCATTTCGGACAGAGCACCATCAAAAAGCCGGTACTCAGCGATATGTCCATTGGCTATAACGGCCGCTATATTGTCTATCCCTATTTCCAGGAGGACGGTAATTGTTACACCGCGCGCTGTGTCAATCCCGACCGCAGTGAGGATTTTTTCTGGCACGGTGATGCGACCATGGCGGTCGAGCAGTTTCAGATTTTCAATGTCCAGGATATTCAGCGTTGTGAAAACGGGGCGCTGGTGCTCTGTGAGGGAGAGGAAAACCTGCTTCCGTTGAAACAGATGGGTCTGCCCGGTGTCGCCGTGCACGACAGTCAGCTGTTCGATACCATCGAATCGAGCCGTTTTGAGTTTATTCGTACCCTGTTTATTATTGTCGCCAACAATGCTGAATCCGAACTCAGGGCCCGGGCACTCGCCAGCCGGATTGGCCATAAGGTACGGCTCCTGAACTGGCCCACGGGAATGGCCAGAAATTATAATCTCTGGCAGCTGGCCAGAGACAAGGGAACTGATTTTCCCGCCGCGGTCATCTCCATGGCGCGCAATTCCAAGGCCTTTTCGCCCTTTGCCAGTCCCAGGAGGGAGCATGACCGCTTTTTCGAACAGATCAAGAGCCAGAGGGGTGATGACTACGCCAACCTGAAGTCGGGTTTCACTGCTCTCGACGAGGCCTTGAACGGCGTTCACGGAATCAATGTGTATGGCGGTCCGCCCAAAGCCGGCAAATCCTGTTTCATGATTCAGGTCGGCACTGAAATGGCGCGCCGAGGGGTGCCGGTGATTTACTATGATTTTGAGAACGGTCGCCAGAAAATTTACCAGCGGACGATGATCCGGCTCAGTCGTATCGAGGGTGATAAACTGGTCAGAGAATCTTTTTCTGACGATGAGCAACTCCGTTTTGATAAGGCCCATGGCGATTTCAAGAAGATGCTGCAGCATTTCAGGGTGGTAAACGATCGCGCCTTGAGTCCGGAAATCATGAAACGGCACATCGATTTCATCAGACACGAGACCCAGCAGGATTATTGCGTGGTCATTGTCGACAGCTTACATAAGTTGCCGTTCAAGGATTTCAGCGAACGACGGACCGGTATTGATGCCTGGCTCAGGCAGTTCGAGTCGATCAGAGATGAGCACAAAGTATCGTTTCTGATTATTTCAGAACTCACCAGAGGCGACCGGGGATCCTATGAAGAAACTCCGCATATGGGTATCTTCAAGGGCTCGGGAGATATCGAGTACAGTGCTGACAATGCTCTGGTACTGTATCCTGGGACAGATGCCCAGGATATCACCTCCATTTCCGACCGGTCAGCCAATCTCTGGTTGGTTGCCAGCAGGGAACACAGTCCCGGCCTGGTAGCTGCCTATCAACTCGAATATCCCTACTGGGGTTTCAGGGAACTGGAATAGTAACGCCGGGCCAGATCATACATCGCAGAATAGCATGCAGTGGGGACACATGTTATTGTGTCCCCGTCCCTCTTAAACCCGGTACGCTTCGATCCACTGCTTTAGCGCTGTGCTGGACCGCTCTGCCCTGATCTGACCTCTGAGCCGTTTAGCGACCTTTTTCTCCCAGGCCGGAAAGAGACCGAAATTGACATTTGACGGTTGAAAATGGTTTGGGTCAGTCGCAGTAAGGTGATTGATGAGAGCTCCCAGGGCCGTCTCCGGCGGAGGAGTGAGCGGCTCTGAACTTTGCAGAAGCCTGCCTGCGTTGATGCCGGCCAGCAGTCCCATAGCGGTCGATTCGACATAACCCTCGACCCCTGAGAGTTGACCGGCCACCAGCAGGTTGGGGTTCTTCTTAGCCTGCAGGGTGGGCCGCAGAATTTCCGGAGCACAGATGAAGGTGTTTCGATGAATCGACCCGTAGCGGGCAAATTCAGCTCGTTCAAGCCCGGGTATGCGCCGCAGGATCCGCTCCTGTTCGCCGCGGGTAAGTTTGGTCTGGAAGCCGACCATATTGTAGAGCGTTCCCTCTTTATTCTCTTTACGCAACTGTACCACCGCATAGGGCTGTTCATTGGTCCGCGGGTCCTCCAGACCGACCGGTTTCATCGGACCGTAGCGCAGGGTGTCGATGCCCCTGGCGCTCATTACCTCGATCGGCAGACAGCCCTCGAAATACTTTACCTCCTCGAAATCACGCAGCGGCGCGTAGCGGGCGGTGTTGAGACTGTCGATGAATTGCAGGTAATCGTTCTCAGCCAATGGACAGTTGAGATAGTCTCCCGGTCCGTCGTCATAGCGCGATTTCTGGTAAATCATCTCCATATCGAGTGATTCGGTGTAGAGAATCGGAGCAATGGCATCGTAGAAATAGAGCCTTGTCTTACCGGTGAAGCAGGCCAGGCTCTCAGCCAGCGGCTCCGAGGTCAGGGGTCCGGTGGCCAAAATGGTGAGCGAGTTGGGTTCCTCGGGCAGGGATTCGATTTCTTCTCTGATAATGCTGACCAGAGGATGTTTTGTAAGTAGTGAAGTGATTTTCTCAGCAAATTTTTCCCGGTCGACGGCCAGAGCCTTTCCGGCAGGTACTGCCGTCTCGTCAGCTGCTTTCATGATCAGTGAATCGAGAGTCCGCATCTCGTCTTTCAAAAGCCCCACGGCCGAGTGAGGGTCGGCTGAGCGCAGCGAATTCGAACAGACCAGTTCGGCCAGATTTTCGGATTCATGGGCCGGGCTGAATTTGTTCGGCTTCATATCGAAAAGCTTTACCTGATAGCCGCGTCTGGCAAGCTGCCAGGCAGCTTCGCAGCCGGCCAGGCCGCCGCCGATGATATGCACTTCAAGAGAATTCATATATTACGCTGGAAAATTTATCCTGCTGTCAGGGGTATTCAATGGTCACCTGGACTTTTTGCCGTCCCCATTGCAGGGCTTCGGTGTGGCTCTTGTAAAAGATATCTATCCGATCCGGTCCCTTGATTGCACCGCCGCGGTCTTCGACGGTCCCCCAGCCGTAACCGGGCACATACATTCTGGTCCCGAACGGATAGTATTTGGTGTCGGCGGCAATGGTGCCGTCCTGGGGAACCAGGTACCAGGGAAAAAGGATGGTCCGGACGGGGATCATCCACGGACGATAGAGGCTGTCGCTGGAGAACAGGCCGGGTTCTGGTTCGTGCGGATCGCTGCCACTGGCGGTGTTGCCGCTGTAAGGCAGTCCTTCCTGGGGGCCGGCACTGACATAGCGGTTCCAGAAATCGAGTTTCAGCCAGGTCCAGCTGCCCCGTTCCCAGCTGCAGCAGGAAGAACAACCGCAATAAGCAGTCACCTCCATCAATTTACCCACCGGTTTCTTGGCGCAGCCGCCAGTGGCCAGCAGCAGGACAAAGAGACAAAACAGCAGCCACCTGAAGAACCTGGATTGACCAAGCAAGCCGATCATGTGCGATGAAACCATTTTTTTATTTCGACAGGGTTGAACACCTTCACCACCGGTCTGCCGTGGGGGCAGTGGCTGAACAGGTCTGCTTTAACCATGCGCTGGAGCAGCGCTTTTATTTCAGAATCCGAGAGAACATCCCCCGATTTGATTGCAGCTTTGCAGGCCATGGTTGCCAACACCCCCTCGAGTCTGCCGCTTCCAGCAGTTCCCCCTTCACTTCCGAATCGTTCCAAAATATCGAGGAACAGATCCTGCGGCGAACTGCTTCCGGCAAGGGCCGGTACGGCGCTCAAGACCCAGGTCGTGGCGCCGAAATCCCGCACCGAAAAACCCATGTTCTCAAGTTCCTCAAGGTTGGCTTCAACCAGTTGCGACTGGTAGACGGTGAGTTCCAGAGTTACCGGAAAAAGAAGATTTTGAGAGGCGATCCGGCCCTGTAGATATTGCTTTCGTAGATCTTCATAGAGCAGCCGTTCATGGGCAGCGTGCTGATCTATAACGATCAGGCTGTCACCGTTTCGGCAGAAGATGTAGAGATCCTGAAAGCTGCCGACAAGCGACAGGTTTTCAACCTGGACAGCGGCGGTTCCTGTGGTTGCCGGGAAATGAACGGTTTCATCGGCCGCAGTGGCCACCGTCAGGTGTGGCTGTTCTTCCGCCACCTCAAGAGGACTGGAGGCCTGCCCTGACAGTTCATATATCGAGCCTTGACCGACCTGGTCAGTCGGGCGTGAAACAAACTCATTTTGGGATGGGAGTGGCGCCGGTCTACTTTGTCTCTGCTCCTGCCCTGCCTCTGCCGACGGAGCCTGCGAGAAGAGGTGTTCCCTTAACGGCTGCTGAGTCCTCAACATGGCTTGCCTGACTGTGTTGCTGACTATCTGGTGAATGGTTCGATTGTCTTTGAAGCGCACTTCATGTTTGGCCGGGTGGACGTTGACATCAACGCTTTCCGGGGGCAGATCGACTTTGATGACGCCGGCCGGATAGCGGCCCTTGAGCATGAATGAGCGAAGCCCTTCATTGACTGCGTGCCCTAAAAGCCGGTCCTTGATCACCCGGTTATTTACGAACAGCCGCAGTCTTCCGGCTACGGGCTGGGTCGATTCCGGTGGAACCAGCAGCCCCGTTACCCTGATGGACTCGGGGCCGGGCGGACCGCTGTCGATCTTTATGAAGGTGCCGGAATATTTCAGCAGACGGGACAAGCGCTGGGCCAGGTCTAGATCCTGATCAAACTGAATCGTCTGTTTACCGTTTACTCTCAATGAGAATGCGACATCGGGCCTGGCCAGCGCGTAACTCTTTATAGTGTCGTCAATGTGGGCGACTTCAGTGCGTGCGGTTCGCAGAAATTTCTTGCGTGCCGGGGTGTTGCCGAAAAGATTCTTGACCTCGATGATGGTGCCTGCTGCAGCACCAGTCTCATGTACTTTTTTGATCGAGCCAAAGGAACTGAAGGCAGCCGTACCAAGCTCATCTTCCCGACGTCTGGAAACGATGTTCAAGGTGGAGACCGAGGCGATGGAAGGAATGGCTTCGCCTCTGAATCCGAGGCTCCTCACTTCAAAAACCGCATCGTCTTTGGTGAGCTTTGAAGTGCCGTGGCGTTCGAAGCTCATCAGCACATCATCTTCATCCATCCCTTCGCCGTTGTCGGCAATGCGGATTAGACGGGTACCGCTGCCCTCGATTTCCACCTCAATCCGATCGGCCTCGGCGTCGAGGCTGTTTTCCAGCAACTCTTTGACCACTGAAGCGGGCCGTTCGACAACTTCTCCGGCGGCAATTTGATTGGCCAAATGTTCAGGCAGGATGCGGATCTTAGCCATTTAATCACCGCCTCCTCTGCTGCGGGTATGAGTCGATCGCACCGATCAGGCCAGCAAATTGAGCGCTGAACCAGCCTTGAACCACTCAACCTGGGCTTCGTTGTAAGTGTGGTTGAGTTTGAGGGTCTCCTTGGTGCCGTCCACATGGGTGACAATGCAGTCCACCTGCCGGCCGGGTGCCAGCCCGCCTAAATCGGGGAGGCTTACTCGATCGTCCTCCCTGATCCGATCATAGTCGTCAGGATTGTCGAAGGTAAATGCCAGAAGTCCCTGCTTCTTGAGGTTGGACTCGTGGATGCGGGCGAAGCTGCGGACGATAACAGCCGACGCACCGAGCAGCCTCGGGCTGAGGGCGGCGTGCTCGCGGCTGCTTCCCTCGCCGTAGTTCCAGTCGCCGATCACCACCCACTTGACCTTCTTGGCCTTGTAGTCTCTGGCAATGGTCGAAAACGGCACACCCGGTTCGCCGCTGAGGACGTTGAGTCCCTTTCCGGCTTCGTCGTTGTAGGCGTTGATCGCCCCCATGAACATGTTATCGCTGAACTTGTCGAGGTGTCCCCGCAGCCGCAGCCAGGGGCCGGCCGGCGAGATTGCGTCGGTGGTACATTTGCCTTTGGCCTTGAGAAGAATCGGTGCATCTACCACATCCTCTCCATCCCACTTGGGCCATGGCTTGAGAAGCTGAAGACGTTCGCTGTTGGGATCAACCTTCAACTCAATATTGCTGCCGTCCTCTGGCGGCGCATGAAACTTCGTTTCACCCTTGTCGAATCCCCTCTCGGGGACATCCGGAGCCTCTTTGGGCGGTTCCAGGGTGAAAGACTGGCCGTTGCCGTCTGTCAGGGTATCGGTCAGAGGGTTGAATGACAGACTGCCAGACAGGGCCAGGGCCACAGTAACTTCAGGGCTGGTGATAAAGTTCATGGTCGTGGGCTGACCGTCGTTGCGCCTTGGAAAGTTTCGATTGTAGGAAGTGACAATGGTATTTGGCTTGCTGGAGATGGCCTCATCCCTTCGCCATTGGCCGATACAGGGACCGCAGGCATTGGCCAGCACGGTGGCGCCGATGTCGGTAAGAGAGGCCATCTGGCCATCACGTTCGATGGTGGCCCTGATCTGCTCCGATCCCGGGGTGACCATCAGCGGTACCGCAGCCTTGATACCGTGGGCTTTTGCCTGCTCGGCAATATCGGCGGCCCGGCTCATATCCTCATAAGAGGAGTTGGTACAGCTGCCGATCAGACAGGTCGATATTTCATCAAGCAATTCTCCGCTGCTCTCCTCGATCTCCTTGGCAAGTTTGGAAAGTGGTCGGGCCCTGTCGGGTGAGTGGGGACCAACAACGTGTGGTTCCAAGGTGGAAAGATCGATTTCAACGACTCGGTCAAAGTATTTCTCAGGATTACTGACAACCTCCTCGTCGAGGCAGAGCAACTCGGCGTTTTCTGAAGCCAGCTTGGCCAGTTCGGCGCGCCCGGTGGCTTCGAGATATTTGGCGATAGCGTCATCAAACTCGAATATCGAAGTCGTGGCACCCAGTTCTGCACCCATATTGGTGATGGTTGCCTTGCCGGTACAGCTCAGGGTTTTTGCCCCGGGACCGAAATATTCGATGATCGAGTTGGTACCGCCGGAGACGGTCAGTTCGCCGGCCAGGAATAAGACGATATCTTTGGGGGCGGTCCAGCCCTTGAGCTCACCTTTTAAAACCACGCCGATGTGTTTGGGGTGCAGAACCTCCCAGGTCAGACCGGCCATGGCATCGATGGCATCGGCACCGCCAACGCCCACTGCACAGGCACCAATGCCTCCGCCGTTGGGCGTATGGGAGTCAGTGCCCAATATGATGGCACCCGGGAAGGCATAGTTTTCAATATTTACCTGGTGGATGATGCCGGCCCCGGGTTCCCAGAATCCGGCGCCAAATTTCGCTGCCGCGGATTTCAAGAAATCGTAGACCTCGTTGTTCTCAGCAATGGATGCCGGTAAATCGAGATTGCCCGCCACCCGGGCCTCGATTAGGTGGTCGCAGTGGATCGTGGTCGGCACCGCCACTTTCTTTCGGCCGGTCATCATAAACTGCAGCATCGCCGACTGACCCAGCACATCCTGCAGAATCACCCGGTCAGGCCGAACGTGCAGATAGCTTTTGCCGGCGATCATCTCCTGGTTCTCGGGGTCATCCAGATGACCGAGCAGCACTTTGTCAGCCAGGGTCAGGGGGCGCCCCAGTTTTCGGCGGACAACCCGAAGGTTCCGGTGCATGGTTTTGTATACATTGGCTACGAATTCCGGTGTCGATTCAAGGGTTGCCATCAATATTTCCTCCAGGCTGAGAAAGAGATTTTAAAAGATTCCATTAACTAGTAAGATCAGATGTGTTGCTTTTCAAACATTTTCTTGGATCATGTTCGATGCGTTTGTTTAAGGTGAATCCCAGGTGTGTGTCTCTAGCTGCCCTGAAGGGAATGACAGGGCAGCTGCTGTTGTCGGTCATAGTGGTTTTGCTCCTGCTTTCGGGCTGTGCCAAGCTGCCTGACAACTCCGGCCGTTCTACTTCATTTGCAATCGAGCCCGACGAAACCACGAAAATCCACCGGGAAGCTACCGAATTTCTGGAGTCGAACCCGGATGAGAATGGTTATCTGCTGCTGGGCAACGGCCTCGATGCCTTTGTCGCTCGCGCTGTGCTGGCCAATCTTGCCGAGAAGAGCATCGAGGCCCAGTACTATCTGCTGCACGATGATACCGTTGGCCGACTGTTCGTCGATCAACTGCTCAAGGCAGCCGATCGGGGCGTGCGGGTAAGGCTTCTGGTTGATGATATGGACATGGAGGGGCGCGACCTCGGTAGCGCCGTGCTTGATGCCCATCCCAACATTGAAGTTCGCCTTTTCAATCCTCTGGGCAGAAACACCGGGCGCTTATTCCAGTTCGTCACAGGCTTCGGCACACTGACCCGCCGGTCACACAACAAGTCCTTCACCGTCGACTCCATGGCCACCATTGTTGGAGGCAGAAATATCGGCAATGAATATTTTGCAGCCGAATCGGACACGGCCTTTCTCGACCTTGATGTGCTGGCGGTGGGTCCTGCTGCACGGTTGGTGGCCGGTTCCTTTGATCTCTATTGGAATCATGAACTCAGCTATCCCATTTCGATGTTCGTCGAGACGCCGCCGACAGCGGGGCAGATGAAGGAGAAGAGGGCAGCCTTTAAAGAATATATTGAGCAGCAGAAGGATACAGTCTACTACCAGGAATTGACCGAGTCCAACCTGGCCAGGTCGCTTAAGGGATATAGAGTCGAATTGGTCAAGGGCAAAGGCAAAGGGGAGGTGTTCTGGGATCATCCGGACAAGCTATTGAGCTACGACGAAGGGGCGGATAAGATGATTTCCGACCTGAAGCCCTACCTGGAAGGTACCAAAAAGGAACTGCTGATCTTCTCACCCTACTTCATTCCTGGCAGTGGAGGTCTCGATGCTTTCAGAAAGCTCAGGGATAGGGGGGTGCGGGTGCTGGTGTTTACCAACTCGCTTTCATCCACCGACGTTTCTGTGGTCCACGCCGGATACGCCAAGTATCGCCATGAACTGTTGAAGATGGGAGTCGAGCTTTATGAACTCAACCGCGACTTCAGTGGAGACGAGAGCAACAAGCATTGGAAATTTTATCAGTCGAAAGCCAGTCTGCATGCGAAATGTTTTGTGATCGACCGATCTCTCGCCTTTATAGGCTCTTTGAACCTCGACCCGCGCTCGGTCATCCAGAATACTGAAATAGGCATGATCATCAAGTCCGAGGTGATTGCCGGAAGATTAGCTTCGTTCCTCGACGACGAGATTGGCACACTTGCCTTCAAGCTGGAATTGAAACCTGGCTACGATGGCACCAGCTTTATCGTCTGGCACGGCCTGGTTGACGGTCAGCAGCGCACTTTCATGGCGGAGCCCTATACAAGTTTCTGGCAGCGCTTCATGGTCGGCATCATGCGTTTGCTGCCCATTGAATCGCAGATATAACTGCCGGCCGATCCTAGCTAAACCGCACTGCAGCCCCCCGCCCCCAGATAACTCATGACGCGACAGATACTGATAACCCTTCTGTTATCAGTGTTCATAGCCCTTCTTGGCATCGGCATCATCATTCCGGTGATGCCCGTTTTTGCCACCGAACTGGGAGCCAACGGGCTGGCCCTGGGAATGATCATTGCCGCTTTCTCGGTGAGCAGGGGGCTTCTGCAGCCGGTTGTCGGCAATCTCTCAGATCGCTTGGGGCGCAAGGGATTCCTGGTGACCGGACTGTTCATTTACGGAGTTGTCGGGCTGCTCATTCCCCAGGCCGGCAGTATCATTAATCTCTTGCTGATCCGTGCCTTTCAGGG
>CAJQNS010000158.1 GCA_905479735.1 uncultured Desulfofustis sp.
GCTCCACACTTCAGTTCTTCAGGGTTATCAATAATTGCAATAGATTCTGATGGAGGTGGAAGTGCCGCTGGTGTGCAACTATTGATAACCCTATTCTATTAACCTTAAATTTATGAAATGAATGATAATTATAGGTTTTAAAAGGCAATCTTCATATCTTTCTTATTTGTAATCCTTTCCAGAGTCCTAATAATGATTTAATTGTCTATAAAACACCCAAAATGAGGCTGTATCTCTTTACTATCTGACTGGTTGGGGTTCTGGGAAACTCCATGTTCCATCGAGTATTTCTTCTCTCGGTTGGTACAAGCGAACCGCATAATTCCAGCCGTCCATGACATAAAGAAAATTCTCTCTACCCTCTTTGTTTTCACCGAAATTGATAGTAATTGAACCGTCTTTATTGGGCTTGGCCGTCAAGTTGTTGATACTATATGAATCAAACTTGTTCTTCTCGAAATAACCTTCTTTGTTATATATGCTGATCGACCAGAAGCCATCGACGGGGATATCTTTCACGGTCAACTGGAATTCGCCGGCATCGCGAGGCTCATTCATGGTCAGATAATAGGCCTCGTAGACCGGCAAACCACCCCAGCCAAAAGCCGCCCCCAGCAGGTGGCGCGTTTCGGTAACTTCTTCTTTTTTACCAAACATGTGCTGGGTATCTGGAACACCTTTGCTGAGTTCCAATAAAGCCTCATAGGTCGATTCGTAGCTCGACCTGTCGTACACAGGGTGACTATAGGTTAGCGCCGACTCTGCTTCGATCTTCATCTGGTCCTGCAGATTGTTCGCCACCTCGATATCTTGAGGGTCACCGGGGTTCGCCAGCGTTCGGCCTACGAGAATGACATACGGTGTATCAAACTCCTCCACCGTCAACCTATATTCTCCACCCTTGTGATACACCCTGTTGATGTATTCATCCTCGTTGACGACCATCAGCGACATGTAGCGCCGACCGGGATCGGGGAGCGTCAATATCGCGCCCTTACTGATATCGACAACCGCGAAGCTGTAAATGGTATCTCGGTTCATGCGGATTACATTCTGTTTGTCGAGAGGCGTCGGCTGGCGGTTATGATGCCACTGATTCACTCCTCCGGTCAATTTCAGAAATCGGTCAATTTGAGCAGCGGTTTCAGCGCGAACGTAGTTGTCTACGTTTACCGTAATCTGCTCGTGGTGAAAATATTTCATGGGGTTATCAACCACGGTGACTGCCGAGCTCAATTTCACTGCTGTTGTCAATCCCATCAGAAACGTTCCAGCACTAGTAATACGGCAAGTTTTCTCGTTGGCATGTCTATAATCCTATTGAATTGAAAGGCTATCCGTTAGGCCCACGGCCCTTGATCATTTCTATGTGTTAGAGCTCGCTAGTAAGTTAATGAATTGCCTGAAAATAGATTATCCAGCATTTTCTCCATAACGAGATCTTCCTTAAACAATTGCTGATGTGAATATATTGAGTATAAAACCTGGACGGCTC
This sequence comes from uncultured Desulfofustis sp., assembly GCA_905479735.1. Taxonomy (GTDB): domain Bacteria; phylum Desulfobacterota; class Desulfobulbia; order Desulfobulbales; family Desulfocapsaceae; genus JABDQA01. Next base: position 1,496 of record CAJQNS010000158.1, read on the forward strand.
TTTGCCGCAGATACCTCTCCCATTTTGTGACCAATCTGGCTTTTTCCGTCTTATCGACACGCAGTAATTCATCGAACATGGAAGCCGAATAAAAACCATCCAAGATCCCGACGCCGAAACGATACCACGCTGAATGGGCAGCATCACCTGCTACGAAGTATTCTTTGTCCCTCGATCCGGGTATTACGCCCCATAGTGAAGGTGAATCTGGAAAAGTCTGTATGCCCGTTAATCTGCAGGTGAACAATGATGCCGTGTTTTGAACCGGATTTTTTGATGCGTTTTCAATCGAGCAATACCGCTCCCAATTTTCTTTGTGAATATACGAATCTGCACCGGCGGTTTTTACAAAAGCTGAAATAATATGGATGGGCGCTCTCTTTGTTTTATAAATCAAATCGATTGTTCGCGAGCCTTTGAAATATTGTGGGAAAGGCCCCTCACACTGAATGCGAAAAATGTCATTGTCAACGCCAAACGATCCTCTTTGAAATTTTTCCTGCGATTTAACGTCGTGATTAAGAGTCTTTGGTATCAGCTTCCAGAGCCAGTCCGATGGACAGTAGTTACTCAGATCAATGGATCGATTTTTACCAAAAACAGATCGATCAATATTGCCAACAAAGCAATCTATTGTATCTATTATGTCCGGATGTCCTTGGAGCGTTTTTTGAATAAATTCCGCCCAGCGATCGATATCTTCTGCCGGATCAAATAGAAACGATGCCCCTGCGGGTGCCTCTCTTGATTGATACGTGGCGGCATCTGAGCCCTCCAGTAATATTCCGTCTCTGCCGATGGTTCGAAACCCGGCGACTCGTGTTCCAAACAGGGTCCGTATCAGGTCCGAGTGCGTTCCGGTGGCATCTACGATTATGTCAAAATTCAGCGTCTGTTTTTGTCCCATCCCACTTGATTGGCAACCGTTCAAGCAGACCATCTGTGAAATATCCGAAGATGACTGGTGAAAGACCGGGGGGCAGAAGACGCATTGAATCGAACCTGCCTGCAAATCATTTTTATCGAAAATGGCCTGTGAATGTAGGCAAACCTCGACACCAACCTTAAGAGCAATCGCTTTGAGAAAGAGCTGCAAATCGGGTAAGGTGACAGCCCTTTTGGGAATCCCCTTAATCGACAATTCGGAAAACATGCTCTTCGGCGCCCCGATTCCTGCAAGGTACTGCTGCTCAGGAGGGAAAAGACCTAGATAACGGGCTCTTGCGTCGCTTTCATATTGCTCAATGACGGCAACCCGGTTTCCCGCCATGGCGGCACCGATTGCGCACCGCAGGCCAACTGGCCCTGCTCCGACAATCAGTATTCTCTTGGCAGGGGAATCGTGGGAATTCGACCGGTAGTGTCGTTGCATATTCATGATCCGGTGATCTACCGCTTTAAGAAAATTGTTTTGATCACCTCGGGAGTCATCAACAAATTGATCACCCGATATGTGCTTGTTTTCATATGGCAAGTCATTTGCACTGCTGGTTGAAAGGCAAAATGGTAAAGAGGCTGGATGGTCGATAGCCCGGACAGTAGTTTCAGGGAATGATGGAAACAAAGGCTGTCGATTAAGTAGCTGGTTTTCGGGGAACTCTGTTCGTGGTGATTCAAAAAAAGACGAACATGATATCCATTTTCGAAGCGTAGACGGCATTCCACTCATCCGTTCGAGCGTGTGTTGGGGGGGTGAAAGGTTCATAATCTATATAGCTGACTGACATGTGCTTTCGGCAAACTGAAGATTACTGCCATAAACGATTAGGCTGGTATCGGGTGCGAGCGAAGCGTCATGCAATCCAACCGGCACACGCGAGGGGCCATTTATCTTAGTACCTGAGTTCCCGAATCCTGCTGCTTGCCCCAGGGCGCGCGGCATTAAACACCCTGCGGGGAGGGCCTGAGGAACGAACTATCCCCACAGGGAGCTGATTTCAGCAGAGACCCGCTCCTCCCCAACGCCCCATCTAATAGAATTCTGTCACGGCATGTTATCCGAATACATTCGTCCCTATTTCTCTGAAGTGCGGATTGCCTTACCTGGATAAACTCCCTGCAATACTTTGGAGTCGCTGACCACTACGGTACCGTTTACGATCACAAAGGGAATCCCCGTCGACGGCAATCCTCCGTCTTTCATGGTCGAATTGTCAATCACCGTATCCGGATTAAAGATTGTGATATCGGCATCAGCGCCAACCTGGATGCGCCCCTTGCGTGACATCTGCTGGACACCGTTCTCTTCGAGGAACCTGGCGATCATATAGGTCATTTTCGATATACCCAGCGTAAGAGGGATATCGATCTTCTTCTCCCTCACCAGGCGAAGCATGCGGGCATGGGCCCCGGCTCCGCGAGGGTGGCCGTTGACCGCATCGTAAGGTGTGTCCCAATCTGTTGCGGTGGCTCCGCTATCGCGGACTGTGTAGGGAAAAGCATCGCTGCCGAGCACGGTGTTGGGATGCGCGAGCGCCTGGTAAACGGTTTCCTCCGTGGCGTTGTAAAACATGATCGATGTGCTTGGTACCGTCTTTATCAACTCTTCGTAGCGCTCCTTGGTCAACGGGGTGACCGTAGCGGTTTCGATGATATCTTTGTAATCGCGGCCCATGTTTTTCTGGTAGTTGTCCGGATGGAGATAATCAGCGGCCACGATCGATCCCCCAAAGTTGTATGGATAGATCTCTGCCAGAACCTGGATCCCATTTGCACGGGCATTGTCGATGAGCTCGAGCGCAGCCGGCGTGTCAGCCAGGGACTGGGCGGTCATGTGCTGGATGACCAGTCCGCCGCCATACACTTCCTGGGGCGCCATCATTTCAAGAAACCCAAGGAGACCGCTCGCCGGCGGCATCTGGCTGGAGTATCTCCCGTGCAGATAAACTGCTTGTCCATACTTGCCGGCCAGCTTTTGGCAGATGAGGGACTCTGCCTGCGTGCATCCGTCCACCATGTAGCCGGGGCAGTGACCAATCCCGACAGAGCCTTGTTGAAGCCCCTTTTCCAGGAGGCCCTCGATCTGTTCGATCTCTTCCGGGGTCGGCACCTGCGTCGACCATTTCATCGTAAAGCCGGTCTCTACTGGAGCACCGATGAGGTCGTAGACCCAGTCACCCGCGTATTTTGTTTTGAGCTTCGGGTTGAAGACGTGTTCGCGAGCCCCGATGCTTCCCACTGAAGCCCCATAGTTTGTCTGGCTCTTCCCCTCAAGTCCGGCATACCACGCATCTACCGGGTAGACCCCGGCCTCGAGTTCCATGGGCGTGGTCACCCCATCGCGAAGGGCCAGTTTCTGTCCGAAAGGCACATCCGTATTGTGGTGATGCATGTCGATAAAGCCCGGAGCAACCACGTGACCGGTCGCATCGATGGTCTCATTGCCCTGGATTGCCTGCTCGGTAACAGCAACAATCGTACCTCCCCTGATACCTACATTTCGCACGGCGTCAAGCTCTGATTCCGGGTCTATCACACGGCCTCCGGTTATTGCCAGATCATATTGGTTTGTTTTTTCACTCATTGTAATCCTCCCTTTCCATCTTTGTTTTAACGTCCAGTCGCTACTGGCCCGTCATCCCGCCTTAGCCTTCATCGTCATCCAATCCGGAACATGCAATTGCCAGTGGATTGCGGCTGCACGGATAGCAAATATG
>CAJQNS010000159.1 GCA_905479735.1 uncultured Desulfofustis sp.
TTCAAAAATAAAACACGGGACCAAGACGTAATAAGCGGTTTTGGTGAGGGTGCGCGCTTGAAGCTGCAGGCGATTACCGAGGAGATAACTGATCACCACGATGCCGAAGACCGGCATCATCACGTTGAGGAAAATGGTGACGAAAGCCATCAGGATGACACCGTAAGGATGTTATCAACAGCTTTTTTTTTCATCTCTTTCTGTATTGAAGAGCAGCACTCATGTGGAAGGGGATTCTGTTTATTGTTAGGGTCCTTAACCTTCCTTCTGGCTTGGAAGCCAATAATGTTCGACCCTCTGGTCAGTCACTTGTCCTGGACATGGCGTGGAGCGTTTGAATAATATCTTCGCTATCGATATTGTCAGCCACAAATACCTTTCCCACTTTAACGGGCAGCACAAGCCTTAGTGACTGAGCCAATCTCTTTTTGTCTCGCCTCATGGCGTCGAGTATTGACTGCGGCGCCAGAGTTGCTGGTATACGATTGGGTAGACCAACTTTTTCCAGTACCGCATCGATGCGGTTTTTCAGACGCTCATCACAATACCCCAGTCTGACCGACAGGTCAGTAGCCGCAGCGATACCCATGGCAACGGCTTCGCCGTGACGTATGGTGTTATCGCTGACCTTTTCTATGGCGTGAGCAAAGGTGTGTCCCATGTTCAGTTGCTTTCTGATGCCTTCATCGAAGGGATCTTTCTGTACGTAGGAAATTTTCACCTGTATGGACTGCGCCACCAGTGCCTGAATCTCAGAATAGACCGAGTGGAGCGATTCAGTCGCAGCCGGCCAATTCCCCTTCTCAATCTTCTCCAGCAGGTCAGTATCGGCCAGCAAGCCATGCTTGATGACTTCGGCCATGCCCGAGACCAATTCCTCCGGGGGAAGGGTCGTGAGAGTGGCAACATCTGCGATGACCAGAGACGGTTGTTTAAAACTGCCGATCAGATTTTTCCCTTGAGACAGATCGAGACTGTTTTTGCCGCCAATACTGGTATCGGCCATGGCCAGAAGACTGGTCGGGCATTGAACAAAATTGACCCCGCGCATGAAGGTGGCAGCAACGAAACCGGCAATATCGCCGATTACGCTGCCTCCCAGGGCGACTATCGTTCCTGATCGGTCAAAACCGATTTCAACGAGTTGATCGTACACTCTCTGCACTGTCGCCAGTGTTTTTTTCTGGCGTCCTGCAGGGATGGTGACGACGTGATCGACGGGGCCGCAGCTCCGGGCATAGATCTCTCCTACCACCGTGTCGGTAATAACCACCAACATGCCGTCGGTGCCGGCCAGTTGGCGGGTGAATGGCAAGATGCCGGTGCCGACAATATATTCGTGAGGATAAGAGGGGATATCAACGGCAAAATGTTTTTGGCTTTTTTGCATGAAATCGAGCAAGTCTTCGGTGATGTCTGCCGGAGGTTTTTCATCCGTCGTCATCTTCAGAAAACGCTGATATCCTTTTCTTCGTTCCTGTAGAAGTTCAACTATCTGTTCTCCTGGATTGGGCACGTCGAGCAAAGGTCGGTGATGATCTGTATCGCTCTCAATTCGTGACAATATCTCCTGAGGGGTGGCAACCAGACAAAACACCCGGCCATTGACGCTCAAGGCGTCGACATTTGCGGGGTCCAGCATAAGACGGCCCCCCGTTGATATTACCAGCCCTTGTCTTTGGCCCAATTCCCTGGCGATAGCCGCTTCCATCTTTCGAAAAGCGGGTTCTCCCAACTGCTCGAAAATTTCCGGTATGGTTAATCCCTGGCGCTCCTCGATTAATTGATCAGTATCAATAAATTGACGACCCAGCTTCTGAGCCAGCATTTTGCCTACAGTGGTTTTGCCGGTACCCATAAAGCCGGTAAAGATGATATTCTTATTATCGTTTTCTTGCATAAAGTTGATTCTCGTCTGCTAAAAAAGGTAGTGAAATTCGCTATGATAGTAAGTTGTCTGCAGCGCCGTCAGGGCATCTTACCAATAGGTGAGTGCTCCTGCAAAGATTTCCCTCATTTCTTCTCTGCTTATTGGTCTTGCCGCGTTATCGACCACACGCCTTTGTTTCCAGCCTTTGTCGGTGAGAGCGTCAAGGTCGTCTGAGGTGTAGCCCAGACCTGCCAGACCGTTAGGTGCCCCAATGCAGCGCATGATAGCGATCACCCCAGCGGCCAGGATGTCCCCTGGTTCTCTTCCATCATCGGCAAGTCCCAACGCCTTTGCAGCTTCCAGGTGTCGATCTGGGCAGGTCGGTCCCATAAACCGAAAGACCGCAGGTGAGTTAACGATTACAGAAAAACCGTGGGGAACCAGCGGATGATCCTGAGGCCAGCCTTCAGCCCGGTAGTCGCGTACCAGACCTGAGACAGCGTATGACATTCCGTGCGGCAGGTTGCAGCCAGCGGTGCCAAAACCAATTCCAGCGAGCAGACCCGCAAAAGATAGCCTTTCACGGACACCGAGATCCTCTGGCTCGCTGACTGCTTTGACAAGGTTTTCTCCGATCAAACGTATCGCCTCAAGACAGTTCAGGTCGCTGAAAGGATTGGCGCCCTGAATTACCGGCCGGACTGTTGGATCATCAGCTGCCGGTCGCTGGGTATAGGGCCTGGCGGTATATGATTCCACTGCATGGCTGAACACATCCAGGCCATTGGCGACAACTACGGGGCCTGGCAGGGTATTTAAGGCTTCGGGGTCGATGATCCCCAAACTGGGTTTGATGGCCCGATTTGAGATGCCCGCTTTGGTGCCCAACTCCAGGAAATTGAAGATGGCCACATTTGTACATTCACTGGCCGTACCGAAGGTTGTCGGGCAGGCGATATGAGGCTTGAGCGGCCCCGGAGCAGGCAAGGCCTTGCCCAGCGGCTGATTTACGTAGTCGAGAAAATTTTTCGGCGGATAACTCGCATACAGGCTCACTGCCTTACAGGTATCAATAACCGAACCGCCACCGACACTGATAAATCCGTCGGAATCATTGTCTTCGGCGAATCTGACCGCTGCTTTAAGAGAACGGTCGCTTGGTTCTATCTCAACCCCGTCAAATATAGAGACCTTTATGCCCTTGTCCCGAAGGGATTTCACCACCGTCTCCAGAGATGGAAGCTTGCTGACCTGAGAATCCGTATAAAGTACCACATGCCGCATACCGAGATGATGTGCGTGCGCCCCGACCTCGGCCAGGGCTCCGGCACCAAATATTTCCTTGTTTCCCTCGAGAATAATGGCGTATTCGCCCTGCTCACGCCGCTCAAAGTAGTTTTGGGTCGTCATTGTCCCAGCTCCCCATCTTTTGGTTCTCACGGTTACAGTGTTTTTGAAATTTCCTAATGTTTTGACCTTGTTTACAATAAGGCGGTGGTGTCGCTGAGGCAGTGCCGACCTGGCAGATGAAATTTGTCATAAAAAGTGGTCACACCCCACAACAAGCATCGGTCTCAGCAATCAGTGCTCTATATTTAAACGAATGTCGAGACTGTTTTAATCTCCAGCACTCTGTTTTTTATCTCGTCATCATCTATTTGTCTTGCCCCCCCACAAGATGACCCTCTCAGAGTGGATTGGTCTCTTTCTGATTTGACTTCAGCACGATGGGATGAGCTTCATAAATATGTTGACAGCAAAACCTTACTCCGCTATTCTGTTCTACAATATATTGTACTGCATAATAGGATGATGTGATAGTTTAAAAACAATGAAGAAAAGGAGATTCATAGTAGTTGCGTCAAAACCGTGATTATTTCTGTTTTGTTACTGGATAGTTACAAGCTTTTCGTGACTACCTGCGGGTGACACAATCAGATGAATTATTTTGCTGAGGGCATAATGGAACCAGTCAGACTCGGAATGATCGGCGGCGGCTTGATTTCGGCCAAACATATCGAAGGATCTAAAAATATCGATAATGGCAACCTGGTCGCACTCTGCGATGTAGACCCCGGCCGTCAGCAACTTGCCGAGGAGCTGGGTATTCCTTTCTTCACCGATTATAGGGAAATGATCGATCAGGCGGGACTCGAGGGAGTAATCGACGGAACTCCCAATCGTTTCCACGCTGAGATTGGGATGTATTGCGCCCATAAGGGAATTCACGTTTTAACGGAAAAACCTATCACCTCTACTCTGGAGGAAGGTAAACGGTTGGTTGAAGCGGTTGAAGATACCGGTATCAAACTGCTGGTCGGCCATCACCGGCGTTATTATCCTCCCATTCGACGGGCGAGAGAGATTGTTCAGGGCGGTGAACTCGGACAGCTCGTCGGTATATCGATGATTTGGGCTCTGATGAAACCTGACGTCTATTTTGAGGTGGCATGGAGATCCCAGAAAGGGGGAGGGCCCATCCTGATCAATATCATTCACGAAATGGACAACCTCCGCTTTATCTGCGGCGATGTCGCCGAAATCAGCGCCAGTGCCCGTCGTCTTGTACGTTTGGGCGAGGTGGAAGACACGGTGAGCATCAAATTTGAACTCGTCGATGGTGCTCTCGGTACTGCCCTGGTTACCGATACAACTCCTTCACCCTGGTCCTATGAACTTACCTCGGGGGAGAACTCCGACTACTTCGAAACAGACCAGGATTGCTATCGCTTTCTAGGCACCAAAGGGTCTCTTGCATTTCCCAACATGGAAGTCTGGTCCCATCCGCATGGACGGCAGAAAGGGTGGTGGGAACCACTGATGAGGCGGACCGAGCAGGTGCCGTACTCGGCGCCCTTTACCGCCCAGCTTGAACATTTCTGCAATGTAATCCGAGGCCTTGAGGAGCCGGTGATCAATGCTGCCGACGGATTGATGACCCTGGCATCAACCCTGGCAGTTCTGGAGTCTGCGGAGACTGGCGGGCCAGTAAATCCGGCAGAATTACTTGAGAGTCATTAGCACGCGTTCGAACAATTGATAGTGCTTATAACAAGACATCCCTAGCGAAATGGAGAGTTAAAACATGTCAAAGCAGTATTCATTGGCATATCTGACCGTAAATGGATGTTCACCGCCGGAGATGACCTACATTGCCGCTAGAGCCGGTTATGATTTTATCAGCCTGAGACTGATCCCCATGGGAGTAGCCGGAGAAACTCCTTACCTCCCGGACGACAAGGCTATGATCAGCAAGACCAAAGCGGCATTGAAAGAAACCGGTGTCAAAGTTCTTGATCTCGAGTTGGCTCGTATTGTCGAGGACGTGGACCCTCAGTCCTACGTTCCGGCGATGGAAGTGATGGCAGAATTGGGAGCGAAGCACGTTATTTCCAGTGCCTGGACCACGCGTCGAGATGACCGGAACTTTATTGTCGACAGCTATGCAGAAATCTGCGACTTGGCAAAACCTTTCGGTTTGACGGTAAATCTGGAGTTTCCCACTTTCTCCCGTCTCACCAATCTGCAGGAAGCGGCAGACATCGTTCGCGCTGCTGATCGTTCCAATGGAGGAGTTTTAATAGATACGCTCTATTTCCATTACTCGAAAGTTGATGCAGATGAATTGCTGACCCTGCCGGGCGAGTGGTCCAATTTCTTGCATATCTGTGATGTTTCCAATGAAATTCCCGATAGCAAAGAGGGGATGATCAAGGTTGCCAGAGACGAGAGGCTCTATATAGGTGAGGGTTGTATAGATTTCCCTTCCGTTATCAAAAGATTACCTCATATCCCGTTTTCTATCGAACTGCCAAATGCAGCCAGAATTAATCAATACGGCCATGAGGAACACGCACGCCGTTGTCTGGAGACGGCAAAACAACATCTCGACCATATAGAGACCAGGACCGATAATGTTTGTCAGGATCATACTCCTTCACTGGTTGAGTGAAATCAGATGAGGTACCCAAGGGTGTTACTGTTGCCACTGCCACCTGTCGATTTTTTCGAGATAAAATAAGTACATTTTGGGCAGTGTTTCAAGGTGATTACCGGGAATGAGCAATTGTTTTGTTAGGAACAACGCGAATAGTATTTATATTCTACAAATACCATTCCGTCTAAAAGGACACCCGTGGTAGTAGGGTGTAAGATCAAGAAGATA
>CAJQNS010000160.1 GCA_905479735.1 uncultured Desulfofustis sp.
CAGGCCTTTAACCTGGCTGAAACCTATCGCTGTCCGGTATTTGTCGCCTCGAACAAAGAAATCGGAATGACCAAGGAATCCGTTTCCGAAGAGGAATTGGCTGAGATCGAGGTCCTGACCAGAGCAGGTTCTGAGGAGAACTCCTCAAACCTCCCCTACCAGCCGTTTGCAGCGTCATCCGACTCGATGGTTCCAGCTTTCCTGCCGATCGGCGGTACAGCGCTGGTTCGACAGACCTCATCATCACATGGCCCCGACGGCTTTATCACCACGTCTCCCAAAGCGCTGGCAGAGGGTGTCAACCGAATGCGCAATAAACTTGTCAGCCAAAGAGACGATTTGAGCTTCTATCGCCTCGACACAGATCCAGCCGCTGATACCCTCGTCATTGTTTATGGAGTGACTGCTCGGGCAGCGGAAGTTTCTATCAAAAGGTTACGGGAACAGTCACACTGCATCTCCCTTCTTGTTCTGCAGACCCTTTATCCGGTGCCGGAAAAATTGTTGATGGATGAAATTACCAAAGTTTCACGGGTAATCGTAATCGAGATGAACCTGGGGCAGTATGTCAGGGAGGTCGAACGATTCAGCGGGGCGACAGCGGTGGAATTTTTCGGCAAAATGGACGGGGAATTGATATCTCCCGAGGAAATAACCCGTGTGATTGTCCCATGACAAGCCTTCTCAACCAGCAGAGACCTCCGTTTTTTTGTCCCGGCTGTTCACATCAGCAGGTGGTAAAGGCCCTTGATAAAAGTTTTCAGGAGCTCGGGCTCTCGGGAAATGAGATCGCCATAGTCACCGACATTGGCTGCTCCGGGCTGTTTGACACCTTCTTCAACACCCATGCCCTGCATGGACTGCATGGCAGGGCGTTGACCTATGCTACTGGACTGAAACTTGCCTGCCCTGCTCTGATGGTGGTGGTCATTATGGGTGACGGCGGCCTTGGGATAGGCGGCGCCCACGTGCTGAGCAGCTGCAGGAGAAATCTCGATATTACTCTTTTGGTGCTGAACAACTTCAACTATGGAATGACCGGTGGACAGTGTTCCGCCACTACTCCTGTTGAAGCCACCACCTCATCAGGGTTCCTGGGTCAGCTCGAAGCACCGCTTGATATCTGCGCCGTAGCCGGCGCTGCAGGAGCAAGCTGGATTGACCGGGTTTCGGCAACGGATTCCGGGCTGTCAGAAACTATCAGCCAGGCTTTGACCTACAATGGATTTTCCCTGATGGATATTACCGGCATCTGTCCCGGTCGATTCAGTAAAAGAAACAGACGGTCGAGAAAACTGGTTTCCTCATTGACGGAGAGCTTCGAGAAACGAAGCAAACCCGATCCCGAGAGGGTCAGGCCGGAATATGGCCAGGCCTACAGACAGCGCACCAAAGAAGCACGACCGGCAAGTACCATGCGGCCGATAGCGGCTTCATCGACTCCTGCCGCCTCTGAACCGGTAGGGATTCTTTTTCTCGGAGCTGCCGGACAGCGGGTGAATACTGCGGCAGAAATACTCTGTCTCTCGGCAATGCACGGCGGCTTCTATGCAACCCTGAAAAACGATTATCCGATCACCGTTCTCAGAGGACACTCCATCAGCGAGGTCATTCTCAGTCCTCACCCCATCGGCTTCACCGGCATCGAACAACCCGATATCATCCTGGCTCTGTCAGCCGAAGGTGTGGAGCGCAGGGAAGCGACTATCGCGGAAGCCAAGCCTTCCTGCCTGATTTTGCAGGAGGCTGGTCTCGATCTCCCCAGGACCCCGGCCCAGGTGATCAAAGTGGACTGCACCTCAATGGGTGCTAAAAAGAACGAAAGGCCCCTGGCCTTTCTGGCTATGTTGACCAAATATCGATCATCAATAAATGAAGAGCTGCTCTACCGTGGACTTGAGGAAAAGCTCAAGGCAGAACAGCTTGAAGAGGCGCTCGACCTTGTGAAAGGTTTTCACGCCTCTTCTTTGTAATGCAATACTTCGGCGATCAACTCGATTCTAATTTACAATCTCTTCCAGAAAACCATTGAAGCGCTGCCAGGACTGTCTGTCAGCCTCCTCGCGGTAACTGTTTGAACCAAAGACAGTAAAGGCGTGGGGGGCACCGCCGTAGGTCACCATTTCATTGGAGATTTTTACACTCTCCAGTTCCTCGGCAAGGTCACCGAAATCTTCCATGCTGATCATGGAATCGGCAGTTCCGTGAAACACCATAACTTTACCTTTGGTGGCCGAATAGTCCTGGCCCTCAGGCGTCTGCAGTCCGCCGTGAAATGAGGCGAACCCGTCAATGTCCAGACCCGATCTGGCCATCTCAAGCACCACAGCTCCGCCAAAACAATAGCCGAAGGCAACCACTTCTGAGCTCTCCCCGGTCAATTTTTGGGCCTCAGCATAGGCGGTTTCAAAGATACTCCTCATTCGTTGTCGGTCTTTGTAAAGATCGCCGGTTAAAAGCTTTTTATGTTCTGTCTCCGTCGGCCTCACGCCTTTTCCGAAAAGATCTACGCCAAAGACATTGTAACCTTGTTCGGCCAGCATCTCGGCGCGCTTGACCTCATAGTCGGTCAACCCATCCCAGTCATGGACCATTATCAGCAGGGGTTTCCCTTTACCCGCTTCTTTATAATATCCTTCGTACTCTTTCCCATCCACTTCATAGACTACCGGGGCTCCGGAGGCAGCCAACGGAGTGAATAAGAGTATGGTTGCTATCATCAACTTGATTTTCATAATTTATATCTCCCGAATGTGATTATCAGAGAATTGGTCACAGTGAGCGACCAAAACAATGACTACTACAATAGTACCACTTTGTGGCAGATCAAGGCTGAAGAAAATTGGAGTGGTAATTCAGCTGGGAACCTTAATGGCCAGACCGGCAGTAATTACCCATTCAGAGTCTTGACAGTCTGAATGACATCACACCAGACAAGCAGATCAATCAACGTATGAAAGGCCGCTGATATTGAAAAATCCGACAGAGGCCGCGAACCGATTTTAGAGCTCTGGCTGGATAACCCGCTTAAACGCTGAAAGGGTAGTTAATCGCCGGGTGATGCTGATAACCGTGCAGTTCGAAGTCATCCACCGTTACCCAGGTCTCCAGGTCTTCAAGGGTTTTTATATCCGGGTTTATTGAGAGTTTGGGGAGCGAATAAGGTTCTCTTTGAAGCTGAACATCTCGCATTAGCTCGAGTTGATCTTCGTAAATATGGAGATTGATCACTTTATGAAAGGCCCTGGCAGCTTCGAGACCGGTGATCTGGGCCATGATCATTAACAGCCAGCCAACCTGGACCTGGTTGAAGGCATGGCCAAGGGGGAGATCGTCGGAACGCTGATAGGAAGTCAGGTACAACTTTCCGTCAAGAATCGAAAACGTGTGGGTATGCATGCAGGGGTTCAGGCAAGCCCGGTCGCGCTCTCCCGGATTGTAAAAGGTCATGATCTCACAGCGATTGTCTATCCCCCGTTTAAGGTCTTCATAGACATTTCTAAGCTGATCTATCCGCTTGCCTTCCGGGTTTTGCCAGCCCCTTCCCTGGGCACCGTAGCAGCGCCCCATGTCGTCAGTGCCTTTGCGGTACGGGTTTTTCAACCAATCCTGGTTATCATTGGCATTGGCATTCCAGGTATTGCAGCCGATCTTTCTGAAATCCGCGGCACTTGTATACCCTCTTAGATAGCCAAGCATTTCGGCAATTGCCGGCTTCCAGAGCAGTTTTTTGGTGGTCAGTACCGGCAGAGTTCGATCACTGACATCATATTCGAGTTCCGCATTGATAACGGTGAGGCAACGTTTTCCAGTTCGATGGTTGTCAACCCAGACACCTTCTTCAATTACCCTTCTGCATAATTCCAAATATTGTTTCATACCTTCCTCTGCTGAATCATTGAATGGCTCGCTTAGGCAGTGACAGACTTACCGGCCGATCTATAGCCAGGGCTAATTCTTGGACAAAAAAGTACAGGGGATAACTCAATAAGGACCCGAAAGTCGTATAGGACAAATTTAGGTCGGCTCAGAGAATGTCAAGCGTCATTATGTACAATGCACTTATTTGACCAAAAACGTCTTAAAAACGGTTAGTTGTCGATATCAAGCGGTAATGCTGATAATGATTGTTTGGCTACTCTTTTCGACATTTCCAATAATTTCCGATGATCCAACCACTTGACCATCAGTCTTTAATGTTTTTTGTGATTCTCGATAGTGGTTTGCTTTTTATCATAAATTAAGTAAATTTTTTGATATAATCGTATGAGGATACCTGGTTGCTTGCTGGGTCCATCTTGAGCTGAAAGGTGGACACCAAAACTGTCAAAGACTCTGAAACAATCATGTATCTGCAAGACCACAGCACAGATCTGTCCTCCCGCCCCCTCCATGGTTGTCATCTCGGCATGGACCTGGGGTCAACTACGGCCAAACTGGTCCTGACTGACCCCTCGGGCACCATCATTTTCCAGCGCTATCTTAGACATCAGGCGGAAGTACTCACCACCCTGCTGTCCATGCTTGGTGATCTTCAAACTGCTGTCGGGCCCATAGAAGTATATCCGGTTTTCACCGGTTCTGCAGGGATGGGACTGGCTGAACAAAGCGGAATTCAATTTCTCCAGGAAGTCGTTGCTCAATCGTTTGCGGTCCGGAAGTTTCGCCCGGATTGTCGGATGCTGATCGATATCGGTGGTGAAGACTGCAAAATGATTTTCTTTGACTGCGGTTTACGACCCGACATGAGGATGAACGGTAATTGTGCCGGAGGAACTGGTGCTTTTATCGATCAGATGTCATCGTTGATCGATGTGCCCTTGGAGGAGTTGGACGAAACTGCTCAAAAAAGTAAATCCGAACATGTCATCGCCTCCAGATGCGGTGTATTTGCAAAAACTGATATCCAGAATTTGATCAACACCGGTGCCGAAAAGAGCGACATCGCCAGAGCTGTTTTCAAGGCGGTTGCCTGCCAGGTGGTTACCTCTTTGGCCAGAGGCCGAAGAATAGCAGGTCCTGTAATGTTTACCGGCGGTCCGCTCTACTTTTTCGAGACGCTTCGTAACGCCCTCCTTGATGTTTTGAATCTCTCTCAAGATGCAGCCGTCATTCCCTCCGAGTCGCTCATCTATCCAGCCTATGGAGCCACACTGGGCATCGACCGCCAGCCGGACGAAAGCATTTCGATCGAAGAACTCATCGATAATCTAAAAAACAAGATTGGCAAGTCTCTCAGATCTGAATATCATCAGCCGCTTTTCTCGAGTCGCTCCGAGTATCTGTCATGGTCCCGGGCTAAATCTCCTCATAGGGTAGGTTCTGTTCCGCTATCCCAAGCGGCCAATACCAATGTCTATCTCGGCATAGATGCAGGTTCCACCACTACCAAGCTGGTGGTCATCGATGACCGGGGCCGCCTTATCTTCAAGTATTATTCTGGTAATCGAGGCGATCCTCTGGCCAAGGTTCGCCTCGGTTTAAAGAAACTTGATGAGGCGTTCCAGGCCCATGGTAACCAGTTAAAAATTCACACAGCTGCAGTTACCGGCTACGGCGAAGATCTGGTAAAGTCCGCCTTCGCCCTCGATATGGGAATTGTTGAAACTCTGGCTCACTATCGTGCTGCAAAAGAATTTGAGCCACAAGTTTCGTTCATTCTCGACATTGGCGGCCAGGATATGAAAGCTGTCTTCGTGGCCAACGGTGAAGTGCTGGATATTGAAGTTAACGAGTCATGCTCATCGGGGTGCGGCTCTTTCATCGAAACTTTTGGAGAGGCGCTGGGCTACTCTCCTGAGGAGTTCGGTAAGCTCGCCTGTTTTGCCAAACACCCCGTTGATCTGGGCAGCAGGTGTACCGTCTTTATGAACTCCTGCGTCAAACAGGCACTGCGTCAAGCCAATGATGTTGCCGATGTTGCTGCGGGATTATCATATTCAGTCATTCAAAACTGTTTACACAAAGTACTGCGTATCAGCGATGTAGCAGCTCTTGGACCAAAGGTCGTAGTTCAGGGAGGAACCTTTAAAAACCCGGCGGTACTTCGGGCTTTCGAGATACTCCTCGGAATAGAGGTGATTCGCCCCGACATTGCCGAGTACATGGGTGCCTACGGTGCCGCATTGTTTGCCAGGGAAAGAGGCTCGCTGCGCTCGGCAAGACAGACCACAACGCCATCTGAACTTCTCACAATATGCCATCCGACAAAGACCACCAAGACCAATTGCCAGGGGTGCACCAATAATTGTCTGATCCAAACCGTTCATTTTTCCAACACCAGGAAATTCTATACAGGCAACCGCTGCGAACGTATCATCAGCAATAGAGTCTTAGCCAACGAGCCTGGCCGTAACCTGGTCGCTGAAAAGCTACTCCTTCTCCAAAGTTTTCCTGAAAATCAACCTGCCGAATCTAGGGTGAGTATCGGCCTGCCGATGGTTCTCAACAACTGGGAGAACTATCCTTTCTGGGCAACCTTATTCACTGGTTTAGGCTGGCACCTTGTTTGTTCCAGCGGCTCTGATTCCACTCTTTTGAAAGAGAGTGCCTCAACCGTGATGTCGGACAATATCTGTTATCCGGCAAAGCTCGTCCACAGCCATATTCTTGATCTTATCAATCGCCGTGTCGACCGCATATTCTTTCCCCGGGTAACTTACGAACACTCAAATTTCTGTGATTCTGCCAACCAATATAATTGTCCGATAATAACAGGCTACCCCGATGTCATCGATTGTGCAATCGATCCGTCAAGACATGGCGTACAGATGGACAGCCCGTTGATAAATTTCAAAAATATCGGACAGCTCCATAAAGGTTGCGCCGACTACCTGAGTTCGTTTGGTATAGGAAAAACAGTCTTCGAGCGGGCCTTTGGCCAAGCCCTTGAGGTCCAACAGTCGTTCAGAAAAACGATAAGTGACAAAGGTCTGGAAGTGATTGCTTCTGCCCGAACTCGACGCCAGAAGCTTATAGTCTTAGGCGGCCGTCCTTATCATATTGATCCGATGATCAACCACAATATAGCAGAAATGATTGCCGCCATGGGGCTGCATGTTCTCACCGAAGATTCACTGCCGCTGGATACCATAGAAACATCCGAGTTCCTGCAGGTCGTTGATCAGTGGGAATATTCAAATCGTTTATACCGGGCAGCGCACTGGGCAGGGGCTGAACCCCTGGCTCAATTCATTCAGCTCAATTCATTCGGCTGCGGGCCGGATGCGGTGATCATTGATGAAATCAAGGCTATCCTGAAAACCTTTTCCAAGACTCCGGTCGTGCTCAAGATCGATGAGATAACAAGTATCGGTTCGGCCCGGCTTCGAGTACGCTCTCTGGTAGAATCCAGGAATGAACCAGCACAGGTGCCAAAGAAAACTGCCCGGCAAGTGCTTCCGCTGTTCATGGACGAAGACAGACAGCGAACCATCCTCTTTCCAGATTTTTCCCCAGTTTACTCTCTTTTTGCCCAATCGTCTCTCATCCCACTGGGGTATCAAGTGGAGATACTACCGCCGCCGGATAAGGAATCGATCAGGCTCGGATTAAAATACACCAATAACGACATCTGTTACCCTGCAATCATCACCGTCGGAGATATTATCAAAGCGATGAAGACGGGCCGCTATGATAAGGACAAAGTTGCGGCCTCCTTCACCGAAACCGGTGGACAATGCAGGGCCACCAATTACCATAGTCTGATAAAAAAAGGCTTGCTCAATGCCGGCTTTGGAGATATCCCGGTAATTACAGCCTCCTTTAAAAAACTCCGCACCAACCATCAGCCAGGGTTTCAGGTCAACAGGTTACGGCTTATTTCGCTAGTCCTATCTTCTCTGTTGGTGGCGGATCAATTGATACGTATGTACCATGCAACAGCGGTCAGAGAAGAAAAGAGAGGGGAAGCTCTAACCTTATTAAAGAAACATATCGACCGTGCTCGCCAGAGCTTTGGCAGCTGGACTTTGCGACGGCCTCAAAAACTGCTCAGCGAGGCCATTGATGAATTCAATTCAATTGCCACCTACACCGGCAACTATCCGAAAGCAGGGCTGGTCGGTGAGATTTACGTGAAATACAATCCTTTCAGCAACAGTAATATCGTCGAGAGGTTGATGCGAAGCGGTATCGAGGTGGTAGTTCCGCCGCTGCTCACCTTTTTTTCCCAACCATTCGTCAACATTGCCTTTAACCACAGCAACAACATTGACAAGACCGGGTTTGTCGAGAGAAAAACCCAGGATCTTCTGCACCGAATTGTTGTTGGCAGAGTCAAAGAGGTAAACGGCTTGATGCCGCAATTCAGACACTCGCTTGAGCCTATCAGTGTCCCTGATGCACTGGGTATGCAGGCCAGCAGAGTCGTCAGCCTGGTCAATCAGGCCGGTGAAGGGTGGCTGCTGCCGGGAGAGGTTATCTCCATGGCTGAATCAGGTATTCGTAATATCATAAGTCTCCAACCCTTCGGCTGTATTGCCAACCATATCGTTTCCAAAGGTATTGGTTCCAAACTATCCCGCCTCTTTCCTGATCTCAATTTTCTGAACCTCGACATGGACGCAGGCAACAGTGACGTCAACCTTCAAAATCGGTTGGATTTCTTTATCCATTCAGCCAAAGCCGATGACCACGACCGGACCCTGCATTGACCCAGCATTGACCCTGCATTGATCTGCCAGATCGTCCTACCATCGATACCAGAGATTGTCCCAGGTAATTTCTGTGTGAAATCAACTAAAAACGCCCCTTCCCGCCGCTTCCTCCGGCTTGTGGCCCGCCACTGCTCTGCTGACCTTGGCCCTGCTGACCGTTCCCGCGTCCTCTCCCGTTGCCGTCGCCAAGGCCTGTACCTGATCTGTTACCTTGCCCCCGTCCGCTTCCCGAACCTAAGTAGTTTGCCTTTTCCTCTTCGGACATCTGATTGATCCGCTGCTGCCATACGTTTCGAAAGGCGTCCCTCTCCTCCTGGGACTTATTAGACATTGTGCCACGCAACTGGCTTAACTCCTGGGTTGACATGGATTCATAATCAGCAGCCTGAGCCACAGTGAGCATTGTCAGAACTACTAGAGTTGTGAGAACTGGTTTTAAAAGGGTAAACATCGACTAGACCTCCACTTATTTGGGTTTGAACTACTTTACTGTTCATTGCATCTATTTGGCAATTACTGTGCCACAATTCCCAAATGTGGTTGACTCCTCAGTTTCACATTTGACTTCAAATGGTTACCGACTAATCGTTGAATATCACAGTGTTTTTTTATTGCGTAGAAATTACCCAGTTGGACATTGAAGTGGGTCAATTTTATCCTTATAAACCGAGCTGGATTGATCGATCGCAGAGGAAACTTCCCACCCTTGATTTTCGATTGAGGACCAATATGATATCTGATACTGATGGACTTACCAAAGCTGTTTATTTGACGACAGAAACTGCGGAACTGGTATGGTTTGAATCTCCGCTATCTCAAAAATTGACAATCAGATAAGCCACAATGACACGAATCAGCAGTGATCTGAGCGTAATTGGCGCCGGCATCGTCGGCGTTGCAACCGCCCTGCAACTCAAACAGAGATTCCCCCATCTGACGATCACCCTGATTGACAAGGAATCTTCACCGGCGCGTCACCAGACCGGTCATAATTCAGGCGTTGTCCACGCCGGTGTTTATTACAAGCCCGGCAGTCTCAAAGCTGATTTCTGTAAAAGGGGTGCAGATCTCACCAGAGATCTTTGCCATGAACACAAGTTGCCTTACCATCAGTGTGGGAAGCTGCTGGTGGCAACAGACGATGCTGAATACGCACGAATGATCGATCTCGAGCAGCGATGCGGGGAAAACGGGATCGAAACTCAACGTCTGAACGAAAGCGAATTGAAGAAAGAAGAACCGCACATCGCAGGGGTTGGAGCACTGCTGGTCCCCCGCACCGCAATCACCGATTTTATTGCCATCACCCAGGTTCTGCTAAAACTGTTTCAGCAGAACAATGGTACAACCCTGTTAAATTCTGAAGTTACCGGTATCAAGGAAGAATCGAACTGTGTTCGGATATCTGCAGGCAATGCAACCGTGGAATCATCTTCGCTCATTGTCTGTGGCGGCCTGATGGCTGACAGGTTGGCACAGATGATGGAAATCGATCTCGATTTTCGGATTATCCCTTTCAGAGGTGAGTACTATCAACTTTCCTCAGAATTCAACGACATTGTCCGCCACCTTATCTACCCCATTCCCGATCCTGAGTTACCGTTTCTTGGTGTACACCTCACCCTGATGGTTAACGGGACGGTCACCGTCGGCCCCAATGCCGTACTAGGCTGGAAACGGGAAGGCTATGGCTCTATCAATTTCAGTCTAAAGGATGCGGCAGAGATGTGCAGATTTCCAGGCTTCTGGAAGGTTCTGAAGGAAAATCTTGGATCGGGATTTAATGAATTCCTCGATTCTCTCTACAAACCGGGCTACCTCAAACGGGTTCAAAAGTACTGTCCCCAGCTCAGGCCAGGGGACCTCACGCCCTATCCAGCTGGCGTCAGAGCCCAGGCAGTCATGTCCGACGGTAAGCTTGTCCATGATTTCCTTTTCTCTGACACACTGCGCTCGCTGCACGTATGCAACGCACCGTCTCCCGCAGCAACCTCGGCGCTTCCCATTGGCGCCTACCTGTGTGACAAGGCGGCGGAAAAATTTAAACTCTAAAATCAAAGATAGAGCGAGTATCAATCTATATTCGCTGATTACTCTAAGGTTATCGGCAGGCCGGCATTCTGCCAGCCCTTGAAGCCATCCCGGAGTGCCACAACATTGATAAATCCTTCGTTTCTATAGTGTTCTGCCCGACCGGCAGCGGATCCTCCACCAGGTCATGCTCAGTAAAAGATCAGCTCTTTGTTTTTATCGACCGTGGCCGATAGGGATCGGAACTCGCTTAAAGGAATGGCGCCGTCAAGGCGGAGCTTGTGAAACTTTTCATCACTATCATAGGCGCAGATTAAAAGAGCACCATTATTTTTGACATGCTCAAAGGCATTTCTAGCTTCAATAAGGGTAATCGGCGACATATTTTACCTCACGATTTAATCATAGAACAGTATTATGGACTGGCCCTGCGTCGCAGGCTATAGATTCAAACTAATCATCAGTTAAAAGGTGTAAACCGAGGAGCAGGAAGAGCTCATCTCAGCAGCTTGTTCAACCACACATTTTTTCTACACCTTCAGACTACAATGATTACCCTGTTAGAATCGTAGAAGCAGATCTGTAATTTTAACGAGATCATATCTGAAAAATATCGCAGTTGGAGCGGTCCTATGGAAGATTTGAAACAGAGAATTTTAGATGTCATACACAAACCTCAGCTTGCTGCGCTGGCAACGGTTACCGAACAGAACAACCCCTGGGTTCGTTATGTGGTAACTGTTGGCGACGGTGATTTCAATTTTCGTTGTGCAACCTTTTCCAAGTCTCGCAAAGTCGCGCAGATGCAGCGCAACCCCAATGTCCATATCACTCTCGGCGTCACCAATTTTATGGACATGCACCCCTATATTCAGGTCCAGGGTCAAGCGGAAGTTACCACCGATCACGATGAACGGCATAATTTCTGGAATGACCTGCTGGCCCCTATTTTCAAAGGACCCGACGATCCCAACTATTGTATTGTGCTGGTCAAGCCCTACAGGATTGAATATGTAACTCCTGGATCGTTTGAACCCGAAGTGTGGGTCAGGTAACCCTGCATTAAAGCCAGCCATTTTTTTCTGCCCTGAGAGGTGGGCCTGTCTCCGAGTTTCGGCTTTACTCTGGTCGCGCAGGCTCTCCAGCCTGGCAGACGAAAGCTGTGTTTTCTTCAATTGGGCCGCGTTATGATCCTTAATGAATGATAAGAAAGACGTTACATGAAAAGATATACACGCGTGCTCACCATAGCCGGATCTGATTCGGGGGGCGGAGCCGGTATCCAGGCAGATATCAAAACCATTTCAGCCTGCGGCTGTTTCGGCACCAGCGCAATCACAGCACTCACTGCCCAGAACACCCTCGGCGTTACTGACATTCATCCGGTTCCGGTGCAAACGATTGAGGCGCAGATCAGGGCTGTCCTCGATGATATCGGCACCGATGCAGTAAAACTGGGGATGCTGCACTCAGTCGAGGTAATCGAATGCGTTGCCAATCTGCTGGTCGAATACCAAATTTCCAACATCGTGCTGGACCCTGTTATGGTTGCCACCAGCGGAGACAAGCTGATTCAGGATGAGGCTATTGCTGCCCTGCAGGAGACGCTTTTCCCGATTGTCCGGTTGATCACCCCCAATATTCCAGAAGCGGAAATCATTTCTGGTAAGACGATCACAGATAAGGTTCAACTTGGGGAGACCGCCGAGCAACTGGCACGCAGGTTCCACCTATCTGTACTGGCTAAAGGCGGCCATCTTGACGACGAACATCTGGAGGATATCCTCTACGACTACGAATTATCTCAATCTCAATCTTTTACCAATAGAAGAGTAGCAACCCGCAATACACACGGCACAGGATGCACACTCTCTTCGGCGCTGGCTTCATTTCTGGCCAGAGGATATTCGATTGCCGAGTCAGCTGATAAAGCTATCAGCTATGTGGCCACCGCCATCGATACAGGTGCAGGTTATCGTTTTGGCGAAGGCCATGGTCCGGTCCATCACTTCCATGCTTTCTGGAAATAAGCTGATCGGTACCTTTGCAATATGCTTCACTGCTTTTCAAAAACGGTTAACCGCTGAATTTCGGGGTCGCTGAAACCATCGAGTCCATCTCGCACGGTGGTTGAAAAACTGTATAGTACCGCCCCCCTTGCCCCCCCTTGAAACCAGTGTTTCTCATAGGGTTCAAAAGTAAGCTGATCACCTGGCTCCAGGACGATTTCGTGTCGCAGAGTATAAACATTTTCCTTGCCCGGTACGATGAACCCTTCCTTCAGAGTGTCAGGTCCCTCCACATAAAATCTCAGGTCTCCCCAGATATGACGGATTGTTTCCTGTTTACCGGGATCATCACCTATCGTGGGGTGCCAATGCTCGGGTTCGGTCTGATCAGGAAAAAGCACCAGAACTTTGGCTGCCAGCCGATCGGTATTGACCATGGTAAACACCTGTACCCCTTCAATGGAGAGCCGGCTCAACCCAAAATCGACGACCTCGATCTTTTCTACTTCCGAATCATTTATCTGGATACCCGCTGCTCTCATCATCTGAGCAGCCCTCGTTTGGGCATCTCTCTGTTCTGATTTTGATATCATAATTCTGGAACCTATTGGCTATGTATTGGGCTGAAAAAGGAGCTAACTACCGACTATTTCAACGGTCGACACAACGGTTTTGTGACTGTGTCGAGACCGGTAACGAACCTTGACCTCATCGTTTAAGAAAAAATTTAAATAACCGTTATTAAGACCTTTTTTTCTGCATCAGTATCTAATCACAGAGTTTAAAACGTAAACATATAAATAAGAATTGACATTTGCCAGAAATTCTAATAATGATTTTTGTATACAAAATTCAATGACCAGTTTCGCCTGAAAGTCGCCATGAAAAGACCTCTGATCACATCCACGAATCTCGATCAAAAAGCCTATCAGATCATAAAGGATATGATTGAGAATCGTGAACTGAAACCAGGTGAGAAAATTCCTCAGGAGAAGCTCGCAACTGATCTAGGTATCAGTCGAACGCCGCTGATCAGTGCCTTAAAATTTCTGGAGCAGGAAAAACTTGTCGAGACCAAACCGCGCCGGGGATTTTTCGTCAGACTCTTTTCACTGGAAGAACTTGTCTCTATCTTCGAGATACGTGAAGTTCTCGAGGGGTTGTCAGCCCGGAGAGCGGCCCACTCCATAACCGCTTCACAGTGCACGCAGCTCAGGAAAATTTTCGAACCTTTTACCAAGGTCAGCAACATAACCGATTATCAGGCCTACTCGGCCGCTGATAGAAAATTTCACAATTTGCTGGCTGAAATAAGCTCGCGCGAATTTCTGAGTTCAATTCTACAAACCTATAATATTATCTCGCTGGCCTATCTTTACCCCACCAGAGAGGGTTTGATACGTACCCCGAACGAGACAATCCAGGAGCATATCGACATCATCGAGGCGATATGCAGTTACGACCCTAAGGCAGCGGAGTTGGCAATGCGATTTCATTTGCAAACAACCGCTGCAACACTCATCGAAGAGATACAATCAGACAAATCTTTGCGGAAGGAGGTGAACAACCGGTAAAACGGAAGTAAAGGAGTTGCGCGATTCTCGAACGTAACAGAACAGATAATTAATTCAGGTACCATTAACCACTACAATGGGAGGTTGTAATGAGAAGAATATTACTTATCGCGATGGCAGTATTTCTGACACTGACCTGCAGTGCCTCTGCAGCAAAGGAATTTCCCAGCAGAAATATCACCAACGTAGTTGTCTGGGGCGCGGGCGGCGGTACCGATACCTGTAACCGCATCATTTCTGCTGAAATGGCTCCGTTTCTTGACGTCAACGTCAATGTTATCAATAAGACTGGTGGGGTCGCCGGTTCTGTCGGCATGACCTATGGGTTCAGCCAGCCTCACGACGGGTATACACTTACCGGCCTGTCCGAGTCAAACGTCACCGCCGGTGTCCAGGGCGGCTGGGACAAAAATTTCGACGTCTGGGACCCCTTCATTGTTGGCGGTTCTCCTGATCTTATTTCGGTCACCGCAAATGCTCCCTACAAGACCCTTAAGGATCTCGTAGAGGCAGCCAAAAAAGATCCGGGCTCTATCAAGGCGGCAGCAAGTGGCGCTGGTTCGATCCATCACCTAAATCTGCTTGCCCTGGAGAAAGGCTCTGGAGCAAAATTCAACTTTATCCCCTACAAAGGTTCAGCACCGAGCCAGAATGCAGCAATGGCCGGTGAGGTTACCGTGGTGGTGACTTCTCTTGCCGAGCAACAGCAACTCCTTCGCGGTGGCAAGCTTACGCCTCTGGCAATGCTGATTCCGGATGCCTTCGAAGTAGAGGGACTCGGTTCGATTCCGTCTGGTTTCGATGCCTACCCGGCACTCTCGGAATACCTGCCGATTTCGCAGGCCATCGGCTTTGCCGTTCCAAGCGATGTCCCCCAGGAAGCTAAAGATGTGCTCATTGATGCCTTCAATAAGGCTATCGCAACCGATAAGGTTAAGACCTGGGCCAAAGAGAACTACTACCTGCTGTCTGGTGCAACCGGCGAGGAATCTCGAAAGATCTTCGCGGCCCTGCAGTCCAATTTCGCCTGGACCCTGCATGAGCTTGGAGCTGCCAAAGTCAGCCCGGATACCCTTGGGATTACCAAACCGTAATCCGGCGTATCAATTTTACAGCCAAGATATCAGAAGATATCGACTCTAAGGCCGGGCATTGCCAATCAGCAATGGGTACATGCCCGGCCTTATTTTTTATTCGAATCAAATCGTCATGATTGAAATTGAAAAATTGAGAAAAGCCGATATTTTCTCGGGCACGGCAATTCTCTGTCTGGGTAGCTATTCCATCTATGAGGCCTTTCAGATGCCCATGAAAGACAGTTACGCGGGTGTCCAGAACGTCTGGTATGTATCACCCGCTCTGTTTCCGCTGCTCATAGGCAGTATTCTTGCCTTTCTTGGCATCTTGCTTATTCGCACAGCCATAAAAGAGGTAGGTATGGCTGGCTTGAAATCCGTACTCAATTATCTCAGCAGCCCCGACTTTGCAGACTTTCTTAAGCAGCCGGTCACCATACGATTTTACGGTATTGTTCTCAACCTGTTTGTCTTCGTTTTCATTCTCATTCCACACATCGACTTTTTCCTGGCAGCGATAATCTTTCTTCTTGTTTTTTTCTTCATGTTTTATTGCGGCTCCGATGAGGGAATTGTCGGGTTGATTTGTCAGATCATCATCGGTGGTGTCATTCTCTCGGTTTTTACTGCCAGTGGTTTGGCAGAAAAAATTGACACCTTCGCTTTCTTTTCCGCAGATATTCTAGTGATTTTTTTCACCGTCTGGTTGATTTTTCACTATTACATAGTAGCAAAAAATGGTGCGCTGATACCCAAATTCAAACTCAGCCTGTTAATTGGATTCATCGCCCCTTTTACCATCGGCATCATTTTTAAATACTTCCTGCTCGTCCCAATGCCGCACGAGGGACTCGTGGTCAGCCTGCTTGATGCGATCTGGTATGCTGAAATCTGGTCGTAGAAGGAGGCTAGACAATGGTCTTTATAGATAGAATTCAAACATTTTTTGGAATTGCCGGAGGCATGTTAACCGATCCGGTTTCCATAGCCGTTTTATTCGGCTCGGTTTTGCTTGGCATTCTTTTCGGGGCTATGCCAGGCCTTACCTCGACACTTGGTGTTGCCCTGCTGACCGCCCTCACCTACTCGATGGATACACCGATGGCGATGATCTGCCTACTTTCCATATACGTTGGAGGAACTTACGGGGGCTCCTATGCGTCAATCCTGATCAACATTCCCGGCACCGCGGCGGCGGCGGCAACAGCGATGGACGGCTACCCATTGGCGGTAAAAGGAGAGGGAGGCCGGGCCATCGGCTTGACCACTACCGCCTCCGCCATTGGCACCATAGTCAGTATGTTGTTTGTGGTCAGCATTTCTCCATTGATTTCCAATTTTGCCCTGGAATTCACTTCCTTTGAGTTTTTCCTGCTGGCTTTCTTCGGTATTCTGATCAGCGGTACACTTACCGCACCAGATCTTGTAATTAAGGGCTGGATTGCCGGATTCCTAGGGCTCTTTCTGGCCTGCATCGGTCGCGATCAACTTCAGTTCTACCCCCGCTTCACCTTCGGAATCAGTGAACTTGAGAGCGGTATAGAGGTGGTACCTGTATTGATTGGTGCCTTCGGTATCCCCCAGATCATCGATGTGCTCAGGTCCAGGACCACCATGCCTAAAGCAAAGAAATTACAGCGCATTATCCCAGAGATAGGCACTGTTTTGAGAAATATTCCGGCCATCATCCGCTCAGCTTTGATTGGTGTGGGAATTGGCGCTGTACCAGGTATTGGTGAAGATATTGCCGGCTGGGTCTCCTACGGCACTGCCAAGAATACATCCAAGCACCCTGAAACCTTTGGTACCGGTGAGCTCAAAGGCGTTATTGCCAGTGAGACGGCCAACAACGCCTGCGTGGGCGGGGCAATGATTCCGCTGTTGAACCTGGGTATTCCAGGCAGTCCACCAGCAGCGATGCTGCTTGGCGCCCTGATGCTGCATGGGGTTACTCCGGGCCCCATGATGAGCTTTGAGCATCCGACATTCATTCTCGAGGTAGCCGCAATTCTACTGCTCGCCTCAATGGCAATGTGGATCACCGGTATGATCCTGGCCAAACAGGTGGTTAAGGTGTTGAATATACCTACCCCGCTC
This sequence comes from uncultured Desulfofustis sp., assembly GCA_905479735.1. Taxonomy (GTDB): domain Bacteria; phylum Desulfobacterota; class Desulfobulbia; order Desulfobulbales; family Desulfocapsaceae; genus JABDQA01. The sequence goes on from CAJQNS010000160.1 coordinate 17,445, forward strand.
TTCATGCCCATTATTGGGGTACTCTGCATAATCGGCTCTTATTCACTCGGCCTGAATATATTCAACCTCTACCTGATGCTGCCGGTGGGCATCATCTGCTACTTCCTTACTAATATGGGCTACCCGATCGCCCCGTTAGTAATTGGCGTAATCCTGGGACCGATGGCCGATGAAAATCTGCGCCGTGCGCTTATGGTCTCCCAGGGCAGTTTCACGCCGGTTTTCACACGACCCGTCTCATTGATACTCTTCATCATTATCGTCCTTACCATCCTGAGTCAGTTCGGCTGGTACAAACGTATGGTAGAAAAGGTCAAAACAAAAATATTTAATAATCCAACCGTAAGATAAGGCAAGAAACAAAGAGGAGATCACCCATGCTGAAACTGGCAATTATCACAAGCTTTCTTTCCCAGACAAAAGACCGTTTTCACGAGTATAATAAGCCCCTTAATCTTGACGAAAAGTTTGCCCTTTTAGCCAATATCGAAGGGTACAGCGGAGTAGAGATTGTATATCCGTATGAGGTGAGCGACGCCCAGAAAACCAGGTCGGCACTTGACAAATACAATCTCAGCGTGGCTGCCGTTAATGTCAATGTCAAAGCTGAACCCGAATTTCGTAACGGTGGAGTGACCTCACTGGAGCAGGCCGTCAGAGAAAAAGCCGTTCAATTCATAAAAGATGCAAAAGATTTTGCCACCGACATTGGCGCCGACAAGGTGACCTGCTGTCCCTTGGGTGACGGTTACGAGTTCGCCTTCCAGAACGACTACGCGCTGGCCTGGAAACACCTGATCCAGACCTTTTCCGAAGCAGGAGATTATCGAAAAGAAATACCTCTGTATGTCGAATACAAACCGAGCGAAACCAGGGGTCGTTGCTTTGTCGATAACGCCGCCAAGGCGCTGTGCCTGCTCAATGACATCAAGATAAAGGAAATGGGTGTGACGCTTGATTTCGGTCACTCCATGTACGGCAGCGAAAACCCGGCCGAGGCTGTTTCATTGCTGGAAGCAAGTCCTTACAGCTACTACATCCACATCAATGACAACGATGGCAAATGGGACTGGGACTACTTCTGCGGCACCAAGCATTTCCTCGATTACGTTGAATTCCTCTATTACCTGAAGAAGTATAACTACGATGACTTCTTCACCTCCGATACCTCACCGACCCGGTGGGACATCAGAGGAACGTTTGAGGCCAACAGTCGGCTTACCACAAAAATCTGGCAGCTGTTTGATCGGATCGACGTGGCCGAACTGGAATCGTTAATGGCCAAAGGGGATTACATCGAGACCTGGAAGTTCATCGAACAAAACATTTTCTCACTCAAATAGACCAGACAGATGAGCGAACCAACTATTGACATAAGCTATATTGACACCCTGCCGCCCGAGTGGCAGGAAGATCTGTTGCCCAGGATTCAACAGGAGCTTGGCCGCTCGACGTACAAAGTAGTCGTGCTCGACGATGATCCCACTGGCACCCAGACGGTGCGGGACATTCCGGTATTGACAACCTGGTCGGTGGCAGCCCTTGAGGAGGAATTATCAGGCGACTTTCCTGCTTTTTTCATACTGACAAACAGCAGAAGCCTGACCGAGGATGCGGCCTGCGACCTGGCCCGTGAAATTGGAGAAAACCTCTATAGTGCTTCCCAAAAATCCGGCGTTCGCGTGGTCGTGATAAGCCGCAGCGACTCCACTCTGCGTGGTCATTTTCCTTCGGAGGTAGATGCCTCAGCCCAGGCTCTGAACAAGGACCAGCTTCCTTACCTGATCGTGCCGTTCTTCCTGGAAGGCGGGCGCTTTACTCTGAACGACATTCATTATGTCAAAGAGCTCGATTCACTCGTTCCTGCTTCGATGACGCCGTTTGCCAAAGATGCGGCCTTCGGTTTCGCCAATTCAAACCTGAAGAACTACATCGAGGAAAAGACCGGAGGAAAAATCAAAGCCGAAGAAGTAATATCGGTGAGCCTGCAGGACATCAGGGTTGGTGGGCCTGACCAGGTTGCCGATATCTTCAGATCTGTGCCCAAAGGGGCCGCCTGCTTCGTAAACGCCGCCAGCTACAGGGATATGGAGGTGGTCGTCTCAGCCCTGATAAAAGTTGAGAATGAAGGTTACGAATTCTTGTACCGAACTGCCGCCTCCTTTGTCAGGTCTCGTATCGGGCTAGATGCCGGTGACGGCCTGCTAGCTGGTGACCAGTTGGTCTCTCCCAGCGACAACGGCGGTCTGTTCGTGATTGGCTCCTATGTGCCGAAAACGACATCACAGGTCAGTGCCCTCTTCGATCTCACCGACGTGGCTGCCATTGAAGTACAGGTAGACGAACTTCTCGATGAAAGCAGAAGAGCGTCCGAAATCGAACGGGTCGTATCACTTACCAACCAGACACTTGGCTCGGGTGCAGACGCGGCGATTTATACCAGCAGATCACTGGTTTCCGGCAGCGATGCTGCCTCCAGTCTGGAAATCGGCCGGATTGTCTCAGAGAGTCTGGTGGAGATCGTCAGCAGCATAACCCGCCAGCCGCGCTATCTGGTTGCCAAAGGGGGTATTACTTCAAGCGATATCGCCACCAAGGCCCTGGGCATCAAGAGGGCTCTGATAATCGGTCAGGCCCTGCCGGGTGTTCCTGCCTGGCGGTGTGGGGAAGAGACCCGCTATCCGGGTATGACCTATATCGTATTTCCCGGCAATGTCGGAGAAGATGACGCGCTCGCTCAGATCGTAAAAAAAATAGACTGAAATCAAAAACAAGATCCAGCAAACCAGAAATTTATAAGGAGGATACCCACCAATGAAGCATACAGTAAAAACCATTCAGGCCATGCGGGATAACAAGGAAACCATTACCATGCTCACGGCCTATGACTATCCAACAGCTAAAAAAGTCAACGATGCGGGTATTGATATGATCCTGGTGGGCGACAGCTGCGCCATGGTCGTGCACGGGCACCCCACCACGCTGACCGCCACCATGGACATGATGGTACTTCATTGCGCGGCGGTTGCCAGAGCCTGCGATCGGACCATGGTGATCGCCGATATGCCGTTCGGATCCTTTCAGTATTCCATAGAAGAGACGATGAGAAACGCGGCTCGCTTTATTACCGAGGCGAAAGTTGACGGCGTTAAGTTCGAGGCTACCCCACACCACATAGAAAAGACCAAAGCAATTGTCCAGATGGGTATTCCTGTGGTCGGCCATGTCGGGCTGCACCCCCAGGCAGTCGGTGCCCTTGGCGGATTGAAGGTTCAGGGCAAGGATATGGATTCTGCCCGGAAAGTCGTATCAGAAGCGCTGGCCCTTCAGGAAGCAGGCGCCTTCTCCATCATATTCGAGGCGGTTCCAGCCAAACTTTCGGATTATGTAACCCAAAAACTCGATGTCCCGACCATCAGCATCGGCGGCGGCCCCAAATGTTCAGGCCAGTTGCTGGTCACCCCGGACGTACTCGGCATGTACGATAATTTCACCCCGTCATTTGCCAAGCAGTACCAGAAGTTCGGTGAGGTTATGATCGACACCTTCAAGCAGTACAAGGAAGAGGTTCTCACCGGCAAATTCCCCGGTGAAGAACACAGTTACAAAATGTCTGACGAAGTATTGGAAGCAATCCAGAAGGAGTTCGGCGCCGTTTGATTCGACCTTTAGCCCTCCTTGCTATCCATCATAAGGGAGGCTTTATCTGTAGATGGATAGCTTGCACCTGTATTCCGGAAACCCAACCCCTCAAACGGAATACAGGTGTTTTTTTGTCAGAACCTGTACTCTATTTCAAAAAGAAGTCGGTCGTTGTCACCCACATCCTGGAACGAAGGGAAGTCGCCCGACTGGTAGAGCACCACTCCACCGGTCAGTGTGAGATTGTCGCTCACGTCATATTCCAGCTGAAATCGTTCGAAGCCGCCTTCGCCGGCAAAGATGCCATAGGATGAAAGAAGCAAAGTAAAGTGCAGGGTATCGTTGAGAAAGTCCCTGGTAAGCCTGAAGGCAAACTGTTGCCAGTCTTGTTTCTGCCCGTCAGGCGATTGGCTGAGCCGGTCATCGAAATCGACGAGATGCCGATTGGCGAACTCGAGGGTGATGGTGGTTTCGATAACTCCTGAATAATCGACCCCAACCAGCATGTCGACTCGCTGTTTATCTTCCTCGATAGTAGAAAATCTCAGCCCGTCCCAGAATGCAGCTTCTCCCTTCAACAGCCAGTTGCCGACGGCATAATTTACAGCTCCACCCCCGAAAAAAACATTAGCATACTGCCGCTGACCCGATTCCAGATCGGAAACATAAGGATTTTTGTCAAATACATAGGCTGCGTAGAAAGCAATATCCCAACCACTGAAAATCCCGCTGAGACTCATCGCTGCCTGCTGATTAGACCAGCTAACTTCTGGCTCTTCTGGCTCTGGAATCGCTCTCATGAAAGGGTAGAATTCGCCATTGTATACAGGAAATTTATTGAACCTCGGTTCATGGATAACCATTCCCCCAAGATTCCAGTTGCCCTGATAATAATCAAGTTTGGTCATGGTCACCGGTAATCGCAGAAACCGTATATCGACCAGGCCCGGCCATCTGAGATCCAAAGGATTGAGTATATCGGTGACTCTGATGTTGTCCGATTTTCCCCAGACCACAATCTGTCTACCGATCTTCAAGTCCAGCTTTGCACTGAGATCTGCCTGGAGGTAGGCTTCGTTTAGGCTCACTTCACTCTCGTACTGGTCTAGAAACTCATCAGTGTAAAACTGTCGCTGGCCGTTCAGAAGATAGGCCGCATCGTAAAACATGGCGATGCCGACCCGCGCCTTCCAGTTGTCTTGATGCACATCACTGAGCAGCTCAGCACCCCCCCGAAACATTGATAAGCCACGATAGTCAGGCTGACCCGGCAGCGGCGCCTGCTGCGAAAAATTGACCGTGGACTGGAGAGCGAGGCTACCGCTTATTTGCAGCCAGTCCGGAAGGACAGATTCAGGTGGATCGTCTGAGAGGGTGAAAGATTGATTCTCTTCCTCAAACCCACCCAGCAATTCATCAAGGTCAACTTCGCTATCCTTATCAGTGGTTGGTGTCGCCTCCTCTTCAAATCCGGACAGAAGATCTTCCAGTTCATCAGCACGGGAAGTTGGCGAAACGATGATAAAGACTAAGAGAATCGTCGAAAGAACAACAATCTTATTCATGACAGATTGTGTTTTACAACCCTTTTTCAAGTTGCCTGACAGAGAAAATCGACTTATCGAGGTCCTGATTATATTTGATATCATCCATGGTCAGGATGGTTCTATGCAGCGTCCGTTTGTTCCTGGTGGTTTTCATCCAGGTTTCAACCGCCACCCAGATCCCGTCAATTTGATCGATTTTCTTGACCTCCATATATTTTACCTTGTTGCCTGATTTCAACACATGGATCGCCCGGATAACCATAAAATTGTCCTGTCTGACATAGACGATCGACTTCTTATACCCGTAGCGATCCTCAACCGCTTTCGAGACTGGCAAAGTTTCGATCAGCCAGACCTTCTGCCCATCTACCAGATCTTCCTTGAGCAGTTTGTAATCCCACTCATCGAGAACCCGCCTGGTCATATCGGCATAGGAAAAATCGGAACCCATAAACGATGAAGACTTGTCTGAGGATGCAATACGCTTGGTCTTGCGCAAATCAGGCAGGTAGAGCCACTGATCGTCGTCTTGGTCGCCGCCGTAGTAATCATAGGTGAGAAAACCGGTATCCTTGACGTCTGCAGGAGCAAGGAAGAACTGCATTCTCCAGGTATCTCTACCCTTGTCTTTGGAAAAAAGCTTAATTGTCCGTTTACGCTCATTATCGTTTTGATCAATTAGAGTCATCTGCAGATCCGCGGTCTGATTGTCACCATCGTCCCGAGCATCGACCTGTTCCATTATTGACCTGGCATCCTGAGCTGAATAGGCCTGTGGAGCAGAGCATAAGGTAAAGACAATCAACAGCATGCCTATATAGGTTAGAAGTTTCATATTACCCCCCTGCGGTGGATAGGTTGTTGAGAGTTTCTCTCTTTTGGTCTTCTTTGATCACAAATGCCATCAAGGCCGGTGCCAGGATCAGATCGGCAGCCAAAGCCAGGAGTATGGCTAAACCAGTGAGCAGCCCGAAAAAGAAAAGGTTGTTCATGGAAGCAAGAGTAAAGATGAAAAAGCCGATGGACAATACCACCGAGGTGGTCAGCATTGCTCTACCGGCAGTCTGAAGGGTAAGGTGCACCGCCTCACGCACATCACCTGTCTTTTCAAAATATTTTTTAAAATTGTACATGAAATGAATGGTGTCATCGACGGCGAGACCTATGGCGATCGGGGCAATGAGCATGGTGAACATGTCGAACTGAATCGATGCAAGCCCCATGAAACCAATGATACAGAGGATCGGGGTCAGATTCGGAATCATGCTTATCAAACCTAATTTCAGATTACCGATCAGCAAAACCATCAGTATGGTAATGATTACCAGGGCGATGATATAGCTCTGGGCAGTGGAATAGATAGCTGCACTTATGATACGTCCGAATATCGACATGATGCCGGTCACTGTGACGCTCATTGCCTCACCACCAGCGAGTCTTTGGCCGGCCAATCCGGCCTCAAAGCGGTTCTGAACTTCATTGATGAAAGGTCGGTAGAGAAGCGCATCCTGCCAGGGCACCTTCAGGGTTATCCTGGCAACCTGAAACCTCGAATCGACCACGTCCTGCAAATCATCGGAACCTGAGTTTTCAAACAGGAGAAATTCTTGAGGAATGAGACGCTGATTGTCAGGAACCTTATAGAAATCGGGATTGTTGGCGTGCAGTGCCTGGTGAATTTCCTTAAGGATAGTGGTCACCGTAATGGATTTCCCAAGAAAGACCTTCTGATCCTGGAAGTCCTTCTCCATCTCTCCGGTCAGCCTGTCAATCACCAGCAGCGTATCGCGATCGTAGAGCCCGTTCTCCTTTCCGGTATCCAGCAGAACCTCCAGTACCACGCTGCCTTTTAGTTCCCGGTCGATAATCTCGGTCGAAACCCTGACGTTTAAATCCTCGGGAAGCCAGTTCAGCACCTGGTGAGAAAATCTTACCTGCAGGGCACCATAGAGGGCGATCGCAACAAGTGCTGCGCAGACGGTCAGGACAATGCGGTGATTATCAATGGAAAAGTCAGCAAGAAATTCGAGTAGTCTGTCAACCCTGTTCTTTTGAGCGACCCTTTCCGGGTCTTTTATCTTCAACGGCATGATCGCCAATAACGCGGGCAGCAGGGTGAGTGTGAACCAGAGCGAAATCATTACCCCTATCGAGGAAAAGATCCCAAGATCAGCAATGGGGGCAACTCCCGCGAGCGAGAAAGAAGCAAGACCGGCTGCCGTGGTTAAAGAAGTCATAACTATGGCCAGACCAGAGTGAGAGTAAGCGTAGCGTATGGCTAAATCTTTCTGTTTGCCTCTGCGCAATCCCTGATAAGTGAGTGAGAGGACATGCACACTGGCACCGACACCCACAGCGAGTAGAAACGACGGAAGAATCGTGGTCGGCAGTTTGAAAGACACGCCCAGAAAAGCCATGAGTCCTAAGGTCGAAGCCACCGAGACTGCGACAACTATCAGGGGAAGGATGACACCTGACACCCGTCGGAACATTACCAACAAACAGAGACCGATGACCAGGATGGCGATCCGCAGGAATTTTTTTACATCGCTCTGCATGAAAAGCTTTATGGAATGCATTACAGCAGGAGAGCCGGCGATATAGATCTGAAAATTATCGCTCTGATATTCCCTTACAACCTCATAGACTGCCTCCACAAATTCGCTGTTCTCACTATCGCTAATGAATTTACCCGAGGACAGGCCATTGTCCGATACGGCATCATGGGATCCGCCACTATCCTCAAAACCAGAGAACAGATCGTCTTCTCCTGTTTCGGTATATACATTGCTCTCGATAACGAGGGTTGTATATAGACCGTCCATAGAAATTAGCTGATTTTGATAGAGAGGGTTGCTCATGACCCGTGATCGTAGCTTTTCGAGTTGTTCTTCTGTTTCCGGGAAATCGGTCAGTAAATCGTCGACCAGCAGCACATCTCCCTCACCTCTTGTAGAGCGCGCATTGATCAACGAGATCATATCATTGATATTGGCAATCTCGATTTCTATATTTTCATGCAACTCCCTGAGGCGTTCGAGAAATTCCAGAGAAAATATGTTGTCTGAATGGATTGCCAGGAGCAGCATGTCGTCTCTGCCGAACTGTTCTCTAAACTCGTTATAGGTGGTGAGAATCGGATCATCGGTGCGCAAAAAGCCTTCGTTGGATGTATCGAATTGGAGATTTCTAATGTTCGATGCCAGCATTACAGCACCCACGATTGATAAGAGAACCACCACAAACCGAAATCTGATAACCAGATCTGCCCCTTGGTCGAATAAAGTTTCCGCCATTTCTCTAAATTTTCTCACTGCCCAACCTCCCCTTCCCTGCTTTGTATTCCATGAATTCCGTAGAGAAAAATATCTGCGATCAAATCAGGATAGCCGTCATGGATGTCAACTTCCAGGTCGACCGGCTTGACCTTTGCAAAAATCGGTTCGACAAGAAACCGCATGGCGATCATACCTATCATTACCGGACCGATTAGGTAGGGAGTTATTTTCTGTTCTTTAGCAGCCGACAACGGTGTACAAATCTCATCCTGGACAAGGTCGACAATTTTACGGATCCAGGATGCCTTGTGTTCAATAATCTCCGGGTCGTCATGGGGAAGTTCAGTCAGAACGACTATGAAGTAATCCTTATTGGCTCTGATATAGGGGATGATCCGATTCATGAAACGTCTCACCTTGGTGTCGATATCCCCGTCCGAAGTCAGTTCCTGCTGGGCAATGTCATGGTAACCCGACAGGAAGGTATCAAGAATGACCTTCAGCAGCCCTTTCTTGCTGCCAAAAAAATAATTAACCATTGCCAGATTGACGCCCGCCTGTTCCGCCAGGTCTCTCAGCCCTGTACTCCCATAACCTTTGCGCGCGAACATGATAACACCGGTTTCTAGAATTCTTTGTTTCGAGGCAATCATAGATGAAATTTTCCAAAAGTTTTTTTAAACGTTCGTTTAATATTTGATACCATCAAAAGGGGCCGCCCACAAGTTTTTTTTAAACGACTGTTTAACTTTTCGCATTTGCAACAAACCTGGAACTTGGCTTGATTGGCCAAGGGTCTTTGCTATAGGAAATCTATGAATCACCTGTTATGGTGAGACCTCTGACCATCTACAACAGACCACGTCCGCTATAATGAACAAAATTTTGCCCATTCTCGTCGTAGCCCTCTTCTCTCTGGTGCTTGTCTTTGAAAGCAAGGCAAAAGAGATAACAATTCCGATAAACCTTGAATACGAATTGCTCGACGCCCTGCTCCTCCAGTCATCCTTCACTGACCCGAACCAAACCGCCCAACTGCTTTACGAAGCAGACGGTTGTCTTGAACTCAGGTTGTCCGAACCCCATTTTTCAGGTGGCGCAAACGTTGTTAACCTAGCCTCGAAGATCTTTATTCATCTCGGTACGCCGCTGGGTGAAAACTGTCTAATGCCCTACCAGTGGAATGGCTCGATTGAGATTTCCCAAGTTCCTCAACTCAACAGCAGTAGCTGGGATCTCACCTTCCAGACCGTCGACACCAAAATCTTTTCTGCAGACGGTCAGGAGATCGACAGTTTAGATGTCGTATTCAAACGTTTGCTGCCGGTGGTAAATGAGCACATGGGGGAGTTTGCCATCAAACTCGATTCTCCGGTTGAAGATCTGAGGACCTCTATTCTGCCGATGTTCACCCCCGAAGCTCGGAGCGAGGCAGAACAACTACTAAACAGCATCAGGCCTGGAGCCATCACCGCCAATGAGACCACCCTCATGGTCAATGTTCACGCCGATGCAGTTGAAGTAGCCGGTACCGTGGCTGATGAAGGAGTCGAAACACTTTCTGAAGAACAAATGGAGAAATTTCTCGATCTCTGGGAAACCTGGGATTCCCTGCTGGTTTTTCTTATAACAATGCTCTCGGAAGAGCCACTGAGTGCCAGCGAAAAACAGCAGCTCATCGATCTTCTGCTCGATACCCGTTATCAGTTTGTCTCCCAGATCAATGATCCAACCGGCCAAAAAGATTTCGTTCGTGATCAGTTCCTTAAGGGCTGGGAACTCCTCTCCGGGATATTCAGAAATCAGATGTTACGCCGCCCACCAGAGAAAGGACTTGGCTATCTCAGCTTTATCACCGCTGTTGATGCACTGATGGTTCTTGATGAATTAGGCCCTGCGTTCGGCATAGAGATCAGCCGCAATGGCCTCGTTCGACTGGCTAAAATCCTGGGTGGCGAATCGACTGAACTGCACTACTCCCCTGATATCAACAAAGCGTTGCAGGAGCTGTTCCAGGCCTACCCTGAACAGCAAGAGCCTTCTCCTGAAAGCGAACAACCGCCGACAACCGATCCAGACACCTCAGCAGGCCACATGCTGCAGATGATAGAGTCTCTGTTTTTTCCATCCGCCTATGCGAGTAACCGGCCTTCTTTCTCGGAGATCAAAAGCTGGCAGGCTCCCAAAAACAATTTTGAGGATTACCTCAACAGGATCAGAGATCTTCTTGAGTTTTCCTTTACCAGCCTCGTAATTCGACGACAACTGCCCGCTAATCTCAGCGAAATATACCGTACGATAATCCCTGCTATCGCCTGGCAGGAGAGCTGCTTCAAGCAGTTTGTGGTAAAGGATGCAAAACTGACCTATTTACTCTCGTACAACAACAGCTCAGTGGGCATCATGCAGGTCAATGAACGGGTCTGGCGGGGGATTTACGACACCCAGCGGCTGAGGTGGGATATTCACTACAACGCCAGTGCCGGATGTGAGATCGCTGATCTCTACCTGCAGAAATATGCTCTGGGGAAATACGGTTCAGAAATCCTTTCCCAAACCGACACCCTTGCCCAACTAGTCTATGCCATGTACAACGGCGGCCCAAGCCAATACGATAAATTTCTGAAACGCAGCAAA
>CAJQNS010000161.1 GCA_905479735.1 uncultured Desulfofustis sp.
AACTTGACTTATAACACGACACGCAGCCTGAGTCCGTAAGCCCACAGACTGTCTTCTTCGGGGTTCAGCGCCGGGTCCTTGATGTATTGGATCGATGGAGTGATCGCAAGTTCCTTGGTGAGCTGATAGCGCCAGTAAAGCTCCAGGGTGTATTGATCGTCCGCGCCCTCGAACGAGACCTGGTTGGGCTTGCCCCAATTGAAGCCGAGCCCGATCACCCCGCGCATGGGCATCGGCTGGTAGCCGACACCCACTGACAGAGAACCCTCCAGCAGACTGCCGCTGTCTTCGGTGTAGCCGCCGCGGACGAAGGGCAGCCATTTGTCGCCGATCCACTGCTGCCATGAAGCGTTGAGCCCCCAACCGTCAGGGGTGCCGTTGGCCCGCTCATCGATATGCCAGAGGGTCAGGTGCATGTTGTCGAAATAGAGTTTTTCCTGCCCCGGGGTAAAACCGATCTCCACCCACTTGAAGAAGTCGCCGTCTTCTGAGATGTTGTCAAATCCCTGAAACGGGTCGGTGGGATCCGCATTGGCGTCACTAATGCCTGCCTGGAGATAGAGCCTGTCGGTGACCATACCTCCGGCACCGATGCCCAGGGTGGCGTCGTTGGGCAGGTCGGTGGCCGCCGAACCCGTCGAAAAGGCGAAGTTGTTGAAGCCGGTCCAGGGGCTGGCCAGCAGATAGACGTCGACAAAGTCGGTCACATCGAGAAAGCCAGCGACTGCAGCCCAGGTTCCTTCGGCAAAATACTGCTTCCAGTAGAGGTTGGTGAGTCGATTATTCTGGCTGCTGAAGGGCGGCTCGAAGATTCCCGCATAACCGGCCTCGAAGCCGAGGTCGCTGGGTGGAATCTCAGAGTAACGATGACGGTTCTCGACCTTCCAGTTCAGGCTTCCTTTATTGGGGGTACCGCGGTTGACCAGATCCCAGAACCCGAAGAAGCGCACCATCCCGCCGCTGGCACTGTCCTCACCGGGGCTGCCGCTGACACCCATGAAAAGAGCCGAATAGTCCAGACTCCAGTTGAATCCGGTGCGTTCGGCCACCCCGACTTTCCAGTCCTGGATCGGCTTCAGGAGCTTGGATTCGTAAAGCGGGTTGGCCTCACGGTCCATGATAATCTGGTTTGCAACCTCGTCGGTGGACAGCAGCGGCCGCAGCTCTGTTTGCCCCTTTGCAGCAAAGGAAGTTGTGGCTGAACACAGGAAAGCAACACAACCGATGATGCTGGTATACGGGATACGGTTTTTCATATTGATAGCAGGGCGTGGCTCATTGGAGTTCTGAAAGTGCAAGTTGATGAGTCAAGGAAATTTCACCGATCTCATTGACAATGGATAGAGATACAATAGGGGATGGCTGTGACCTCCAATCAATCGAGACCAGGCCAAAATTATGCTCGATGATCGGGCCAGCTCTGCGAAACCTGTTGGCTGCCTCGGCATAGGTCCTGTCTATGTGGGTCATTCCGCTTGAGGTGAGCTCGTACAGTGGGTAGACCGCCTCGTCGCTTTTTGACAGCTCACCGAAATGGACATTGCCGCTGAGCAGGATAACGCCGTTTGCGCCTATTTCACCTATGAAGTCGAAGAGCTTTTGCCGTTCATGGGGGAAATTGCCCCACTCATCCATACCCTTCTCGTTTGGAATAACCTGGGTACTGGAAGCTATCAGCCTTATCTCAGACGGCTTGTGCAACTGTTCCTTTAACCAGTTCCATTGCTGTTTACCAAGATTGGTTTTGGCCGGATCACCATTCGGCAAATATCCTCCCACCTTGCCTGGAATAAATCTTTGTTCTCTTGAAGTGGGATCTTTCTTGAATACACTTCTATTGAATTTGGTGTCGAGCAGAATAATCTGCAGCCGCTTTCCTTCCGGCCCAAATATCTTTGCCGTATAGATGCCCGAGTGTTTCCATCGGGATGAATCTTCCGGTTCTTTCCAGAAATTGAGAAATACTTTTTTCGAAGCTTCTTTGAGGTTAAAATCACCGCCGCCGGTGTGTGTGCCGTAGTCGTGATTATCCCAGACCGCCATCATCGGTATCCGAGTTCGCGCCCTCCGAAACTCTGGCTTGTCGGCAAGTCGATTCCATTCACCAGCAAGTTGCTCCTTGGTAACTTGCCAGGCGGTGCTCCCATCGGTGTCTGCATAGATGGCGTCACCCAGAAAAAGCCAGAGGTCCGGATTATGGGCAATGACTCCGTCCCAAATCGTTTGTGGCTGCCAATGTTTGGCGCAGGAACCAAAAGCGATGCTGCTGATTATCGTTTGGGTTACGTTGCCGGCAGGGATTATTCCAGAATCGCGGGCGTTTGCATGTGACAGGAAGCCTGGTAGGCATAAAATGAAAAAGCAGACGAATAGCTGCAGCGGAACTTTTTTCATTTCAGTTGCCGATAGTCATATTCAGGTGCGGAGTACTGATTCACTCCGCACTGGATTAATGAGGGATGGTTATAAAGGATACTGTCCTCTTGTGGGTGGGTTTGGGACTGGCCTGAATATTGGGCTGTCAACATCAACCAACGTATTCTTATAGGTCAACCCATCCTTCATGACGAAGTGCAGTTTCGACTCGTCCAGGATAAGATCAATATTCTCAAGAGGATTTCCATCCCAGATGAGAAGATCGGCATATGCCCCCTCTTTGATCGTACCGAGCTCATAGGTCGGATAGGGATTTTTGGGGCCAGACCATTTCAGAACAATACCGGCGTTACCGGTCCAATGTTTTAATGCCTGTGCGGCGGAGAATCCAGCCTTCACATTGCAGGTCAGGTCTTCCTTAATACGCTCTACCAGTCCAGAAGTAAACATGTCGGAACCACCTACCGTGAATACATTGTATTGATTCATCCACTTTGCCACATTCCTTGCACCTTCTCCCACTTTTACTCCTTTCAATTTCTGTTCGTGCGTGAAAAATGCCGGCATGGTTTCGTAGCTTCCAAACGAGTTTACACTCATATAACATTGGAAACTCCAGACAATATCTTTGCCCTCTTCCTGCATCTGCTTCATCCTTTTGACAGTATCTTCGCTAATGAGAAACCCATGTTCAAAAGAACGAACACCTAAATCCAAGAGTCTGTTGTATGACGCATCATGATAGGCATGGGTTGCCACATAAGTGCCATTATCGTCGCTGATTTCGACTGCTCTGGCAACTTCATCCGCCGCGAGGCCCATAATTTCAAGAGGATCGAATTCACTGGCAACACCTCCACCACCCATGACTTTTGTGAATGCGGCTCCGCGCCGTAGATTGAGTCGAACCGCTTTGGTAACTTCATCTGGTCCATCAACTACCCAGGTGTTTTGAGTTCGTTGACTCATATCTGTATGATTGTGCAGAACCTCAGGAGGGACATTCCTGCCGGCCCAGTCTCCATGACCACCTGTTTGTGAGATAGCACCCCCTGATGAGTAAATCCGAGGCCCGGGCAGATAACCCATGTCTATAGCCTTGGCGATGTCCAGAGGATCGCCGGCAATGTCGCGAACTGTGGTTATTCCTTTGAGTAGCATGTTATTGACCAGGTGATGCTGGGCAAAAGCACCCCCTGCGGCATCATCCCAGCGAGTCTGATAGGACGCCGTGCCTTCGGGGGGATTGAGCATTACATGCTGGTGCATATCTATGAGGCCCGGGGTCATAGTTTTCCCTTCTCCATCAACACGATAGGCGTCAGGTGCGGTGATATTCTTACCGACCTGTTTAATATAGTTGGCTTCTACAAGCACACTCATTCCTTCAGCGAGAGTGTCGTCGAAACCGTTAAAAATATTAACGTTCTTAAAGAGAATCTGGATTGGTTTCTTCTCATCTGTGTCACTGGACGATGCCGGTGCAGGCGCTGCAGCCTGCAGAAATCCGGCCGTGAGGCCGAAAGCAGCAGTCGAAATAATTAATGTCAGTAGCTTTATTTTCTTCATCATTTCCCCCGTGGGATTGAATTCAATTATAGATAGACAATTTCCTGATGCATTGCCCTACTCAATGATTAACTTAAATATTTAAATGTGATGAGCAATCATCATTTTGTTTCATCGACCTTGGCAACACATAGATCCTTCCTGGTGATTGATTATGCACCGACTTGAAACCTTCAACCCCAGAGCGCTGCAACCTTTTGTAAAGTGCCTGGGTAAACGCGGAATTCCTGCAGATCGCTACCTGAAGCTGCATCACATCCCTATCGAACTGATCGGCTCTGAGCGCGGCAAGATTTTCAAGCGCCAAGCCTATGGTTTCTTCAGGGATGTGGCTAAAAAAGAGGGAGTGCCGGGCTTTGGTCTTCTCGATGGAGATTCCTATTCAATAGACGATCTGGGTATACTGGGGCAGGCTACCCTGCAGGCTGCGACTTTCAAGGAGGGGCTGCAGATTTTCTCCAGTCTGCTGCCCTCAGTGGCCGAGGGCAATCATCTCTGGTTGGAGGAGGGGCCGGAGATAAGCTGGATTTGGTGCCTTACCGATGGTCTCGAGCGTACTGATTATGTCCCTGACCATAGCACGATACTGGTCCTACGGGCGCTAGTACGCACAGTTGCGGGACCGGACTGGCAGCCGCCACTGGTGCACTTCTATACGAAGCCGCTGGTGAAAATAGAGAGATTTCTGGGATTAGATGAGACCAGGATCGAATTTTTACAGGAAATGACCGGCCTGACCTTTCCAACAGCACTGCTGGCCCAAAGAATAGACAGAACCCGGCCGCACGATCGAGGCCTCGAGGCCACAAAAGATCCACCTGCCACCGTAAGCGCGAAACTGGAGGCGGTTATTGCTAGCCTCTACAAGAGCCGCTATCCAGCTTCCATCGATCTGTTTACAGAGGTGATTGGCATGAGCCGTGTCACTCTCTACAGGGCACTTGCCAAAGAGGGCACTAATTATCGCCTGCTGGTGAACCGGGTTGGTTTCAAACTGGCCGCCGAACTGCTCGAAAATTCAGACCTCAGCGTCAACGAGATAGCCCGGGAGCTAAACTACTCCACCACCAGCAATTTCATAAGAGCCTTTCAGCGGATGAGTGGACTCACTCCTTCAAAATACCGGATGTTGCAGAAATAAAGTGTCAAAGCTTATCCTCTGAAAATCTTAGGTCTATCATTATTAATTAAATCCTAAGGTCCTTCCTGATCACCCCACTTCCTCAAATTTCTAGTTAATTAAACATTGCCTGTAAAAAGCTCTCCTTTGCTCCAAGCTCCCCGAATATAAGATAATTAGGAAAAACCGTACTATGGTATAATTGATGATAGAGAGGATCTCTTATCCAGGCCTAAATAAATTCCAGCAATGCTTGATGTGATATAAATCATTAATAAGGAGAAAAACATTATGAGTAATCAACTTGACAATGATTTAAAAAAGTTTCTCGATATCCTTGGCTTAAACGAAGAACCGGTTGGTATTTTCTATACCGACAATGAGCCGACAGAGGGTTTTTCTCCTAAACCCATGCCACTTCCTACCCGTGAAAGAGAAATAAAAGACGAAATCGATTGGCAAGCTACCTTCGATCAATTCTCCTGTGTGATGGGCCACGTCCTGCGTGCCAGAAAGGTGAAAAAGCCAGCCTTTTTCAGTGCAGAGCAATTTGGTTGTCCTGGGTGTGCATTTTGGCTTGGATTCATGAAGCCTCAAGCAGAAACTATCATTCACTATGTATCCACCGGTATACCAAACTATATGGAGGGCGAACTCTACTGCGACTCACCCGATGAACTTAGGCGCATCCAAAACGATATCGACCCTGAACCTGCTTCGGGTAAATATTGTGTAGCCAAACCCCTCAATCTCTTTACGGCTGACGAACAACCCGAACTGGTCGTATTATTCGCAAGACCGGAAACGCTTTGCGGCTTGCACCAGTTAGCGACATTTGTCACCAATGATCCTGAAGTGGTTGCATCTCCTTGGGGAGCTGCTTGTACAAATATGATTACTTGGCCATATAAATATTTAGCTAAAGGTGAGCAAAGAGCTGTGTTAGGCGGGTGGGACCCTTCTGCACGTAAGTTCTTCAGTACAGACGAATTGACCTTTACTCTTCCTTATGAGATGTTCAATCAGATGATTGAACGGTTTTCAGAGTCTTTTCTGACTACTCCAACCTGGTCAACTGTCCAGAAAAAGATACAACGAAGTAACAAAACCTGGGCCCCGAAAACGAGCAGGTGAGAGTTCTACTAATTTCAGCCAATACGGAACAGTTCAATATGCCGGCCATGCCTTTGGGACTGGCCTGTGTGGCTGAGGCCACCAAAAGGGCGGGGCACGAGGTCATTATGCTGGATTTGATGTTTAGAGCAGACGTGAGTTCCACACTTAAAGATGCGATTTCCGAGACTCAGCCTGAATGTATAGGCATTTCAGTACGGAACATCGATGATCAATGTAGTGAAAGCCCGCAATTTTTAATAGAAAAAGTGAAACAGGTGGTAACCGTCTGCCGAACTCTCTCAGCTTCTCCAATTGTCCTTGGAGGTGCTGGATACAGCATGTTTCCAGAAAGTGCCCTCGCTTATCTTGAGGCTGACTATGGAGTTGCTGGTGAAGGGGAAATGGCCTTTACTAATCTTTTAACTCACTTGCACAAAAATGAAGATCCTTCTTTAATACCGGGACTTTACATAAAAGACCAAGGTTCACGAGAACCAAAAATATGGTGTAAAAATCTAGACAAGTTTTTTCTGCCGGAAACGAGCATTCTTTCCGTTTCAGTATCACAAAGTCACGAACCTTGGATACCTGTGCAGACCAGGCGAGGATGCGCGCTCAGATGCAGCTATTGCTCAACCTCTACTATTGAAGGCGGGATTCTGCGGAAAAGATCGCCGGAAATTGTCTCCTCCTGGCTTGAAAGTTGGGTGAATGCCGGGTATGCGAATTTCTTTTTCGTTGATAACACGTTCAATCTTCCGCCGGCTTATGCCAAAGCTATCTGCCGCAAGATCCTGAAGAGAAAACTGGATATGAACTGGCGATGCATCATTTATCCTGATAAGGTTGACAAAGAATTGGTTGAATTGATGGTTGCAGCAGGCTGTAGACAAATAAGCTTAGGATTTGAAAGCGGCTCAGAACAGATGCTTAAGAATCTGAACAAGCAGTTCACTTTGAACGATGTTAGTGCGGTATCTGAGATTTTTGCCGAGCAAGGAATTGAACGGATGGGATTCTTGTTACTGGGAGGTCCTGGGGAAACAAGACAGTCAGTAGAAGAAAGCCTTGCTTTTGCAGATTCTTTAAAACTTGATACTTTGCGAGTTACGGCAGGTATTCGCATTTACCCGGACACTGCATTGGCTGATACTGCAATACATCAAGGAGTAATCAGTCCCCAGGCAAACTTACTTTATCCACATTTTTACTTGTCACCAGATTTGGAGGACTGGCTATCTAAGCGATTGAGAGAATGGCAGGCATCCCGCCCTCATGTGATTATGTGAATTATTAGTAGGCTCATAATTTACCTTGCATAATATGACCAGTCACTTCATTTTGTGACATAAGCGGCTTGCGATAACGCCTGCAGATTTTTCAATCTTTCTATACAAAGTCGAGATAATTTGGCTCTTGTCAAGAGGTGATTTCTGAGCCGGAAACGATGCATCCAGATCAAGAAAAGGCTTCCGCTGGCACCCTTAGCCCCATCACTCAATCAGAAATCCAAGAGAATCAGTGCGTATCTACTCTCCAATATGATTTTTGTGTTCGCTGATCAAGAACTGAAGATAAGCAGACATTCAGGAATAGTCATAGATTTTTGTTGGCCTGAATGGATAAGATTGGCAACAAATCTTCACAGCTTTAAAGACAACGATTATTTTGAGGGACTTCGCCAGAGAGGTTTTGGTTGGCTGATGCTCTGAGTCTTCTCAATATTGGTGCCGCTGATTTGTGCCAAAAGATGTTCGGCGAGTTTCTCACCTGCAAAAATCAGATCCTCATACAGGGAGTCGATTCCAGGGCTCACCACGTCTAAAATATTAGCTGTCTGTTTTGATACCATATCAAAATCTGTGCCTGGATCTAAGCCCACCTGCTTCAGGCCATCAATGAGAGCCAGCGTACAAAGCTCACTGCCGCTGACGATACCATCAGGCAAAGGGCCTTTTGTGGTCAAGGTTTTCGCGAAGTCGCGAAGTTCGGTGACAGGTGTATCCAGGTCCACCTCTCTTAATACTTTGCCCTGCGCCCCAGTTTCGTATAAGGCCTGGTTAAAGCCATGAAGAGTCTGGCCATGATAGGTGAACTGTCGCGGTGGAGCCAGAAGAGCCAGATTACGGCGTCCTTTTGAGACCAGGCGAAGGGCAGCTTGGTAGGCAAAGGCGCGATTGTCAAAATCATGGTAAGAATGAGGGGTGTTTAATTCACTTCTGCCATGAGTAGTAAAGGGAAAGTTGTGCTCTTGTAGCAATTTTATGCGTTCATCCAACGGTCTCGTATGGGTAAATATAACTCCATCGGCAGACATGCTGGCCAGGATATAGTTGATTGGCGTGCAGACTGATTCATCACGGAACTGAGGAGCAACCACCAAGTGATAATTTGTATCTGCCAAGACTTTAGAAATTCCGACAATGATCCGGCGTGCGAAATTGGGGATCCTGTCATCCTGATCCATAATAAGACTGATCACATTGGTCTTGCCGGTTCGAAGACGAACCCCGGCCCTGTCCGGCAGATATCCAATTTCGGATGCCACTTTCCTTACTTGGACCTTGGTTGCTGCACTGATGTCTGGAGCATTGTTCAAAGCTCTGGATACTGTGGCAACAGCAAGCCCCGTAAGCTCGGCGATAGTTTTTAGAGTTGGTCGATTGCGTGGCATTGCTAAGGTTGCTAGAGTATTAGGGACAAGGAGCAGGTTCGTTCCAAATTCTACTTTCTACCGCCGACTTGCTCATAGAGTTTTATTACATAAAAAACCATATGAATAAGAGTATAATTTTCACTTGTATTTGAAATCTATAACGTTTTAGATTTTTGCACCAGCAATATTTTTTGTTGCAGTTCTATAATTTTGTGAGATATTTAAACAAATATATGATATAAAAAGCAATAATAATAATTATTGTATATTTTCAGGCTATATAGTTTGTTATGATAACCATAAAATAGTTGACCCCTAAGGACTATAACGTTATAGGTGAGAGGCAGGGTCACATTCGTGGCACAGCGCGACGAAATTATAACCACAAAAACAAACTAATGGAGGAGTCTCATGTTTAAACTCAAAGCAACGCTGGCCGCGGCTGCGGCCTTATGTCTGTTTTCATCTGGCTCGGTATTTGCCGAGGAGAAGGTTGAGGTTTTACATTGGTGGACTTCCGGTGGTGAAGCTGCCGCACTGAATGTCTTAAAGAAAGACCTCGAATCCCAAGGTGTTACCTGGAACGACATGCCAGTTGCCGGTGGTAGTGGTGTGCAGGCAATGACGGTACTGCGGGCACGGGTCACCGCTGGAAACGCTCCCACTGCTGTGCAGATGCTTGGTTTTGACATTTTGGACTGGTCCGGTGAAGGAGTGCTTGCTGATCTAAACAAAGTAGCCGAAGAGGAAAACTGGGACGCCGTTATTCCCGATGCGATTAAACGATTCGCCAAACCCGAGGGTGTCTGGATTGCCGCTCCGGTTAATGTGCATTCGACTAACTGGGTATGGGCGAATAAAGCCATTTTTGATGAATTAAATTTGAAACAGCCCGCCACCTGGGATGAATTGATAACCTCGCTGGACAAGATCAAGGCAGCTGGCTACATTGCCATGGCTCACGGGGGGCAGGCGTGGCAGGATGGGACGGTGTTTGATTCCGTTGTCCTGGCTACCGGAGGGCCGGAATTTTATCAGAAAGCCATGAATGAATTGGATGAGGCAGCACTGGGCTCTGACACGATGAAAACCGTGTTTGACAGAATGGCGCAGCTGCGCGGGTATGTTGACGACAATTTTTCCGGACGTGACTGGAACCTGGCGACAGCAATGGTAATCAATAAAGAGGCTGGTGTCCAATTCATGGGTGACTGGGCTAAGGGGGAATTTCTCAGTGCCTCGAAGAAGCCAGGGGAGGATTTCCTCTGCTTCCGTTTCCCGGACAGCCAGGGAGCCGTTCTGTTCAACTCCGATCAATTCGTGATGTTCGCCGTCGGTGAAGAGCAGCGCCCGGCTCAGGAAAAATTAGCGATGTCTGTCATGTCTCCTGCTTTCCAACAGGCTTTCAACAAAGTTAAAGGCTCCGTAATGGCCCGAACCGATGTTGACGCCAGTGTCCTTGATGCCTGTGGTCAGCAGGGCCAGGTTGATCTGGCCGAGGCCAACAAGAGCAACAAACTGTTCGGCTCGATGGCACATGGCCACGGCGCCCCATCCGGCATTAAAAGTGCCGTATTTGACGTAGTCACTGCCCATTTCAACGGTGAGTACGATTCCGCAGCCGCTGTTGAGGAGTTGGCCGCAGCAGTTCAGGCAGCCAAGTAGCACGACACTCCATATCCGACTGCCTCCGGACTCAGAGGCAGTCGGAACCAATTGCTATTGGACCCGCACCGAACCATGATATCTTCTTCTAGTTCGCGCCTGCTTGACAAAATCAGAGCGTGGCTGCCAGCCCTGGTATTATCTCCAAGTTTTGCAGCCATCCTGCTCTTCGTATATGGTTTTATCATTTTTACCGGGTATCTGAGTTTGACCGACTCTCGACTGCTGCCAAGTTTTGATTTTGTTGGCCTGATCAACTACCAGAAACTACTTGGTCTTCGACACTGGAATACCGCCCTCAAAAATCTTGCAATTTTTGGAGGGCTTTACATATCCATCTGCGTGATTCTGGGCTTGTTGCTGGCTATTCTGCTGGATCAGAAGATACGAGTTGAGGGAATCCTGCGCCCTATCTACCTGTACCCGATGGCACTGTCATTTATCGTAACGGGAACGGCCTGGAAATGGTTCCTTGACCCGGGATTTGGACTGGAGCACACCATGCAGACCTGGGGGTTTTTAGACTTTCAGTTTCGCTGGATCAAAGACCGGAACATGGCAATCTATACTATCGTTATCGCTGCGGTGTGGCAGTCAAGTGGTTTTGTAATGGCAATGTTCCTGGCCGGTTTACGCGGTATCGACACGGAAATCATGAAAGCAGCTCAGATAGATGGTGCGGGAAATTTTCAGCTCTACCGGCGCATTGTCCTTCCTCAACTCCGGCCAGCGTTTCTATCTGCCTTCGTGGTCCTGACTCATCTGGCCATAAAAACCTATGATCTAGTCGTTGCCATGACCAATGGCGGACCTGGCCGTGCGACCGAAGTTCCAGCCACGTTCATGTATTCTTACACCTTCACACGCAGTCAGATGGGAATTGGCTCAGGCTCGGCGGTTATTATGCTGGCAATGATCGCCTCGATAATGGTTCCCTACCTCTATGCGGAATTACGTCAGGGGGGGAAAACATGAGTCAATCACGGGATAACAGCCTCCCTACCAGTCATTTTACGCGTGCGCTGATTTATACCGCATTATTGATTTTTGCGGTGTATTACCTGCTGCCGCTTTTTGTCATGCTGACAAACTCTTTGAAGACGCTGGATGAAATCCGGGCTGGTAATATGTTGGCCCTCCCTCGATCCATAACCATTGAGCCCTGGCTGAAAGCCTGGGATAGTGCCCAGATCGGTGTCGACCCGAGCGGGCTAAAGCCATACTTCATGAACAGCGTCCTGATGGTGATACCGGCAGTGCTTATTTCCACCATGCTTGGGGCTATCAACGGATATATCCTGACTAAGTGGAACTTTCGCGGTGCGGGAGTGATGTTTGGTCTGATGTTGTTTTCCTGCTTTATCCCGTTCCAGATTGTCCTCATCCCTATGGCACGGGTGCTTGGCTTGATCGGCCTAGCCGGAACTACCAGCGGCCTGGTGCTGGTCCATGTGGTCTACGGGATTGGTTTCACCACGCTTTTCTTTAGAAACTACTACAACGCCTTTCCTGATGAGTTAGTTCGGGCGGCATTGTTGGACGGAGCTGGTTTTTTCAGAATCTTCTGGCGGATTCTTCTCCCTAGTTCCGGTCCGATTATTGTCGTCACAATAATTTGGCAGTTCACCAATATCTGGAATGATTTTCTCTTTGGCGCTTCATTTGCTGACTTTGACAGTCAACCGATCACAGTGGCTCTCAACAATCTTGTCAGCTCATCAACTGGCGTAAAAGAATACAACGTGCATTTTGCCGGGGCGATCCTGGCGGCTTTGCCAACACTCATTGTCTATATAGTTTCCGGCAGATATTTTGTAAGGGGGCTTATGGCCGGTTCTGTGAAGGGGTAAACATATGGCTTTTCTTGATATCATAGGGGTGACCAAGCGTTTTGGCTCAGTCAAAGTGCTCCATGAAATCAATATAGGGGTGGAAGAAGGGGAATTTTTAGTCCTGGTCGGTCCCTCGGGGTGTGGTAAATCGACTTTACTCAACATGATCGCAGGGCTTGAAATTGTAAGCTCAGGAGAGATCAGAATAAGGGATTCACGAATAAATGAAGTACATCCATCCCAACGTGACATCGCCATGGTGTTTCAGAGTTATGCCCTCTATCCCAACATGACCGTTGGGGGGAATATGGCTTTTGGCCTGGAAATGCATGGAATCTCAAAATCGGAGCGACAAGCACTGGTAAAAGAGGTTGCCGAGTTGCTGCAAATCACTCCGCTGCTGGATCGCAAACCCAGTCAACTATCAGGCGGCCAGCGTCAACGTGTAGCCATGGGGCGAGCCCTGGTTCGAGATCCTGATGTATTTCTCTTTGATGAACCATTGTCAAACCTGGATGCGAAGTTACGAGTTGACATGAGGACCGAGATCAAAAAATTGCACTTGAAGCTGGGTACTACTACCGTGTATGTAACCCACGATCAGATAGAGGCGATGACGCTTTCCACAAGAATTGCCGTGATGATGGATGGTCACCTGCAGCAAATCGGCTCTCCGGCTGAAATTTATCAGCTGCCCTCAAACCTCTTTGTTGCCGGCTTTATGGGTTCGCCCCCCATGAATTTGATTCCTGCCAAAATAGTTAACGGCAACGATGGAATAGCATTACACGTTAGCCTGCACAGCGGCGAAATGACGGCTCTCAACCTTTACCAACCAAGCCCGGGTCTGCTTAATCAGGTTGGTCGTGAGGTGATACTGGGACTGAGACCTGAATCAATAACCGACCCGGATAGCGCCGATCGGAATAGCCCTGCCAATCAACCTCTTCTCAATCGAATAATTATAACTGAAACAGCCGGTTCAGATACCTTTGTCAAGACAATGCTGGGCGGTGTAGAGATCACTTCCCGTATGCGCGGAGATAGTGAGGTTTCTGCCAACAGCGACGCCTCATTAGTGGTCGATATGTCCAAAGCAGTGTTGTTTGACCCACAATCTGAACAGCGCATCAGCTAAGTAGTAACTTTTAGTGACATCACCTTGAAGCGCTCTGAAATTAATGCCTACATAACCGAGGCAATAGAACTGTTTAATTCAATATCGTTCAAATTGCCTCTGTTTGCCTATTGGACCCCGGAAGATTGGGCAACCAAAGGCGTTGAGGCAGATGAAATACGAGATAACGCCCTCGGCTGGGATATCACCGACTACGCTGAGGGCAGATACAGCGAGATTGGCCTGCTGCTCTTCACTATTCGAAACGGCAACTATCACAGGCGAGAGATTTATCCTAAGGGGTACGCGGAAAAAATAATGATAGTCAAGGAAAACCAGATCTGCCCCATGCATTATCACTGGAAAAAACGCGAAGATATTATCAACCGGGGCGGGGGAAACCTTGTCTTGGAATTATATGAGGCAGATGCTGAAGAAGGCTTGTCTGAAAACGATTTCCATATCAGTGTTGACGGCATCAAGAAAGACTGTCGGTCGGGTGAAACGGTAATATTGGTTCCTGGAGAGTCCATTTGTCTGGAACCGTTTATTTACCATAAGTTTTATGGAGAACCTGGCAAAGGATCGGTTATAGTTGGTGAGGTTTCCGGGGTGAATGACGATGAAAATGACAACCGATTCCTGAAACCGCTCAAACGTTTTCCAAAAATTATAGAGGATGAAGAACCACTGCACTATCTCTGCAATGAATACCCCTCAGCAAAATAGAAAAGATATGACCATAGCAAACCTGAGCGAAATCCTGAAACTTCTAATATAGAGTGATAGGAAACCACTTCGTAGCCCCACCGTGATTTTTAACCGTTGCATTTTATTACTTAAGGCAACCTTGCAAAATTAGGATTTTGGTTCAAAATCAAGGCGCATGTGAAAATTTTACCGCAGGCATATAGTTAATATTATGAGGATAAAATTTTGCCCGCAACAAAGAGTTTGAGTCAAAAGACAATTCTTCAAGGTAGCCTTAATGATTGGCAATGGCAATCTTTCGCTATGTCATAGATTCTTCTGTTAACTATCCCTGATAATTTGAGAATATGGGCAGATGCGCCTAACCAGAGGATTCCACTGGCAAGGTTAGATTCTGAGAGAAATTCGAGCGCGAGGGTATTCAGGAAGCGGGTTAATCAAGAGTAGTTCCCCTTTTCGTTGTGATTTGATCCGGCAACCCAAGTGATAATTGTTGTCTTGGAATAATTTCCTTTTAATGTCCCACAGATCCGTTCATGGTTTTGGCAGCCAAGATTATTATGGTATCTTGAAGAGTAATGTTGAAGCACTGGATAGTCCGGCTCTAGCTGAAAAGAGCCACTTTTTTTATTTTCCGAAAAAAGCAATTAAATCTATCACTGGGGACCTCATAGTACCATGCTTCTATATCACCGCTCCAGGTTGCGTCTGATCTCAACCACCCTGCTGGTAGCCCTCGCCACGATCACCCTGGCTTTTGCACAGCTCCATATAGCCGGAGCCGCCACTGACAAAAAAGCTGAAAAGAAACCGCTGGAATGGGTTGCGGATCTGAAATCCCCGACCCAGGGTACGCGCACCCGTGCCACGGCAGCCCTGGCAAAAATCAAGCCCACGCCGCCGGAGGTGGTCAGAGCCACAGCTGATCTTCTCCGGGACGAGGATTGGTCGGTAAGGGCACAGGTTTTGATGGTACTGGGTAACATGGGCGCAGATGCCTCTATCGTGCTGCCCGAGATAATGGCCGTTTTGGACGACGACAACAAGCATGTGCGCCGCTCTGCGGCCAGCACTCTCACCCGGGTACCAGCTACTACCAGCGAGACCCAGCTGGCGCTGGTGCAGGCCTTAGAATCAGATGACCGCTATCTGCGCACTCAGGCAGGCTACGCACTAGCTAAAACGAAACAAGGAGCCGCGATTATCACCCCGGAACTGGCCCGCATTGCTGCTTCTGAAAATCGTCAGGCCAGTATGGCAGCCTTCAATGTACTTGAGAAGCAGTCAGCCGAGTATGTGGTGCCCCTGCTTGTACCCATGATGAGCAGCGACGACTATCATTATAGCCAGAACGCTGCCCGGATTATCGGTAATTTTGGTCCCGAAGCAAGCACCGCCGTGCCGGCCCTTGTCACACTGCTTGACCAATACCCGCAATACCTGATGGCGGTAAAAACCCTGGGGCGCATCGGTCCCGGCGCTAAGGATGCGATTCCAGCGCTTCTGGCTATGTTTGAACGTCCAGACCCCAGCCGTGAACTGCGCCTGGCCATCACCACAGCGTTGACCCAGATCGGCCCGGAACCGCAACAGGTAGTGCCTTTGTTTCGCGCGGAACTGGCGCAACAGGATATGTCCGAAGCCTCCGGGCGCTACCGGGCGGCGCTGACGCAAGCGATAATGACCATGAACGGGGCTGAGGATCCTGCCGTCCAGAACTATGTAAGACGTCTGGTCCTTGACCTGCGCAGTTGGCTGGCTTTTACCCGGGTGGAAGCGGTCAAAGCGCTGGTTGACATGGGACCCGCAGCCGCCCCTGCCATTGGCGCGTTGCGCGATTCGCTGCGCCAGGATAGGGAGCCGAAGATCCGCGCCCTGGCCGCCCAGGCACTCGGAGAAATCGGTGCTGCAGCGCAGCCGGCGCTGCCGGATCTGCAGAAGTCGCAGCAGGAGGATGAGGCTTATGTGAGCAAGAGCGCCGCGAAGGCAATAGCGAAAATAGAAGCAAGTGTCCGGACAGATGTGCCTGTTGTCTCAACAAACTCGTTGACGCCATTGGACGAAAGCGCTGAACGCCAGAAAGAGATCGACGCTGATATCGCCGCCCTGTCCCTATCAGGCTCGCGGCGGGCACACGCCTCCCTGCGCCTGCTGGAGCGGGCTAACGAAAGCCTGCCCGCGATGCACCGGGCACTGCTCGCACCTGACACTATTGCTCAGGTCCGCAGTCGTTTGCTTGCACTTGTGCAGGTCCTGGGCGATCCCCGCTCAATTGAGGTGATTATAAAGGCTGTAAAGGCTAACCCTGACCAGCCCGGGCTGCTCAGAGATGGCCTGCGAGCACTTGCTGAACTGCCCCCGAGCCCAGCCTCCTTCGAGGCAGTCACCAGGGTGCTGGAAGACCCCAGGGAAAATGCAGTGGTGCAGCGCCAGGCCTTGCTCTACTTCGCCAAACAACGTGACCAGCGAGGGGCCCGATGGGCCAAACACTTCGCCGAGGATGACGATGAAAAGATGCGTATTGCCACTCTCTACCTGGCTGCCTCGTTGGCAGACCCAAAAGCGTTGCAGCCCATCATCAACCTGCTGCAGAAACAACCCAGGCACACAGACCGATATGCCTTGCTGTTGGGCTTGTCGTATCTGACCAACCGGACGGAGTTTGAAAAACTCACCGAAGCTCAGCCCAGGGACAAAGAATTCGAAAGTGTCCTTCGCCTGGCAAGCTTGGGTATGGCCCAGGGCGAAGCGCTAGTGATCCTGACCCAGAAGATGCTCAACTCGGATTTCCCCAATGAGCGTCGCCTCGCCATCGATGCACTGCTCAAAGCAACTGGGGTGAGCGAACTCACCCCGTTGATCATGCAGTGGGGGAGTGTTCCACCACCGACCCGGGCGGCTGTCGCTGCTGGCCTTTACCGGGCTGGTTATCAGGTAGTGGAGAAAGATCGAAGTTTGGGGATTGAACGCCTGCCGTCAATCAACTAGGACGTCAGCGCCTGGTAGCAGCAGAATTTTCAGATGTTATGGATACCCTGGTACCGCCATTGCTCCCCTAAAACTATAAGTTAAGAGGAATGATTTTAGCTCTGGTCGATCTCGCCCTGGCAAGGAAATCAGGAAATGGCTCAATATCCCACATTCAAGGTTTTATTGAGATTAGCATGTGTCAGACAATCTCTATGGTTTGACGTCGGCCAGCGCAGCCAACCAACCCGGGATAATGGTGGTCAGAATCAGCCCACAGAAGTGTCAACGAAACAATGCTTTTAAGCGCTCAGTATCCTCTACCTGCCAATTTTCTGGATCGGTCAAAGCAACCCATGCATTGATATAATGTTCAGCGGCAAAGACATGACCGAACCCCTTGGGTACATCGGTGGCGACGAGCATATCCACGGCTAATTGCAGCATCGTGATCAGCGGATACCAGCGAAAATTATCCAATACGTCCGGTGCGCGCTCGCCGGTCATCCAGGCTGAGGGTCGAAATGTGGAGGTAATTTCAAAAAAGGTGATTGGGTCGCTGGCGTACTGCAGAAACACCAATCGCATTTGCGACCAGCTGCTACCAGCTAAATCGAGTGCGTTTTCCTGAGTAGTAAAGCGTATGGTTCGGCCATCACTGATACGGGGCAGCCAGGCAGGAGAACCGCTGTTTCGGTTTCGGGTCAGGTCCTGCCAGATAGGGTTGCCAAAGGTCGGCCCTGACCAGAGTGCCCCATTAACCGGGTTGTCGATCATGTTGAGGGGAGACAAGGCGTTTTCGGAGCCATAGGAACCAAGACTGAGTCCATGCAGGAAGAGCTTGGGTCGGGTCTCAGCAGGCAGTTGGCTCCAGTGGTCGTGGACAATGTTTACCAGAGCTTCCGCTGATTCAAGGGCCAGATCAGGTTCCACATACAGGGCCAGTGGGCTCATCAGGTAGGAATACTGCATGCCGACGATAGCGGTATCGCCACGGTGCATTATTTCCAATGGGTCAACAGCAGCAGAATCTATCCAGCCCGTTCCAGTCGGGGTTGCCACAATTAAGATTGAACGATCAAAGGCCCCTACTCGTTTCATTTCCTCCAGAACCAAAGCGGCTCGATCTCTGATGTCTTCGGCAGAGTTGAGTCCGGCGTAAATCCGGATCGGTTCCTTGGCAGGTTTACCCCCATGAATCTCCGAGATCTCTTCAGCGGAATGGCCTCCTGAAACAAATCTGCGTCCCTGAGCCCCTAATCTCTCCCACGATAAGAGAGAGTCACCACTGCCGGAACGCAAAGAGTCTTGCGGTACCGGCAATTCAGGATCAATCCTGGCGTCGATTTCGCGAAGTGTTTCATCAGCCATATTGAGCAAGCCGCGAGCTATAACTCCATTGGCGAGGTTCCAGCTCAGGATCGTGACCAGGGCAAGGCTGAGTGTAATTGACACCCGCGGGGGCATTCGTCCAGGCATTCTGTTACGCAGAAACCGTGCCGTAATTGCAGCGATGCGGCCGAGCAGGAGAAAGAAAATAAACAGTGCAGTTGCCAGGCCGACCACAATAATCCCATGACTGCCCTCAATCGGGCTCATGGTCATCAAAGCTCGAAGCTCGTTTTGACTGTCCCGCAACTGGAAAAGTGCCACACAAAATACCGCAAAACACAGTAACAAAAGGACACCAGCCACTGTTCTGTAGCGGGCGTCAGTAAATTCAGGAAGTTCAAGAAACCGCCATGTCCCGATGATGATTTTGGCGAAAAGGTAGCCGATGGCCATCACCAGTCCACCCAGCGTTCCCTGGATGATTGCAGACCTGGGAATAAGCGAGGGCGTCAAGGATGCGGAAAAAAAGAGTAGACCCAAGGAGATTCCCATTACTGAGATCTGGTGTCGTTCAAGAAAAGAATAGACAGATTTAATCTTCACGGATTTTTGTGATTTGATGAAATGAGATTTTTAAAAAACCTGACCTGTCAGCCGACAAGTGAAAGTGGTTCAAAGAGACCTTTGCCCAGAACTTACCATAGCACCCCCCACAATGTATCTTAAAATTTCTTGATCTAAAATTTTTTGTACTCAATTTAATCAGTTAAGGCTTGCTGTAACGACTGATACATAAACCAAGAAGGGGGCTGAGCATGCCAATTTTAGGGATCCGCGCGGCTGCGACACCACTTTTATCGGCCAGCTGTTTTCTGGTGAGTTAATAGGGTTGGCACCGATGATCCAGAAATCCGACCCCACTCTATTGAGGACCGGGCCTACACATCACCTATTTGGTACACGCCTTAAAGATTCAGTCAAATTGGCTGAGATCTGACAATCGCCACGTTTCAGCCAGATAGTCTGGTTTGTCTCTGGCAGGCTTAGAGTAAGCAGCATACCTCTCGGCTTAAGATATATAGAGTGGGTTAATCATATTCCAGGGCCCCATCCCGGCTGAACCCGACTGCCTTTGCATCACCTATAATCTCGAGATTCGAACTTTTCTCTATGAATTCTTGATAGGTTTCAGATAGCCACAGTGTCTCAAGCTCTTTGGTATTTTTTATTCGTACGATCAGAGGAGCTTTGGGAATGCCATGGCGCAAGGTGACCAGGGCTGCCCTTAAGGCCTGCTGGTCGTTCTCGGCAACAATCGGAATTTTTGCCGACTGCATTACATGAGCGGTTATGGCATTTGTGTAGGTAGGCGTTGGATCGATTTTTTCGGCACAGATCCGTGTGGTAAAATCTGCAAGCCCAATGCCTGTCGCATTCCCTTTCGTCGCCGGCGTCAGGTCCCGAACGATAATTCGTTGGATGGGCGGAGCAACAAAGCCGGGGAGCCCCCACGAGGAGCGACCCGTTACGTTTGAGTCAAGCCCGGTACCGCTGATATCTTTACCCATTTCGTCAACAATGAGGATGTCGATTTCATCCACTAGCAGGCGCCCCATAACCCGCTTGGCCTCTTTGAGTAATTCGATCTCACGCCTCATTATCCGTTCTGTGGAAATCACTTCAACCTCGGCAAGCTCGTTGTAACCGTTTTCTATCAGGCCGATACCACACAGAACAGAAGTTTTGGAAAGAAACAACTCGGCGGCAGCCGGTAAGATTTCATGAAAGCGGTCAAACCCCAGATTGTGGGCTTCTATAGCCCCCCGGTGTTTGCCCAGGCCGATCACCAGCATTTTAATAATGCCGCTCTCATAATCACCTTTGAAGGTCGTATGGGCTTTGATCCGATTGCAGACGACAATACCGTCAGCTTGATAGGCCAGTTTATCGCAGAAGACCCTCAGGCCATTACTGGTAGTTCCGAGCGGAACAACCTCCATGCTGGAACGGATAGGAGCACCGATCTGGGCCTCATTGATGCCTAAACTCTCGAGTACCTTCACCTGTCCTTCCGCAGTAGCCCCTCCGTGGCTGCCCATTGCAGGAACAATGAAAGGTTGGGCATTTCTGGACTTAAGCTCCATTACCACTGCCCGGAGAATATCGGCCAATCCTTTTATCCCTCGACTCCCGGCAGTAATCGCAATGCTCTTACCCTCCAGGTTGTTGTTCTCAAGCTCAGCAAAGCCAGCCTGAACGGTGGCCGCAGTATCAACTTTCGCACCACGAGGAAAAGACTGCCTGACGGGCAGCATTCTGGGCAGAACCAACGTTTGACTTCCTGGCAATGTTGGCTCTATACGTGAAAAATTCAGCGACATCTTCTTACCACCCTGGTTGTTAGATGTAGGTAATATAAAGGCAGCCTTATATCATTAGTAATTCAGACAGCGGCATCAATCCTGTTGGCTATCGAAAGTGAGGCAAATACTCAGGATACAATCAGCGCCTATAATGAGATTTTTTTGTTCCCAAAGCTATGCCGGTTAAAGATAATCATTTACAACCCAACCGCTTTGAAGGTCAAGCGAGGTTAGGCTTCTTCCCGAATCTTGAGTGGCAGAAATCGTTGGGCAGATCACCGTCTCCCTGCAGAATCGATGCGATGGAATTGAAAACCTCAAATCAGCGCCTTGGCCTCGTCGATACATCTTTCCACTGCAGCCAGGCACGCACTGTCTGATAATCATGGTTATTAAAGTAACATAAACGTACCAGAAACTGAAACCAGCCAGGACATAAGGCCTCCATCAATCAGTAAGGGTAAAGGGTACCCTAAAGATTATTGGCTACCTTATTTTAAATGGGGAGTCGTAATGAAAAAATATCAAAATAGATCGCCTGAAGAAGTTATAAAGATGGTGACGATTGAGATTATTGAGCGAGCCATAAAGCTCGGAAAAAAGAAAAATCGATCTGTCTATATCAGCAAAACGTCGGGCGGCAAAGGTGTTGAAGTAACTGCGCTCAATCCCAAAACAGAGGAAGGGCGTGCCAACCTGGAACAGTTTTTCAAAACCATCAGGCGCCATTACACTTTTTACGGACTCGGCAAGCCGGAAGAAAAAGATGCCATCAATTGGCGCGTCTTGAATGCGCCGACATGGCGACGCATACTCCTGTTCCTTCAACTTGTTCGCTCCTCAACCATGAAGGGCACACCGAGTAAAATAAAGTTCTTTCGTAAAATGGGGGTTCATATTGGTAAAAACACTGAAATCATGCAGGGCGTTTGGCTGGATCATTTTCGTCCGGAGCTTATTTTTATCGGTGACAACACATTGATGGGTGCATTTTCTCGAGTTACCGTGCATGCCTATGAAGGCCATGGTCGATTTCGTTATGGTTTAGTCGAGATAGGAAACAACTGTACAATCGGTGCAGGAACGGGAATGGGCGTCATCCGCATCGGGGATAATGTACGAACGCTGCCCGGTACAACCCTTTCACCCTATTTGATAAAAGTAAAAGACGGTGCCGTCATTGGCTGGAATCCGCCGCATGTTCAGTATCCCGATGAAGAAAAATAAGCCTAAGAAGGCGCCGGCATCTATCAATCACGCATTACCCTTTTCTTAATTTAACAGCACGGTAAGGGTAACTTCTTACATAGAAATCATTCGCGTTTTATCTTTAATTTTCTCCATCAGAGAGCCCCCTCACCTCAGATCCTGAATTAATCCGGAATAACCCCAAACTTCAGAACAGAGGAGTTCTGCATTTTTACAGCGAGGTTATCAGGGGGTGGGTGGGTCCAACCTTGTCGTAAATATTTCTGCTTTTTTGACATTTCCGTTTTGTTGCGAGATAATAAAAACTAGCCTGAACGTTGCCCTAAAAACCAAATAGGGAGTAGGGTTATGAAATTTTGGTTGGTTGATCCGTCGTATCGTCCAAAGCCTCATCTCCTAATCCTCCCTTTTGCTTTCGTGTGGACGTCAGATAATTTGTTGGTGATGTTCTTTTCTTGTCATTTACAATCACTCTCTCCTAGGTGACGTGGGTTTCTCTATACCGCGTCACCTTTTTGTTGGGCCGCAACCCGGAACAAAAATGAAGAAGATAGCCCTTTTAACACTGATTGTAATTATGGGACCAATAATAGTTGGCACTGGAAAAGCTGCCACCTATGGGGAAACAGAGGAAGCCTTTCAAGATTGTCTACTCTTTCTAGAAAGTAACCGCAGACTGACTGAGGAAGAATCAAACAGAGCGCAATCTTGCTCAAATTTTGTGATAGGGGCCTGGGATATGTGCGAATATCTATCTTGGAGGGATATATTTGTTGGCAATAATCCATCTTTTTGTCCTCCACAAGAACCTGTGGACATCACCCAGCCAATACTTGTTTTTGTTAATTACATAGAAGAACATCCCGAGAAAATGGATCACCGTTTAGCAATGGTGTTGGAGTGGAGCTTCAAGAGAGCCTATCCATGTACCGACGCGTTTTATATGTCGCTAGGGCAATAGAAAAAATCATTTATCTCCTTCATATTTTTTTATAACAACCCAGGAAACAGCACCCGCACAGCGACACATTCAGTAAGGTAAACCAGAAATAAAATACGGCATACTGGAAACAAAATTCCACATTCCTGTAAACCCGTTCTGTTTATCTATGGACTGAAACTCCCTAGCCCTTCTATATAGCTGATATCAAGCATTCTTTTTGAACGATGGGGATTCATGTCTGTTGGCATCGATATTGCTCTCTATCTAATGAAGAGATATTTTTATTTTTTTTCCGTTGACAGCCTCATCTCTCATAATTGCATTGGACAAGAGAGGACCAAGGATTGAAAACCAAGGAGTTCAGGGTGCAGGACAACCGCTTACTCTTCAAATGCCCTTACTGTGGCAAAA